>CAYZHZ010000101.1:0-10466 GCA_964477625.1 uncultured Salinibacterium sp.
GATGTTGAACGGCACGCCGAGGAAGATGTCGGCGCTGCGCTGGTAGAGCTGGCAGGAGAGCGTGCCGTTGGCCACATAGAACTGGAATAGCGCGTGACACGGCGCGAGGGCCATGTCGGGGATGTCCGCCGGGTTCCAGGCAGAGACGATGAGCCGCCGGGAATCTGGAGTCGACCTGATTGCCGTGATCACGTCGGAGATCTGGTCAATCTGGTCGCCGCTCGGCGTGGGCCACGAACGCCACTGAACGCCATAAACCGGACCGAGTTCGCCCGCGGCATCCGCCCACTCGTCCCAGATGGTGACACCCTTGTCTTTCAGCCACGCAATGTTGCTCTCGCCGCGAAGAAACCAGAGCAGCTCGTAGGCGATCGACTTAAAGTGCACGCGCTTGGTGGTGATCAGGGGAAAGCCTCGTGAGAGGTCAAACCGAAGCTGACGGCCAAAGACACTGCGCGTACCCGTGCCCGTGCGGTCCGTCTTCTGGGCGCCCGTCGCGAGCGTGTCCCTCAGCAGGTCTTCGTATGGAGTGGGGATAGCGTCAGTCATCGCGAGAATGCTACCTGTAACGATTCGAAACACTCCCGTTTCCGTGCTGCACCGCGCCTATCGTGGCACCACCATGAACGCCGCTCTCGTCACATCCGTGCTCGTCTCGCTCGTCGTCGCGTCCACCGCGCTGGGGCTCGTGTGGCGCACCAGACAAGGCCGCATCGCGCGGGCTGACGGGTCAACGGTGATCCGCGTGGCCGACATTCCGGGAATCCCGCGCCTCGGGCCCGGTGCCACTCTGCTTCAGTTTTCAACCGACGTGTGCGCGCCGTGTGCAGCAACCCACACGCTGCTCGACACGCTCGCTGCGGAGCGGGATGACGTCACGCACATCGACCTCGACCTGACCGCACGGCCAGACCTGGCAAGCCGATTCCACATCATGCAGACGCCGACCACGCTCATCCTCGACCGGCGCGGCGCCGTTCGTGCACGCATAGGTGGGGCGCCACGCCGCGACCTACTCACCGCCGAACTGGACAGGATCGTGGTCGCAGCGTGAGCACGAACAAGCGAATCGATCCACGGGGTCCACGCTTCAGCGCAGGGATTACCGCCGTGCTCCTTCTCATCGTCATCGGTCTTGCGCTCGCGACGCCACTGGGCACCACGATCGCGCAACGCTCGACAGAACCCGCGTTCGTCCTCTTCGCCGTGCTCGTCACGCTCTTTGCGTGGGGCGCGTTCGCGGGAGTGCAACGGCATCCCTACGGTGTGATTTACCGCTCTCTCGTGCGGCCACGACTGAGTGCGCCGGCCGAACTCGAGGATGCCAGGCCCCCGACCTTCGCCCAGGGAGTCGGCTTCACCATCACGCTCGTGGGCGCGATCCTGCATCTTGCGGGTGTTCCGCTGGCCCTTGTGGTCGCCGCGGGCGCGGCGTTCGTCGCGGCGTTCCTCAATGCGGCATTCAACTACTGCCTCGGTTGCCAGATCTACCTGCTCCTCGTTCGGGCACGCATTCTCGGTCGCGAGAAGGGTGCCGCCGCAGCGTAGCCGCGCATAGTCTGGAACCCGACGAAAGGGAAAGACACATGGCAGTCACGAGCGAAGCAACTACCCTCTGGTTCGGAGACCTGAAGAGCGGATCCGGTACCACCTCACTCGATTCGTCGGACGCCGCCGAGTTCCCCGTCACCTGGGCAGCGCGCTCGGAGGGCGAGTCGGGTCGCACCAACCCCGAGGAACTGCTGGGGGCCGCCCACTCCGCGTGCTTTTCCATGGCTTTCTCAAACGCCCTCGGGAACAACGGCACCCCTCCCGAGAGTCTTCAGGTGACGGCAGCGGTGACATTCGTACCGGGTGAAGGCATCACGGGAAGCCACCTTCTCGTGAGCGCGAAAGTCCCCGGCATCGCTGAAGAAGATTTCCAACGCCTCGCCGACGAAGCCAAGGGCGGATGCCCGGTCTCGAAAGCCCTCGCCGGCATCCCGATCACCCTCGAAGCCAGCCTCGCATAGTGAAGGTTCTCGTCGCGGGCTCGTCGGGGTTCATCGGCACGGAACTGTGTCGCCAGCTGCGGGAGCAAGGCCACGTCGTCATGAAGCTCGTGCGCGGCAACGCCCGCATGATCGGCGAGTATTCGTGGTCACCGGATGACCGCACAGTCGATCCGAAGGCAATCGAGGCTGCTGACGCCATCGTCAATCTTGCGGGCGTGCCAACGGGGCGCATTCCCTGGACTCCTGGCTACAAGCGCAAGATCTTGTATTCCCGCGTGCGCGGAACGCAGACGATCGCCGAAGCGATCGCGACATCAGACAACCCGCCCACGATCTTTCTCAACGGTTCAGCTGTGGGCTACTACGGCGATCAGCCTGGCGTCACGCTAACCGAGGGCTCCCCCAAGGGCTCGGGTTTTCTGAGCGACGTCGTTGAGGCCTGGGAGAAGTCCGCAGCGCTCACCCCCGCCACGACGCGCGTTGTGACATTCCGCACGGGCCTCGTGGTCGGGCGCGGGGGCGCGTTTACGCCGCTTATCGCGCTCACGAAGCTCGGTCTCGGTGCACGCATCGGCAGCGGAAAGCAGGTGTGGCCGTGGGTGAGTGTGCACGACGAGGCGGCGGCGATCATCCATTTGCTTACCTCTACGCTCGCGGGGCCCGTCAATATCGTGGGGCCGACGGCAGCCACGGCGGGCGAAACGACACGAACTCTCGCGCTGGCCCTCGCGCGCTGGCACCCCTTCGTGATTCCAACTTTCGCGCTTCGACTGCTTGGGGACGCCGCCGACGACTTGCTGCTCTCGAGCCAGCACGTCGTGAGCGAACGACTTATTGGTGATGGCTTTACGTTCCGAGATGAAACGATCGAGCAGGCGATCAGCCGGACGATCGTGCAGATCGCTCCAGTGAGATAGCACGTCGGGTGGCCCAGCGTGCCCGCCGGCGATCGCCGCTCGCGTCATAGGCGAGCCCGAGACGCAGCCACGCCCGCCACGACCCGGGTTCGTTCTCCACTTCTTCGCGATAACGCGGGAACTCGTTGTCGGCAGCGACCGGATCTATGCGGCCGCTCGGGAGCCGCGGGAGGTCGTCTACGGGCAGTCCGCCCTCGTCCCGAAGCAGGCGCACGAGCCGCTGGCCGCGCACGACGAACAGAAGTTCAGCGGCGAGCAGCCACGCGCCAATGAAGGGAAGCACGCCGAGCGCAATGCCCAGCGTTATGGCGGCCGGTTGCTGGCTCGTCACGAGTAGGAAGGCATACTGCCCCACAAAAACCAGGTAAAGGACCACAAGGGCGGCCATGACAAGTGCCCCGATACGTGCGCTCATCGGTCAGCGGAATCCAGTCCGAGATCGAGGAGCTTGTCCAGACCCACGATCACCCCGGTCGCTGACGAGGCCGCCCGCAGCGCCAGACGGATTCCGGCCTCGTAGGCGGTAGGCGCCAGTGTGTCGTGACTGATGGTGAGCACTTCGCCCGTGCCGCCGAAGATCACGTCCTGCTTTGCAACGATGCCGTGCATGCGCAAACTGTGGATCGGAATACTCGATACCTGCTGACCACGGGCACGCTGGTCGACGTGGGGAGCCGCGACGGGGCCGAGGTCGGCACGCGCGGCACCCATCAGCTCTGCCGTACGCACTGCGGTACCCGAGGGAGAATCTATCTTCGACGCATGGTGGGCCTCGACTATCTCGATGGAGTCGAAGAACCGTGCGGCTCTGGCCGCGAAAGCCGTCGCGAGAACTGAGCCAACCGAGAAGTTCGGAACGATGATGACGCCGACCGGCTGTGGCGCGGCGGCGACGGTGCTCTCGAGGCTCGCGATGCGATCGCTCGACCAGCCCGATGTGCCAACGAGAACGCTGATCCCGTGGGCGACCGCAAACTCGACGACTGACTGAGACACGGCGGGGATCGTGACGTCAACGACGACGTCGGCCCCGATCATCTCCTCGAGGTCATCGCCTGAGCCGAGCGCCGCGACGAGCTCGAACTCGTTCGAGGACTCGATGATGTGCTGCGTGAGTTGGCCCATGCGGCCTCGAGCGCCGACGACGGCGACTTTCGTGGTCATTCCGCCAATCTATCAACGCGCGCGGAAGGGTACGATCGGCCCGTGCTCACCTTCCGCGTCGTCGCCGTGACCGATCCAGCGGCCCACGCGTTGCTCACCGAGTACTTCGCATACCGCGCATCCCGCTTTCCCGTCGCCGGTGGATATCGCACCACCTTCCCCGATCCGGCGGCATTCACCGAGCCCGCGGGAGTCTTTCTCGTTGCTCGAGAGTTCGGCGAGAATGTGGGCTGCGGAGGCATACGAGCCCTCGGGAACGGTCGATTCGAGATCAAACACCTTTGGGTGCGCCCGCTTGCGCGCGGCAGAGGGCTCGGTCGGCGAATTCTCGCGCGCCTCGAAAAGCGCGCTATCGCGCTCGGTGCGGTCGAACTGGTGCTCGATACCCATTCGAGTCTCGAGGCGGCAGGCGGGCTGTATCGATCGAGCGGCTACGAGAGCATCCCGGCCTACAACGACAACCCCAACGCAACGGACTGGTACCGCAAAAACGTCTAGAAGGGTTGCTCTGCCGGCAGACCCGTGCGTAGTTCGACGGGCAGGTGGCCCAGGTCGTTGTGGGTCACGAGCACCGGCGGCTTCGCACTGCGCACGCGGATGATCGTGAGGCCGCAGTTCGCCTGGTTCAGGCCGAGCCAGCGCCACGCGGGCGCATCGAATACTTCACGAACGAACCACGAGATCACGAAATTGTGTGTGATGAGCAGATCGTGGCGGTCCTCTCGCGCGGGAGCCATGAACTCCGCAATAGCGTCTGCCATCTGCGCTTCGCCCGCTTCGATCTCCGCTGGTGTGACCGCTCCGAAGAACGGTTCGAATGCGTGCGGCATGTCGGGCGTGGGACCAGAGGGGATGCAGTCCATGAGAAGCGCGCTAGGGCGAGACTCGAGTGCGGGCATCCGTTCGGTCATTATCGTCGCCGTCTCAGCTGCCCGTTGGAGAGGCGAGTGCCAAGAGTTCGTGAATGGCACGCCGCTGAGACGTTCCGCGAGGGCCGTCGCCTGCCTCTTGCCCCGCGGGGAGAGGGGACCGTCGGGGAGTCCGTACTCGGCGTCCTGCTGTTCGCCGTGGCGAACGAGGTAGAGGTAATGGGCCATGCGGTGATACCTGCAATTCTGACTGCTACGAAATGGGGGGCGACGGTGCCGCCAATCCCGCGAGGGAGTTCGAGTCGACCGCGCCGACCGCGGCGATCGAGACGGGTCGCGTCACAAGATCGGCGGCAAGTTCCCGCACGTCCTGAGCGGTGACGGCACCGAGTCGGCGAAGCGATTCGTCGAGGTCGACGAACTCACCGAGGGTCAGTTCACTGCGACCGAGCCTCGACATGCGGGTGTCTGAATCTTCGAGTGCGAGGGCGGATGCCCCGCTCAGCTGGCCCACTGCCCGCCGCATCTCCTCGTCCGTGACTCCATCAGAGGCCAGACGGGCGAATTCCCCGAGCATGAGCTCCGTCACTTGCGACGCCTTCGATGGTGAGCATCCCGCGTATATGCCAAAGAGGCCAGCGTCGGAGTAGGACGGGGAGAACGAGTAGACCGAGTATGCAAGCCCGCGCTTCTCGCGGATCTCCTGGAACAGGCGACTCGACATCCCGCCGCCGAGGATCGAGTTGAGGACCGTGAGCGCGGCGCGTCGATCGTCGGCAGCGGCCACTCCCGGTACGCCAAGGATGATGTTGGCTTGCTCGATCGGACGCTGAACGACGACCAGCGGGCTGCCCTGACTTATGGGTCCGTTTGTTGCGTCGCGTCGTTCGACCGGTCTCGACGGCACTGCGAGATCCCACCCGGCGCGCTCGAGAGCCGCGGTGACGCTCCGCACCAGCTCGTCGTGGTCCACAGCGCCCGCCACCGTGATGACGAGATCCTGCGCGCGATAGTTCGCCCGGTAGTGGCTCCAGACCGCCTGTCGCGTGACAGCCTTGATCGTCGCGGGGTTGCCCCCGATCGGTCGGCCGAGCGGATGGTCGCCGAGCACTGCCTCGAAGAACCGCTCACTCGTGACGTCGCCTGGGTCGTCGTCCGCCATTGCGAGTTCTTCGAGGATCACGCCACGCTCAGTCTCAAACTCCTCAGGCTCGAGCAGCGAGGAGGTGAACATGTCGGCGAGAACGTCGACGGCCATGGGCAGATCACGATCCTGCACCTTGGCGTAGTAGCAGGTGTACTCCTTGGCTGTGAGCGCATTGTGTTCGCCACCCACGGAGTCGAAAGCGACCGCGATGTCGAGGGCATTACGCGTGAGCGTCCCCTTGAACAAGAGGTGCTCGAGGAAGTGGGTGGACCCGAAGGTCTCGGGCACCTCGTCACGCGAACCCACCGCGACCCAATACCCGATCGTGGAGCTGCGAGCGCCCGGAACGTTCTCGGAAAGGATGCGAACGCCGCTCGGGAGCACAGTGCGCCGAACCAGGGAGTCACCCGAAGCGGTGAAGGTCATCTGCGCGAGATCGAGCGGGAGTGTGACGGCGCCGTTCATCGGATCGAGCCTACGTCATCAATCACGCCCCAGATTTTGGGGCACTTCAATGTGGACAAACAGACTGGTCTGTCTGTCCCCCCGTGCTAGGTTGTTTCTCGGGCACCCGAAGCCCACGCACAACCGCCAACCCGATGGCGGTCGTGCACCCACCGGGGTGGATCCCCTCCACCTCGTACCCCCGCAAGGAGCGCGCAGTGGCCGAAGTCGGTACCCCTCCGACGACACACCGCGCTCCACCGCAGGGCCGCAATCTCGACACGGCCAATGAACTCTTCTACGGAGATGGCATCCGAAACGTCGGGGTCGATCGCATCATCAGCGCGTCGTCGGTCACCAAGGCGACCTTCTACAAGCACTACCGCGCAAAGGACAATCTGATCGTCGAGTACATCTCGGCGCGTCACGACGCCGTACGGGCACAGATCGACAGCATCATCACCTCACACCCAACCGCCGAGAGTGCACTGCGTGCGTGGGTTCACTCTGTTGCTGCAGACATAGCGACTCCTGGTTTCCGGGGCTGCCCGTTTATCAACGCCGCAGCGGAGTTTCCCGACGCGAGCCACCCCGTGCGCCGGATCGTGACGAACCACCGCGAGTGGTACGTGGACTCTCTCGCTGACCTGCTCAAGCAGATGGGTCACCCGTTTCCGGGCGATGCCGCCGACGAACTACTGCTCGCCCGCGACGGCGCGGTCTCGGGCGGCTACGCGGGTGACTCGATCGCGGCGACAGCCGCGCTGACTCGCGCCACTGATCGCGTACTCGCGGAAGCGCTCTGACGCAACCCTCCCCGTCACGGTCCACGGCAGCTCTAGGCTGGGCACGTTCCGTGTCATCTGGGGCGCGGGGCAACCCTCCAACCGAAGGCGAAGTGCATGATCACCGTCAACCTCCTCTTCATCATCACGATCCTCGCGGGAGCCCTCTCGCTGTATGACGGGATCGCGCGCGTCCGTGGACGCGGCGCGAACTCGATTCTCGCGATCGCGGAGATCGTCTTCGCGGCCCTCCTGCTCGTTTCGCTGTTCGTTGCCTTCCCTGCTCCGTTGGGCCTGCTCACGTGGGCGATCCTGCTGCTCGTCACGCTCATACTCGTGCTCATCCTTCGCGGATCAACTCGTCGCGGCGTGTGGGTAGTCACCGTGATCGCCCTGATCCTCACGGCCATCGTCGTGCTCGCCGGGCTGGGCTGGCTCTCGATCCCCGGTCTGTTCTAAGCGCCGATATCAGCGCTGAGCCGACACTCGATCGAGGTCCGCGACCTGATGCCGGGTGAGCTGGATGCTCGCCGCTGCAGTCAGGTCGCGGACTTGCTCGCGTGCGCGAGCAGACGCGACGGGCGCGACCACGTTCGGTTTCGTGAGCAGCCACGCGAGCGCGACGGACGCGACCGACGCTTCGTGAGCCGCGGCGATGTCATCGAGCGTCGCGAGTATGGGCAGCCCCCGACGGCCTAGCATTCGGGCCACTTCGCTCCCCCGCTCGCTCACCGTGAGATCCGCTCTACGCCGATATTTACCGGTGAGGAACCCGCTCGCGAGAGCAAACCGAGGCATGACGCCAAGCCCTTGCGAGCGGGCGACATGCGCGAGATCTCCCTCGTACTCGCTGCGGTGCATGAGGTTGTAGTGGTTCTGCAGCGCGATCATCGGTGCCACTCCTACTTGCGCACACGCGATGCGCGCTGCGACCCGCCGCATACGAATCGGCCGTGTCGATGAAGTTGCCACCGAGCGCGAAATACTCGTCGAGGATGGCGTTGGTGCTGGGATCATCCGCCGTCCATCCGAACACGTTCCCGCTTATCGCGAGTGGAAAGACCTCGAGGTCGGAACGCCCAATGCGGCGCCGCAGGCCGCTACTGAGAACTGGCGCGCCGGGGTCATTCGTCATCTCCGCCATAGCGCCCTTCCCCCGGTGACCTCCAGAATATTCTCGACACAACGTTATGGGCGAGGTATTCGTCTCAGTAGTTAGACCGACCACAAAGGAACGACGACATGACGACCGATCAGCTTCCCATTCGCAAGCCCCGTATGTGGCTCATCATCGGAGCGGTACTCGCGGCCCTGGGAACCGCGATTCTCTGGCCGCTTCAGCAGGTCGGTCAGGTGTGCATCCTCATCTACCCGGCACCTCCCGGCTGCGGATCCCCCATTCCTCCCGTGGCCCCCCTCGTGGGGATCGGAGTTCTCATTGTGCTGCTCGCGGTTATGTTCATCGTGTATTTCACGCGCCCGGAGCCCCGACGCGTGCTCGTCGTGCTCGCGGTCGCAATGATTGCGGTCATCGGCCTCACCTGGGCAGTGGTGTGGCTGTCTCAGACGGGTATCTGGGACCCGTATCAGCCACCCGTCGTCATCGACTAGTCCCCCGGCCGTCGGGATAATGAGTCGATGAGCAATCATCCGAACTGGCGACTGCCCGATGTTCCCTCCTTCCGCCTCGTGAGTCCAGACTTTGCGGATGGCGAGACCCTGCCGCAGTGGGCCAGATCGGGAATCGCTCACGCGGGTGGAGAGGATCGTTCGCCGACTTTGCACTGGGAGGGCGCCCCTTCGGGCACCCGAAGCTTTGCACTCACGATGTTTGATCCGGACGCCCCCACCGGGAGCGGTTGGTGGCACTGGGCTGTGTACAACCTTCCTGCCAAACTCACCTCGCTCCCGCAGAACGCTGGTGATCCGGATGTCGGGCTCCTCCCCGCCGGGGCGATCACGCTCCCCAACGAGCTGCGTCTCTCACGATTCCAGGGCGCTGCTCCCCCCGCCGGGCACGGGGAGCACCGCTACTTTTTCACCCTCAGTGCGCTCGATGTCGAGCGCCTGGACCTTCCTGACGACGCAACTCCAGGAATGCTCGGGTTCGTTCTCCACGAACACGTTGTAGCGCGAGCGCAACTCATGGGAGTTTCGGAAACGGTGTGACGATGTCGTGTGGTCAGGAGAGCTGACGACGATACTGCGGAATGCGGCGGCGTATGCGCGCCCGCGCCTTGGAAATCACGACGATCGCGACGACGAGCACGAAGCACGTCGCCATCGCCACCCACACGTACCACGCGCTATCGAGCCAATTCAGTAGATCCTGCATGAACTGATCGAACTGCGTGACGATAACAGTTGGGTAACGGGCCACGCAGCAACAGTAGGGCCTGTACCCCGGCTTCGTGGCGCCCCAGTTTCGGGGGCGCACGTCACGACGGAAATGACAACGGACCCATTCCCGCAGGAATGAGTCCGTCGTCGTGCCCGAATGCCTAGCCCTCTGCGGGAGCCTCAGGACCCTCGGATGCCGCGACCGAGCTGTCGGTGTCAGCGGACTCCGCGCTGTCGTCGACCGGAGCCAGCGAGAGCTTTCCGCGGTCGTCGATCTTCGTGATTTCTACCTGGATCTTCTGACCCACGGCAAGCACATCTTCAACGTTCTCCACCCGCTTGCCGCCAGCGAGCTTGCGGACTTCGCTGATGTGCAGCAGTCCGTCCTTGCCCGGGGTGAGCGAGACGAATGCACCGAACGTCGCGAGCTTGACGACGGTTCCGAGGAACCGCTCGCCGACCTCCGGGTTCAGGGGGTTCGCGATTGCGTTGACGGCCGCGCGGGCTGCCTCTGCCGAGGGGCCGTCCACTGCGCCGATGTAGACCGTGCCGTCGTCCTCGATCGAGATGTCCGCTCCGGTGTCGTCCTGGATCTGGTTGATCGTCTTGCCCTTCGGGCCGATGAGTTCACCGATCTTGTCGACGGGGATCTGCACGCTGATGACGCGCGGCGCGGTGGGCGCCATCTCGTCGGGCGCGTCGATCGCCGCGTTGAGCACGTTCAGGATCGTCAGGCGGGCGTCCTTCGCCTGGGTCAGCGCGGCCGAGAGCACCGACGACGGGATGCCGTCGAGCTTCGTGTCGAG
>CAYZHZ010000102.1:0-10465 GCA_964477625.1 uncultured Salinibacterium sp.
TTCTCGCGCGTTTGCAGGCCGGCGTCGTCATCGGGTCGGGGTCGGCGTCGTTCGAGATGATCCGGCACCTCGCCGAGGTGCTGCCCTACATGCCAGCGCCGAAGTGGGTGCGTAACTTCATCCAGCCGATCGCGATTCGCGACGTGCTCTACTACCTTGTCGAGGCCGCCGACCTGCCGGCGGATGTCAACCGCACGTTCGACATCGGTGGTCCCGATGTGCTCAGGTACGGGCAGATGATGAACGGCTACGCGCTCGAAGCGGGACTGCGCCAGCGCCCGATCGCGAGTCTCCCGGTACTCACCCCGTGGCTTGCCTCGCAATGGGTCAACCTTGTTACGCCGATCCCGCGCCAACTCGCGGTGCCCATTATCGAGTCGCTCCAGTTCGATTGCGTCGTCGGCGAGCACGACATCGAGGAGTACATCCCCGATCCTCCCGGTGGTCTCACGCGCTACCGGGCGGCAGTGCGCCTCGCGCTCGCGAAGATGCGTGACGGTGAGGTCGAGACGAGTTGGCAGAACGCGACCGTCGAGGGGGCACCCTCGAACCTCATCCCGAGCGACCCTGACTGGTCGGGGCATACCGTGTTCACCGACGTGCGGGAACAGCACTCGGACGCGCCGGTGGAGCGGCTCTGGGCGGTAGTCGAGGGGATCGGGGGCGACAACGGCTGGTATTCGTTCCCGCTCGCGTGGGCATTACGCGGATGGGCGGACAAGCTCGTCGGTGGCGTCGGATTGCGTCGCGGCCGCCGTCACCCTTCCCGATTGGCGGTGGGCGAGGCGCTCGACTTTTGGCGCGTCGAGGCGCTCGAGCGCGGCCACTTCCTGCGTCTGCGCGCAGAAATGAAGCTTCCCGGGTTGGCCTGGCTCGAGCTGACGACGACCGCCGACCCGGAGGGCGGCAGCATCTACCACCAGCGTGCCGTCTACTTCCCGATGGGGCTGGGCGGGCGACTCTACTGGTACGCGATCCTGCCGTTCCACGGCATCATTTTCAGCGGAATGGCCAACCGCATCACCCGAGAGGCGAGTGCGGCGGCGACTGCGTGAGTCGCGGCGCCATCTCCGCGAAAATCTGATCCGCTCCACTAACGTTGACGCGTGCCAGTCATCGTCGTCGGTAGTTCCAACATGGACCAGATCTTCCGGGTGCAGCGCATCCCGGCTCCCGGGGAAACGGTGCTCTCCACCGGCTTTTCCACCGCTCACGGCGGCAAGGGGCAGAACCAGGCCGTGGCGGCGGCTCGAGCGGGGGCATCCACGGAGTTCATTTCTGCTCTCGGTTCCGACGGCTTCGGCACCGCGATCCGCAGCGGGCTCGAGGCCGACGGAATCGGCGCCACCCTCGTTCGCGAACTCGATGCGCCCACGGGCACAGCACTCATCGCCGTGGATGATTCGGGCGAGAACACCATCATCGTCGAGGGCGGCGCCAACGCCCGCCTCACGGGACTGACTCACGCCGATGAGAGCGCGATCCAGGCCGCCTCGGTGCTCGTGATGCAGTTGGAGATCCCGCTCGAGACCGTCGAGGCCGCGGCACGCGTCGGAAGGGCGGCGGGCACGACCGTAGTGCTCAACGCTGCACCGATCCGCGATCTGCCGGACGCACTGCTGGGCCTTCTCGACATCCTCATCGTCAACGAGCACGAAGCCGAACATCTCGCGGCCGGCCGACCGGGAACCGATCTGACCGATCTCGTGCCGACCGTCATTGTGACCCTCGGCGCGGAGGGGGCGGTCGTCTACGGTCGCGACGCCGGCGAGGTGCGGGTGCCCGCCCCATCCGTCGCTGCTGTGGATGCTACGGGCGCGGGTGACACGTTCTGCGGTGCTCTCGCGGCCGCCCTCGACGAGGGACAGCCCATCGAGTCCGCGCTGCGATTCGCCGTGACGGCGGCATCGCTCTCGGTCGAGCATCACGGAGCCGTTCCCTCGATTCCCCGACGCGCAGCGATCGACGAGCGGATCGCCACAGAAAAGTAACGAAATGGTAACGAAGCCGTTATAGTTGGGGGACCCGCGAAGGAGCGGGTCAACCCGACTATGGAACGGGGCGTCAATGACGACATCCCAGCGATGGCTCATCCGGCTAGGTGATTCGGCGGCCTGGCGTGCGCGCCGACCTATCGCCGCTGCGCTCGCGACCACGGCGCTTGTGCTCGTGCTCGCCGTCACCCCGACAGCATCCGACGTCAAAGCTGCCAGCATGTTCGACTCACTGCGTTCACCGGGACAGGTCGCGTTCATCGCGGGTCACCGGGGTGAGAAAGTGCTCGCTCCCGAGAACACACTGCCCGCCTTCCAGCTCGCGATCGACAGCTCGGCGGAATTCGTCGAGACCGACGTTCAGCTCACCTCCGACGGCGTGCCGATTATCATGCACGACTGGACGCTCGATCGCACGACGAACGGATCGGGGCCGGTGTGGGAATGGACCGCCGAGCAAATCTCCGCACTCGACGCCGGATCCTGGTTCTCCCCGGATTTCGCCGGCACGCGTGTGCCAACCCTCGAGCAGTTTCTCGATCTCGTCTGGACCTCCGACAAGCGCGCGATTCTCGAGCTCAAGGGATCGTGGACACGGGAGCAGACGGCGCTGGTTTCGCAGCAGGTGCGCACCGCGGGTATGGAGGATCGGGTACTCATTGCCAGCTTCGACGTGGTCACTCTGCAGGCGGTTGCGGAGGTGGCCCCTCACCTGCCACGACTCATCATTTCTCGGCAAGTCACGGGAGACCCGAGCATCCTCGCCGCGCTGTGCGGGGCGGTCGCGATCGTCACCAGCAAGGCGTTCCTCGAGAGGGAGCCGGGTGCCGTCGACCGTATCCACGAGGCCGGACTCGGGGTACTCGTCTACACCCTCAATGACGAGAAGACCTGGGGTGAGGCGATCGCCCTCGGCGTCGACGGGATAATCACGGATTCGCCCACCGAGCTCGAGCGATGGCTGGACGGCCCCTCGCCGTGGGCGCATGATGGGTGAGTGACGATAGTTTTTCTGGGCGACAGCATCACCAAACACGCAGACTGGACCGAGTGGTTCCCTGACCTCGATGCCCGTAATCTCGGGATCAGCGGGAACACGACGGCCGACGTCATCGCTCGGCTTGACGAAGTCGTCGCGCTCGAGCCCGACACCGTAGCCCTGCTCATCGGCACCAACGATTTCGGCAACGAGCGCCGCAGCGTCGAGCACGTGGTGCGCAATATCGAGTTGCTGCTCGTGCAGCTACGGCGCACACTTCCGGGCGCTCGCACCCTCGTTCAGTCGATCATGCCGCGCGGCCGGGAGTTCGCCGACCAGATCCAGGACGCCAACCGCCACCTGCGCCAATTCGCCCCAACGGTCCACGCACAGTTCCTCGACCTGTGGCCAGCGTTCGCGCTCGACGACGGCGAGATCGATCCGCGCTACTCAGATGATCGCCTTCACCTCACCGCGGCAGGGTACGAGGCATGGTTAGCCGAACTGCGCCCCGCGCTCGAACGCCTTGCCGGCGCCCCGCCCATGTCCCGACCGATCACCACGATCCCGCCGCACTAGTCGCGGCGGTTAGAGCCCATACCTGGGCGCCTTGACAGGCGCGGTCAGAGCCGAGCGCACAGCGCGCGGTAGAACTCGATGCCACGCAGGAACGTCGCCGACCGGATTCGCTCGTTGCGCGCGTGCAGGGCATCCCGTTCCTCCTGACTCAGTTCGAAGGGCGTGAATCGATAGATCGCGGAGCAGATGCGCGTGAAGCTACGGCTGTCCGTCGCCCCGTTCTGCACATACGAGGCGACGATCACGTGCGGATACACGCTCTCGACTGTCGCGCGGAGAATTTCCCAGGGCTGGCCGGTGGTGGGCGAGACGGGCATCGGCTCGTCGCCCTCGACGAGCTCGACTGCGACGAGCGGATCATTCACCGCGCGTCGCACGTGCGCCACTGCGCTTTCGATGCTCGAGCCGACCGCAACGCGCATGTTGATGACGGCCGTCGCGCGCTCCGGTAGTGCGTTGCGCGCGTGTCCCGCCTCGAGCACCGTAACGGCCTGAGTCGTGCGCGTCATCGCATTGGCCTCAGGGCTGCGCCGCGTGAAGACCGACTTGAGTAGACCGCGCGTGAGCCACGTGTTGCGGTAGGCGAAGCCGAGCGCCCCCGTCGCATTGCGCCCCGCAATGTGAATGAGGTCGAGTGTCGTGCGATTGAAACGAGACGGGAAGGGGCGCGAGTTCAGGCGCAGGATCGCGCGGGCCAGCCGCACCGTCGCGGTCATGCGCGGGGGAGTGGATGCGTGGCCACCATGCTGGTCGACGACGAGCCGCACGACCGTCGTTCCCTTCTCGGCGACCCCGATCGCTGCCATGGGCCGGTCGACACCCGGGAAAAATCCCTGAACGATCGCCCCGCCCTCGTCGAGCACGAGCGCCGGATGGATGCCGCGCTCCTCGAGCAGTCGCGCGACGGACGCGGCACCCGTTCCGTGGGTCTCCTCATCGTGCCCGAACACGAGATAGATATCACTCGCGGGCACCTGCCCGGCCGCGACCTGGGCTTCGACGGCTTCGAGGATCGCGACGACCGCTCCCTTGTTGTCGATCGTGCCGCGACCCCACACGGTCTCGTCCTCGCCCTCGCCCGTCACGTGAGCGTCGAAGGCGCCGTGGTCCCAGCCGAGATCGGTCGCGGCCACGACGTCGTAGTGGGCCAGCAGCACGGTCGCGTCGGCGGTGGAGCGCCCGACCCACCGAAAGACGAGGGTGTGACCATCCACGATTTCGCGCGTCAGCGTCGAATGCACTCGCGGGTAGAGCGCCGCGATCGTCTCGATGAATCGGTCGAACGGATTCCAGTCCGTCTCGGATACCTCAGCGCGCGAGATCGTCGGGATTCGTACGAGGGTGCGGAGGTTCTCGAGCGGGCTGGACGTGGCCATGAAATCAGCCTACGTCGGCTAGCTTGGACCCATGAAACGCGTCCTCGTCTCGATCGCCGCGGGTGCGTTCGCGCTCCTCGCCGTGCTCGGATCCGGAACCGCCGCCCTCGCATCGGACGCCTCCAGCCGACTGCGCACGGACACCAACGATTTCGTGTTCGAGAGCTTCTCCGCCGACTACTACCTCGATACGGATGCCGACGGCCGCAGCATCCTCACGACCGTCGAGACCTTTGTCGCGATCTTCCCCGACTTTGATCAGAACCGAGGGATGCGTCGCGCCATCCCCGAGGACTACCAGGGCGTTCCGACCGACGTGCAGGTCGTGAGCGTGACCGACGGCGCGGGAAACCCCCGACCCTACGAACTCGAGTCGGAGGACGGCTTCACCCTCGTCACCTCCCGCGCCGACGATTACGTTCGGGGTGCCCAGACCTACGTGTTCACCTACACCCAGAAGAACGTCACCCGGTTCTTCGCCGACACGAACGACGACGAGTTCTACTGGGACACGAACGGGGTTGGATGGGCCCAGCCGTTCGGTTCCGTGTCGGTTCGCGTTCACGTGCCCACCGAACTCGCATCGAGCCTCACCGGTCAGAACGCGCGTTACCAGGGCTACGCGGCGTCCACGACTCCGTGCAGTGGCATCACGGTGAGTGACGAGCCCGACGGCACCGTACTCTCGGCGAGCGCGGAGAATCTCCAGCCGTATCAGAACCTCACCATCGCGATCGGCTTCGAGCCGCACACCTTCGTGCCTCGCGACGACAGCTACCTCGCCTCGCCCGTCTCTTTCCTTCAGATCTTCAGTGGACTCGCGGCGGTGGGCGCCGCGGTCTGGGGCATCATCCTGCGGTTCACCACGCTCGCCGACGGCCGCGGTCGTCCCACGATCATCGCCGAGTACGCGCCCCCGAAGGACCTTGACCTCTTCGAGGCAGCGGTGATCCTGGGCAAGACCAAGCGTGCGGCGGCCGCGCAGTTCGTCGACTTCGCGGTTCGCCGCCGCATCCGAATCGTCGAACAGGAGAGGCTTGGTTTCCTCTCGACCTCCAAGGTGTATCTGCTCGAACTCATCGACGCCTCAGGCCTCTCGGGTCCCGCGCTCAATCTCGCGCAAGCGCTTTTCGGGTATTCACTCCAGCCCGGCACGGGCTACCTCATGACCTCGACCGACACGATTCTCTCCAAGCACGTTCAGGCGATCGTCAAGACGGCTACGGCGGATGCGACGCGCAACGGACTCCGCAAGAAGGGAACCGCTCGCTTCGCGATCCTTCCCTTCCTGCTCGCGATCCTCGGTGCGATCGGCACGTTCGTATTCGGCGTCACGATGCTGGACGACTCGATCGGCGGTGCGATCCCGTTACTCGTCTTCATTCCGGTGATCATCGCCGTGCTCGTCGTATTCGGCACGATCTTCCGGGTTCCGCTGACCGACAAGGGTGCCGAACTGCGCGACCATCTCAAGGGGCTCGAGCTCTACATCAAGCTCGCCGAGCAGGACCGACTGCGGATGCTGCAAGCCCCGTCCACCGCCGAGCGCGAGGCCATCTCCTCGACGGATCCCCGCCAGGTCGTCGACGTGTACGAGAAGCTCCTGCCCTATGCCGTGCTCTTCGGCCTCGAAAAGCAGTGGGCAGAGGAACTCGGCCGGTATTACGTCGACAACCCGCCCGACTACTACTCGGGGTCGACCGCGTTCAACGCCGCGGTCTTCGCCTCGAGCATCAGCTCGATGTCTTCGACTGCAGCGAGCTCATATTCGGGGAGCTCGTCCAGCAGCTCGAGCGGCGGCTCAGGCGGCGGCGGTTCATCCGGCGGTGGCGGCGGAGGTGGCGGTGGCGGTGGCGTCTAGAACGACGAACGTTCGGCAGTGGATGGTGCGGCTGCTCGCCGCCGTGCCGACGCTGTGGTGGATTATCCTGGCCGCCGTACTCGTACTGGGAGCTTCGGCGCTATTCGGCGGCCTCGAGGAGGCGGACGGCGCCGGGGAGGTCGACGTGCCCGTCCTGTCGGTGGGGGACGAGCTCATCGGTGAGGAATTTACGGCGACCATCACGGGCGCGCGACTGTACGACGCGTACCCCAGCGAGTACAACGAGCCGGAGGAGGGAAACCGCCTGCTCGTCGTGACCGCAAGGGTGACGAACAACTGGACCGAATACACGAGTCTGCAGGAGTTGCTGCGGCTCGACTTCCTCGGTGAGACGGAGCAGTACACCCAGAACCGCGTGCTGCTGAGCGATCTCACGGGTAATCCGATTGCGATTCCTCGGGTTCCCCTCGACGTGGGCTACGTCTGGGAGGTGCCCGCCGACGCCTTCGATGACGGCGACACCGTGCGCGTCACGATCACCGCGCGCACCCTATTCACTGACAACTTCGTCACCTTTGGCGACTACTGGACCGACCCGCAGCCCGCGGCGTTCGTCGACGTCACGATCGAGGACCGCGGATGAGGCGGCTCGCGACAATCGTCATCGGCCTGGCCCTCCTGGTCGCCGCTGGCCTCGTGCACGCCGCGGCGCCCGTCGCGGAGGCGCGTCTCGGACCGTTCCAGGTCGTCGTGGGACAGGGTGAGAAGGGCATCGGACGCAACCTCGAGGCAACGTTCGAGAATCTCCGCTTCGCGCAATCCGTGGAGGTAACGGATTCGTTCTCTCCGTGGCAGGGGACTACCGAGGGAACGTGGCTCGTCGTCGATATGGCCGTGGCGACGAGGATCGAGCCTTCGGGCATCCACGGCGTCCTGCTCGTCGACGGCCTGAAGATCCCCAGTTCGACGCGACCCGGGTCGTCTGTGCTCGAAGATCGCGTGCAGGCGCCGGGCCTGCCCGAAGTGGGTGTCATGCTCTTCGAGGTCCCGCCGTACGTCGCCGATCTCACCCAGGCACGTCTCTTCGTGACGTCGCAATCAGACTGGCGACTCGATTCGGCGATTGTGCTGCCGTTCAACCCCAGTTCGGTGGAGGCCACGTCGCACATCCTCTTCGCCGAGCCCGAGAGGATCCCGTCGTGACCTGGTTGAGGCAAAACCGCTGGTACCTCGCCGCCCTCGCGGTCTTGTTGCCTGGGGCGCTCGTGGTGTCGGCCACGACAGACCTCATCCCCTTTCTGCAGTCCGACGGCGCGCGGATCCCGGTCAAGGCGTTCGACACGGTCGAGTACATGGGCATGGAACGGTCGATGGTCGAGCATCGCTCCTTCGACTGGAGTACGGAGGCGGGGGAGCGCGCGGGTCTACTCGAGGGAACAGCGCTCGTCACCGCAACGTTCGCGATCGACCCCGGCGAGGTTCCGACCCCCTGCAGCTTCGTCGTCCTCGACCATGACCGGATTAGGGAGTGGGATGACTCGGGGTACGGTGACGCCGACTTCGAGATCGCCGAGGACGCGGAGGCCTATTGCGACACAGAGGCGGAGGGGCCGTACCGCGTTCAGGTCTACTTCATCGTGCCCGAGGAATCGACCGAGGGTGGTTTCATCGAGGTACGCGACTCCGCGCTCCTGTCGAAGTCGTACCTCGAGTTCGCGATCTAACCAGCCGCGTGCTCGGCGGCCTCGGTCGGCGTCAGTTCCCGCCGCGCGGCGAGGAGCTTGAGGCTGTAATCGTACGCGGCGGCGATGAGACAGATGCGCATCGGCTCGATGATCGCGGCAACGATGACGCTCCGCGGCTCGTCGATGGCGCGCCACCAGCTCAGTTCGTGGGGGCCGAGGAGGCGCTCGACGCCGAAGTTGAACCAGAGTCCCGCGGTGTCGAGAACGGCGTACGAGAGCAGATAGAAGCCGACGACGACGATTCCCGCGCCCCAGATGAGTCGCGCAGAGCTCGCGATCGGTTGCCATCGGTCAGTGAGTCCACTGGCGAGGTCGGCGACGCTCTTCCGCAGAAACTTCGGCAGGCTCGACCAGCGTTCACGCGCCTTCGCCAGTTGGGCAGGTGTCGAGGCTGACTCGAGGCTCACACCCGTGAGGGCGCGGGCGTAGACGATGCCCGCGAGGGTGAGCCAGGCGAGCGGCAGCACGATGAGAAGGCTGCTTTGGTCGATGATCCACGCGACGCTGTCGAGTATGAAGCGCAGGGGAGCGAACGCCTCGCGGGCCGCGGTGATGATGTCGATGAAGAAGGCGACGATGCGTCGGCTCTGCAGCCAGGCCGGCACTCCGGCGAGAAGATCTTGCACGACGACGACCGCGACGAAGATCCACACCGCCTCGAGGTACGCGGCGAGGTAGCCGGTCCAGGCCGGGATGCGCTCGCCGAGGCGGCGCAGAAGCACGCGAAGCGCGAACGCGAGCACCACCATGCCGATCGTCACCGGTCCGGCGGTGACCTCGAGGGCGACCTCCTCGCTCGGATCCAGGCCAAATGTGCGGTTGGCAAGCTGAGCGAGCGAATAGTCGACGAAATCGTCTCTCAACAGCCCCCAGGTCGCGAACACGACGAAGAACGGGAGAATGCTCGACTGGATGATCGCGCTGAATCGTCTCGACGCCGATCCCGTGTCTTCGGGATCGAGTAGCGCCTCGAAGCGCGAGAATCCCGGCAAGTCTCGCCGCAGCACGAGGAACATCGCCACGTAGGCCGCGAGCCTCGCGAGCACGGCGATGGGGAGCACGAGCAGCCCGAAGAGCGGGTCGATGTTCGCGAGCCAGCCCGCGAGTTGGATGAACAGGAACCGGGCGATCCATCCCGCGAGGTAGATGGCGGCGAGTGCAGGCCATCGCCGCGCGATCAGCCGCGCAAAGCTCGTGACGATCTCGAGCACGGAGGCGCTAGACGCCGATCGCCATAATGGCGAACCCGACGATGAGCGTCACGGTCATGAGGATGGCCCCCCACAGCGGAGGGCTCCAGCTGCGCGGTGTTCCGCGGGCGATGCGCACGAGGTACACGAGGGTCGTGATTGCCACGAGGATGATGCTGCCGAAGAGCGCCACGGCGAATCCGAAGTTCGACGAGTCGCCGACGTAATTGGCTTGCCCGAACTCGTAGAGCGCGGTGATCGCGAGAAATCCGATCAGCAGTTCGGCGACAAGAACGACGAGACCGACGAGCGCATCGAGACCGCGCTCGGGGCCTTCGAGCCTGCGGGAGAGTACCCGCGCGCCGGAGACGTTCGCGTTGAGGGTCATGGCCCTACTTTACGGCCCGCCGAGAGCATGCGGGCGACGCTACGTGGCCGCGCCCGCGGCCCAGTCGACGACAACGTCGTTCGGCCCATCGCCGAGCTTGGCGTGGAGCTTGGAGCCCGGGTAGACGAGCGGGAGCGCGCCCGCCGGCACCGCGTTGCCCACCTGGATCTGATACGGCGTCGGCACCCCTTCCGCGATCGTGAGGGTGAGGGCGTGCACGGGGTCTCCCTTGGAGTTCTGCACGCCGATCGCCTGGTTGGCGACGAGCACGACCACGATGGGCTTGCCGGTGGCGAGGATATCGGCGGCACTGCCCTTGCCGGTCGACTCGGGCAGGCGCACCTCGGGCGGCTGGGTCGCGAAGTCGATCGCGATGTTCTGCGGGTTGGCAG
>CAYZHZ010000103.1:0-10430 GCA_964477625.1 uncultured Salinibacterium sp.
AAGCTGATAGCGCGGGTTCGATTCCCGTCATCCGCTCCAGATTATTCGCGCGAGCCGCTTCTGGCGCGAAGAGGGTGCCGCGCTCGGCTCATCCGGCCGAAATTGGCTCGCGAGGTGCTCGTCGCCCCGCCGCGTGCACCGCGCCCATACTCGCGGCGACAACGAGGGCGATGGCGAGGGCATCCACAAGTTCGAGCTGTTGGTGCAGGATGACGAGCCCTGCGATCGCGGCGAGCGCCGGGGCCAAACTCAGCAGGATCGAGAACGTCGCGGCGGGGAGGCGCCGCAGCGCGATGAGCTCGAGTCCGTACGGGATGGTGCTCGAGAGCACGGCGACGGCGAGCCCCAGGGCCAGCACCACCGGGTTGAGGAGCACCGCCCCGGTCGTCGCGATGCCGAACGGCAGCACGCCGAGCGCACCGATCGCCATGGCGATGGCGAGTCCGTCGAGTTTCGCGAAGCCTCGGCCGGTGCGCGCCGACAGCAGGATGTAGCCGACCCACGCCGCGCCGGCACCGAGCGCGAACAGCACGCCGATGGGGTCGAGGGAGTCGGAGCCTCCGCGTCCCAGCAACGCGACGCCCCCGAACGCGAGCACCGCCCACAACCACGCCGACGCGCGACGGCTGATGACGACGGAGAGAATGAGCGGACCCAACACCTCGATCGTCACGGTCGTGCCCAGGTGCAGCCGCGACAGCGCGACGTAGAAGAGCGCGTTCATGAGGGCGAGCGCGGCCCCGAACCCGATCACGGTGAGCCAGTCCTGCCGTGAGCGACCCCGCAACGACGGGCGGAAGATGAGCATGAGAATGACGGCGCTGAAGGCCAGCCGCAGCAGCACCATCCCGATGGGCCCGACCTGCGGGAACAGGGTCACGGCAACGGCGGCCCCCACCTCCTGACAGATGAGACCCACAACGACGATGGCCGCGGCGGCGAGCGGCAACCCCGCCGCGGCTGGGGTCTTCGGGGCGGTCACATCGCAACGGTACGCCGCTACATTAGGAACACCAATTCACGGCTGAAGGGGTGTGCCATGACTGCGCTGGTGCCCATCCCGTCGCCCGGCGTTCCGCTGTTCTACGGGCGGCCCGGCGACCCGGTCGTCGTGGTCGTGCACGACATGTTCGGCCGACTGCCGAGCCTCGAACCGTTCGCCGAAGCGCTCGCGAGCCGCGGGTTACGCGTAGCCGTTCCCGACCTCTACGAGGGCGTGTGCACGGTGGATGTCGCGGCCGCCGAAACCCTCATGTCCAACCTCGACATCGGCACGGCACTCGCGGAGCTCGACGACACGGTCGCCGTGGCCCAGCAGACCGGAACCGAGCGCGTGGGACTCGTCGGCTTCTCGCTGGGCGGCTGGCTGACCCTGCTGCACGCGCAAGCCGGGTCGGCGGATGCGGTGGTGGCGTACTACGCGAGTCTCTCGGATCGCGACCATGGCATCATCCCGTGCCCGGTGCTCTTGCACTGGGCGGAGGTCGACGAGTGGGATGACGACGAGCAGCCCGAATCTCTCGTCAGGCGGCTGAAGGATCACGGCACCCCCGTGACGCAGCACACCTATCTCGGCACCCAGCACTCGTTCGCGAATGCGAGCCTGCCCGACTTTCTTCACGCGCAGGCGGCGGCGCTCGCGTTCGCGCGCACCACCGTGTTCCTCGAATCGCACCTCAAGGAGTGATCTCGACTTCGCTCGATCACCGGTGGTCGAGCGTCACCGGTGGTCGAGCGAGGTGGAGACCCCCACATCCCAGAGGTGGTGGATGGGGTCGTGCACGAAGTACCGCGCGATCGACTCGATCGTGAAGCTCGCGCCGTCGGAGCGGTGACCCGTGCGCTGCCAGGCGTCGGCGGGGACCTGCTCAAACGACCGGGCGGCGGCGGATGCGGCATCCACGAGTTCTTCGGTTACCACCGCGGGATCCTGCTCGTTGTACTTCTCCTCGACCGCGGTGACGTCCTGGTCCCAGTTCGGGAAGGCGGGGTCGTCGACGTCGAGCATGAGGCCGAGCCGGTAGTCGTAGATGCGGAACACGTCGCGCGTGTGCGCCGCGTACTCGAGCGGCGACCAGGTGGCGTCGTCGGGGCGATCGCGCACGTCGGGGCGGGCGAGTACGGCGGGCCAGGCGGCGGCGTTCTCGCGCAACAGTCGCGGAACATCCGCGGTGTCGAAGGCGGTGGCGTCGAAGCCGCACTCGGGGCACGGGCGTTCGAGCACCCAGGTCCAGTTCTTGGTGTCAGGGGTGATCGGCATGCGTCAATCGTCCCGCTCCCGCACGGCGAACGCCGTAGATTTCGCGCCAATGCCGCGCCGCCACCACTGCGCAGCGAAGAGCCCCACCCCGAGCAGGCCGACAAGGGGGATGAGGCACGTCACCGAGTAGAGCAGCGCGTCGGCATTCATGGGCTGGAAGTTGCGAAACGGCACGCCGCTCACCCCGTAGACCACCAACAGAGCGAGGGTCACGATCGACCCCACCCCGATGATCGAGATCGCGATGCCCGGAATCCTGTCGCGCCATCTCTTCGCACGCTCGCCGAGCATGATCACCACGGTCACCGCGAGCATCGCGAGCACCACGAACGCGAACCAGAGGTAGATCGCGGAGTCGGCCGCAAATGCGCCCGCGCCGTACGCTTCCCACGCCTCCCGCGCCTCACGCCGCCCGCCCTTACCCGGCAGGTAACGACCCGCCACGAAGTTCTGCAGGAGGAAGACCAGGAGGGCGATCCCGCCGACGAGAGCCACCCAGGGCACCAGCCGCTGCCAGAGCGCAACGGGGCGGGCGCGGGATCGACTCACGCCGCGATCCTACGGGCCGGGTACGGTGGTCACGTGACTTTCCCCGCTGACATCGTCGCTGCCGTACTGCGCCACATGAACGACGATCACCTCGACGATAACCTGCTCATCGCGCGCGCGTTCGGCGCGAACGACGCCGAGTCTGCGACCATGACGACACTCGACGGCGACGGTGGCACGTGGGTCTACACCTCGGGCGGCACCGAGCACGAGATCACGGTGCCGTGGAGCGAGCCGATCAGTGAACGCCCGCAGATCCGCGCCGAGATCGTGAAACTGTACGACGGCGCCTGCAAGCGCCTCGGCATCGAACCGCGGCCCCACGGATGACCCGCTCGCCGAACCGCATGCTCGGCCTCATCCTGGGGGCCGCGTTAGTGGTGCTCGGCGGGGTCGGGTTCGTCGTTTCGTCGCACCTGCCGTTCTTCGACGCCGAGGGGGCGCAGTTCGCGTGGATTTTGCAGGTCAACGGCCTGCAAAACACCGTGCACATCCTGGTGGGCGCAGCCCTCGCGATGGCCGCCCTGTCGAACGAGCGCGCGTCGGCGAGCGTGAACGCCTGGACGGGCGCGCTGCTGCTCGTGCTCGGCCTCGCCGGACTGTTTCTCGTGGGTGAGCCGTTCAACGTGTTCGGGCTCAACTCGGCGGTCAACGTCGTGCACTTCGCGGCATCCGCGGTGCTGCTCGCGGCCGGTCTCGGCGCCGACTCGTTCGCCGCGTCACGCACCGAAATCCCAGACCCGCTCGCCAGACCGTGAGGACCAGCCCGTGAGCGCGATCCCGCGGTGCTGGGTCGCCTTCGCGGCCGTGGGCACGGGACTCATCCACCTCGCACTCGCGCTCACCGCCGACCCGGCGTTCTCCGTGCCCCTCGTGCTGTTCGGGTTCGCGGAGTTCGCCTGGGGGGTGCTGGCGTTCGCGCGGGACACCCTGATCGCTCCGCGGCTCGTGATGGTGCTTGTGCTCGTGCCGACGGTGGTGTGGGTGGCGTTGCTCGCCGGGGCGCCCGAGCTCGCATCATCCCTCGGCTTTCTGCCGCTCGCCGTGGCGGCGCTGCTCGCGTTCTTCGTCGCCATCACGATTGCCGTGAGCCTGCGGCGGGCGACGGATGCTGCGCCGAAGCAACCCACGATCGCCCGTTACCTCGTCGGCATGCTGCTCGCAGCCGCCGTCGTCGCGGCACTCACCGTGCCCGCGATCGCGGCCACCGAGGCGGGTGGCTCCTCCGTTCCCGACGACCTCTTCCTGCCCAGCCACCTGCACTAGGTACACTAAGGGTGTCCTTACCCCCAACGCCGGTCGAGTAGGCCGAAGGCCGTATCGAAACCCCCACACCCGGTGGTTGAGTAGGCCAAAGGCCGTATCGAAACCCCCACACCCGGTGGTTGAGTAGGCCAAAGGCCGTATCGAAACCCCCACAGGAGCCCCGCATGAGCGTCATCCCCTTCTCCCAGGCACTGCGCGAGCGCACCTGGTCGAGCCACGGTGACAGTGAGGGCGCGACCTTCATGAAAGACCTCATGACGGGCAAGGGCACGCGCGAGGACTACATCGCGCTCGTCGTTCAGCACTACTTCATCTATGAGGCGATCGAGCGTGCCGCCGAGCGCTTCGCCAACGACCCGGTCGCTGCCCCGTTCATTACCCCGCAGCTCACTCGCCTGCCCGCGATCGAAGACGACCTCGAGTTTCTGATCGGTGCCGACTGGCGCGACCAGATCGCGCCAGTGCCGACGGCTTCGATCTACGCAGCCCGGGTCGACGAGATCGCCGCGGAGGGCTGGGCGGGCGGATTCATCGCCCACCACTACACGCGCTACCTCGGGGATCTGTCGGGCGGCCAGGTGATTCGCACGCTGATGCAGCGGCAGTTCGGCTTCGAGACCAACGGCGTCGGCTTCTACCTTTTCGACCAGATCGCAAAGCCGAAGGAATTCAAGGAGACGTACCGCGACCAGCTCGACGCGGTGGGCTGGGATGATGCGGAGCGCGATCGCGTGATCGACGAGGTGCTCGCCGCCTACCGCTTCAACACCGACCTCTTCGTCGACCTCTCGGCCGCGAAGGCCGCCGCCTAGGCCTGGATCTCGACAGGCTCGATCACCGACCGCCTACGCGCGAATAGCCGGAATCGCCGTCGCGCGAGACATGAACCGCACCACGTTCTCGTCGACGATGATGTCGCTCGGTCGCAGCGGGCGCGTCAGGTAGAGCCCGTCGAGGTCGCTGATGCGGCTGAGCGCCACATACGTCTGTCCCGGCGCGAACGACCGCTGCCCCAGATCCACGATCGCGCGGTCGTACGTCTTGCCCTGGGACTTGTGGATGGTCACCGCCCACGCCAGCCGCAGCGGAAACTGGTGGAACTCGGCCACCACATCTTTGCGCAGCGACTTGGTCAGCGGCGAGTAGGTGTACCTGAACTTCTCCCACACCGCCGGCTTGACCTCATGCCTCGTGCCGTCGACATCCACCCACACCGTGGAATCGATCTTGAGCACCGTGCCGACCGAGCCGTTGACCCAGCGGCCCTCGCCCCCGACGTCGTTGCGCAGAAACATGACGCGCGCCCCGACCTTCAGCTCGAGCGCCTCGTCCGCCGGGTAGGCCCGCCCGCCGAATTCGCCGTTTATCTCGGCGCGGGCCGTGAGCACGCGCCCCGGGAGCCGCGCGAGTTCGGTCGCGTTGATGCGGGTCACCGTGGCGTTCGTCGTCGCGAGCGTGATCGCGCCGTCCGTGGGCGCGGGGCGCGCACCCACCTCGTTGAGCCGCGCCGCGATCTCGGCGGTGACCATGTTGTGGCGCACCGCGTTGAGCATGTACTTGAACTCGTCCTCGTGCTGACGGTGGATCGTCGAGAGCTCGTAGATCGCCAGATCCGTGTCGTTCCACACCTTCGCGTCGAAGAACCAGATCGAGCGGTAGTGGTCTTCGAAGTAGGCGCGCTCGTCGCCCTCCCCCGGCACCGGCGCAAGCTGGTAGGGGTCGCCGAAGAGGATGACCTGAACGCCGCCGAACGCTTCGTGCGGTCGCTGCCGCGCCTGTCGCAACGACCGGTCGATCGCGTCGAGCAGGTCGGCGTTGACCATCGAGACCTCGTCGATCACGAGGGTGTCGATGGTGCCGAGCAGTTTGCGTAGCTCCGCGGACTGCTCGATGTCGTGATCGGCGATGACCCCGATCGGCAGGCGGAAGAGGGAGTGGATGGTCTGCCCGCCCACGTTCAACGCGGCCACGCCGGTCGGCGCGGTGATGACCACCTGCTTCGACGTCTCGGCAGCGAGGTGGTTGAGTAGCGTCGACTTGCCGGTGCCCGCGCGACCCGTCACGAAGATGTTGTCGAGGGTCGTCTCGATGCGGTCGAAGACCGCCTGCTGCTCGGCGGACAGGTTTATCGCTGTCACGGATTCACTGTAGTCGCGCACCCGCGACCCACACCGAGACCGCCCGGGAGGTGTCAGAAACGGGTCACGAAATACACTGGATCACATGCGCCGCGAGATCATCACCTGGTCGATCGTTGGCGCCATCCTCGTCGGCGGGTTCTTCACGACCGTCGCCGTGCTCAACGCGACCCTCTACAGCGCGAGCGGTTTCGTGCAGTCCTACCTCGACGCGCTCGCGCGGCGGGATGCGGCCGGGGCACTCGAGCTGGCTGGCCCGAGCGTCGCGGGCGACGCGTCGACCGAGCTACTCGTACCGAACGGGATGGGTGAGCTCACTGGCATCCGTCTGCTCTCTGACATCGAGAACGAAGACGGCACCCACTCCGTGCAGTTCGCTTACGCCACGGGCGAGGTGTCGGGCACGACAACGTTCCAGGTGCAGCGCAGGGGCACCCTGCTGGGGCTGTTTCCGACGTGGTCGTTCGCCACGAGTCCGCTGGCTGTCATCCACATGACGGTGCTGCACGCGGACGACTTCACCGCGAACGGCGTCGACCTCGTGACCCCGAGCCAGAATGATCCGGCCCCCTACCTCGTCTTCACGCCCGGCCTCTACGCGTTCGACCACGAGTCGACCTACCTGCAAGCGAAGCGGGAGGACGTGATCGTGACCATCCCCGGAGACTCCGTGCCCGCGGCCCTCAACATCGAGGCGAACGAGCGGTTCGTGCGCGACGTGCAGACGGCGGTCAACAAGCAGCTCGACGCGTGCACCGAGCAGGAGGTGCTGCTGCCGACCGGATGCCCGTTCGGTCAGCCCATCGCGAACCGCATCGCCTCCACACCCGACTGGTCGATGACGACCTACCCGGTCGTGACGCTCGAGGGTGGTGAGCAGCCCAACACCTGGCTCATGCCGCCGACCCCGGGGGCTGCTCATCTGCTCGTCGACATCCGGTCGCTCTTCGACGGCTCGATCACCGTCTTCGACGAGGATGTGCCGTTCAGCGTCTCGTACATCGTCGAGATTCAGCCGGGCGATACCCTCGCGCTGACGGCGCGGCTGTACTGACCGGTGATTGAGTAGCCGCACAGCGGCGTATCGAAACCACAGCCACCGGTGGTTGAGTAGCCGCACAGCGGCGTATCGAAATCACCTGTGGGGCTTCGATACGCGACCTTCGGCCGCTACTCAACCACCGTCGCCGGATGCCCGCCGCGCGAGCATCTCGTTGTACTCCGCCAGTTCGGCATCCCCATCCCGCTCCGCCTTGCGGTCGTACCGTTTCGCCGCGCGGTCATCGCTGCGCGCCCACATGAACGCGACGATGAGTGCGAGCGTGATCGTGGGAATCTCCCCCACGCTCCACGCGATACCGCCGCCCGCCTGCTGATCCTGTAGCGCCGAGACGCCGGAATCCCACCCCATCGCGCCGTACCAGTCGCTCAGCAGCAGACCCGTGCCGGTCATGAGCGCGAGTCCGAAGAACGCGTGGAACGCCATCGTGGCCAACAGAATGAGCAGCCGCACCGGGTACGGCGGCCGGTTGGGCGCGGGGTCCACGCCGATGAGCACCGACACGAACAGGTAGCCGGTGAGCAAGAAGTGGATGATCATCCACTGGTGACCCACGTGGTTGGTGGTGGCCCAGCTGAACAGTGGCGTGTAGTAGAACACCCACAGCGACACCGCGAACAGCGCCGACGCGACCAGCGGGCCCGAGATGATCGTGAAGAACTTGGAGTGCACGACGAGCAGCAACCACTCCCGCACCCCCCGCGACCCGTCGGTGCGTTTCGCGATCGCCCGCATCGCGAGCGTCACGGGAGCCCCCGGCACGAGCAGCACCGGCACCATCATGCCGAGCGTCATGTGCGCGAGCATGTGGGCGCTGAACAGGTAGCGCTCGTACACGTTCACGCCGCCGTTGGTGATGTAGAACAGCAGCAGCATCCCCGCCACCCAGAACACGGTGCGGTACCAGGGCCACGAGTCGCCGCGCCCCCGCAGACGCAGCACGCCCCAGATGTAGAACACGATGCCGAAGGCGCACGCGAGAACCCAGAGCAGGTCGAAGTTCCACATCGTGAAGTACCGGTCCACGGTAAGGGGCGGGGGCAACGGCGCGCCCGTGAGGAGTTCCGCCGGCGTCGGGTCGGCCAGCTCCTCGGCAGAGATCTGCGGCACCGGGGTGGCGGTGCGCGCGAGGGCTGCGGCGACCCCGGAAGCAATACCCATGAAAGCCAGCTCGGCTGCCACCACCCACCAGAACCACTTCTTGGCGGGGGCGTTGGATCGCATCATCCGGCCGATCGCCCAGCGGCGGTAGAAGGCGCCGAAGAGTCCGAGGGCGATGAGTGCCGACACTTTGACGAGCACGAGGATGCCGTAGTGGGTGAGCAGGTTGGGCAGGTTTTCGACGCGAATCTCGGCGCTCACATAGCCGGATGCCGCGACGACGATGAAGCTCACGAGAGCCACCGTCGAGTAGCGGGTGAGTACGACCCCCAGCCGCTGCTTGCCGAGTAGCGATTGGCTGAGGGCGATGGTTAGCAGTCCGCCGAGCCAGATCGCGGCGAACACCACGTGCAGGTAGAGGGCGGTGGATGCCGCGTCGTGGTCGGCCGTGCCACCCCGATGCCCCTGCGTGGTCATGGGGATGAGGCCGGCGATCGCGAGCGCGGTGACGAATGCGATCGCGGTGGGGTTGCGGATGGCGAAGCACAGCACCGTGACGATCGCGGCGATCAGGGTGGTCTGCAGCCAGCTCTGCCCGGTTTCTGTGCTCGTGAGGTAGCTGGCGAGCACGTCACCGAACGCGTCGTCGAAGGCGACCGACTGTTGGGTGGCGGTGAGGAAGGTGAAGAAGGCGGTGAACCCGGATGCTACGGCCCAGAACGCCGCGGATCCCGCGGCGATATCGATGGCGCGCCCGAACTCGGGCTTGGTGTTGTCCAGCGCGAAGCACGCGATCACGAGGGCGCCGATGGTGCCGGAGGCCCCCAGGTTGACCATCAGTTTGGAGATGGGGAGGCCGTAGCGGGTGACGACGCCGGGGTCGAGGATGAGTTCGGCCTCCGCTCCTCCACCGAAGGCGAGGCCCGCCAGGAGTGCACCGAGTGCGGCCAGCAGCAGAAGCGCGGGCCCTACGATGCGGATGGCCCGGGGCATCCTTCGAGTTTAAGCGCTCGCAACGGTGCGACCGCCGTTAACGACAGAAGGCGGTCACCCTTGCGGGTGCCGCCTTCTGTTGAGGTTGCTTTAGCCCTTGGCAGCAGCCTTGAGCTTGCTTCCGGCGCTGACCTTCACGCCGTAGCTTGCCTTGATCTCGATGGCCTCGCCGGTCTGCGGGTTGCGGCCCGTGCGGGCGGAGCGGTGGCTGCGCTCGACTGCGAGCCAACCCGGGATCGACACCTTCGTGCCTTCCTTCACCGAGCTCGAGAGCACGGAGAAGATGGCGTCGACAACGCCGTTGACGGCAGCCTGGCTCTGGCCAGACTCGGCGGCGACTGCCGCGACGAACTCGGTACGGTTTAGTGACTTGTCAGCCATGTGATGTCCTCCTGGACCTCATGCAGTTTTTGTGGAGCCTATGCGTTAACGGAGAACAAATCCCCCGTAACCGCTTGGAATCTACCAGCTTGACTTGGTAATTCCCGGCAATTCGCCCCGGTGCGCCATATCGCGAAAACGCACACGCGAGATGCCGAACTGGGAGAGGAAACCACGGGGACGACCGTCGATGGCGTCGCGTCCACGAACGCGAACCGGGGAGGCGTTGCGGGGCAGCTTCTGCAGGCCGAGGCGGGCGGCCTCGCGGGACTCGTCGGTGCCGTTGGGGTCGACGAGCGCCTTCTTCAGCTCGAGACGCTTAGCGGAGTAACGCGCAACGATGACCTTGCGCTTCTCGTTCTTGGCAATCTTGCTCTTCTTGGCCATGGTTAGCGCTCCTCGCGGAATTCGACGTGCTGGCGGATCACCGGGTCGTACTTCTTGAGCACGAGGCGATCGGGGTTGTTGCGACGGTTCTTCTTCGTCACGTAGGTGTAGCCCGTGCCCGCGGTGGAGCGGAGCTTGATGATGGGACGAACGTCTTGCTGCTTGGCCATTAGATCTTCTCCCCGCGTGCAAGGAGGTCCTTGACGACAGCCTCGATGCCCCGAGCGTCGATCACCTTGATGCCCTTGGCGGACAGCGTGAGGGTGACGTTACGACGCAGCGACGGCACGTAGTA
>CAYZHZ010000104.1:0-10354 GCA_964477625.1 uncultured Salinibacterium sp.
GCCGAGTTCGGCTTCTTCGGGGTCGTCGTGTAGACGCGCGTGCACACGCCGCGCTGCTGCGGGTTGGCCTTGAGGGCGGGAGCCTTGGTCTTGACGACCTTCGGCGAACGGCCCTTTCGCACCAACTGCTGAATGGTAGGCACTAAGTAACTCCTTGTAATTGCTGCACGGTGACAGCGGGTTGATGATTTAGCATCTGTTACCTGCAGAAACGGCAGGTATGCCGTGGGGCCGCCCGATGGGCGAACCAATCAGTGCGCGACAAAGCACACACCTGCTCGATGGTAGTCGCTGCGAAACCGACGGTCAAATGATTCAGGGCGTGTGCGCTGGAGGCGTAACGGGCTGCGTCCCGCGCTTGCGCACGAGTTGAATCAGTGAATAGACGGCGATGCCGCTCCAGACGACATTGAGGATCGCCGACGGCCACGCCGCGTGGACGGCGCCGTTGATGAGCAAACCGATCGCCCCGAAGAGGTTGATCAGCTGATAGGTGCGTCCGTTCTCCAGTTTGCCGATCGAGAGCATGAGGTAGGCGAACAGGATCAGAACGGTGCCGGCCCAGCCGATCACCTCGAAGACGATGTCCATTGTGGAGGACAGGCTACCGTGGGGCGAGGGCGCGCGCCGCGAGAACCACGAGCGGCGAGAGCAGTGCGGCGGCGGCCACGAACGGGCTGATCGCGAAGTGCGCGGCGACCTCGGGCATCCGAGCAATGAGGCCCGACGTGAGTGTGTAGCCGACCGCGCCCACGACGATCATCGCGAGGTAGCTGGAGAACAGTGCGATCACGGGGGCGAGCACCGTGCGGGAGCGCCACGTGACGATCCAGGTGATGACGCCAGCGGCGAGGGCAATGGCGGGGCCGAGCAGTGGTCCGGCATCCGCGTAGTCAATGACATCGCGATCGAGCAGAAGGCTCAGGATGCCCCACGCGGCGATCACGCACGCCAGGTACGTGACCGCCGCGAGAACGGGCAGGACCGCGCGGTTAGCGGGCGGCGGCAGCTGCGGCTCGTGCACCCTCGGCTCGCGCCTCCTCGAGTTCGCGCTCGTGATCGATTCGGGCCTGGGCGTTGCGGGCCTTGATGGTGCGACCGCGGCGACTGATGAGCGAGCCGACCCACAGCGAGGTCTCGCGGGCGAGAAGTGCCGCGGCGATGACGAACGGGCTACCCAGCTGGCGCGCGTAGTTGGCGGCGGCCTCCTCGGGGGTCTGCAGCACGACGCCCGAGCTCAACAGGCCGAGTCCGATCGTGCCGAAGTAGACGAACACGCCCACGAGGATGCTGCCGAAGATGTAAGCCCACCACGCTGCGCGGTTCGCGATCAGAACGAGCAGCACGAACCCGATAACGAAGAACAGGGTCGGGATGTAGAAGCGCGGCTCCGTGAGGAAGCCGAACGAGAACTGGCGCGATGCGAAGAACCCGATGACCGCAGTGATGAGGGCGAGCACGGCGGCGAAGACGATGCCGGATGCTGCGGCGATCGCCGCACCCACACCACGGTTGCCCAGCTTGCGCGGGGCTGCGGGCGCGGTCACGTAGATGACCTCCCGCACCGGCTCGGAGCGGACCTCTTCGTCGACCGCGACAGCTTCCACGGTCTCGGCCGGGGCAGCGGGCTCTGCGTGCGCGGGAACGACAACCGGCTCGTCGACGACGACCGCGTCTTCGATGACCTCGTCTTTGCGGGGCTTGCGTGACGGTGTGGCTGGCGTGGAATCGGTCATGACTGATCCTCCTGTTCAGCGGCCGCGGCGCGTGCCGCTCGCAGGAGAACAGTGTAGCGAGGTGCGGTTAGCCCCCGGTGGTCGCGGGCTGGGTCGTGGATTCGTTGTCGTCGGGGTTGGCACCCGTCAGGCCCGGCAGGAAGTAGACGAGCCCGTCGATCGTCGAAGCACCCGGTCCCTGCTCGGACCCGGGGGTCAGGGTGGCCCCGGTGACCAGGAACAGGCGCTTCGACTCCGAGAGTCGCGTGATGAACTGCAGCAGTTGGCCCGAGTCAGCGTTCACGGTGATCGACACCGGCAAGGCGACGAGGGAGCCCGCGGTAAGCGCATCGACGTCAGCCTTCGCAACCTGCACGACTCCCGCGGTCGGGTCCTCGGACGGGATGACGACGGGTGGCGGTGTCGCAGAATCCCCCTCGGTCTCGTCGCCGGTCGGCGGTGCCACGGGCGCGGCAACGCCCGCGGAGACCGCCGCCTGATAGAACGTCGACTCACCCCAGTTGACCGAGACCACGGTGACGCCGAGCTCTGCTGCAACGGCATCGATCATGTCAACGACACCGTCATCGTCCGCGCGAGCGGGAATGGCCTGCCTCAGTTCCGCGAGTTCGCGACGGAGTGAGGCGATGTCTTCGAACTGCTCCTTGAGCTGCGCGAGGTCGGCGGCGTGCTTGGAGTTCTCCGAGACGACGGCGATGCGCTGCTGGTCGGCGGCTACGGCGGAATCAATCTGAGGCTGCACCCCGACCGTCCACCCCAGCGCGACGACCACGACCGACGCGAGTGCGAGAACGATGATCCACAGCTTGTTGGCGGTCATGAGGTCGCCTCCTGCGCGTGCGCGAGCACCGTCGAGTCGACGGAGACCGTGAGCGTCGTGAGGAAGCCCGCGGTTTCGGACTGGATGGAGTCGACGGCAACGTCGGAGACTCCGGGGATCGCGCCGAGGGACCTCATCCAGTCGCGCGCTGTGGGCAGCGACGGGGACACCACGGCGATCAGCACGGTGGCCACGCGCGGTGTCGCAAGGGGACTCGACGATTGCGCGAAGCCCGCGATCGGCGTGGCCGACTGGATCGTGAACGACCGCACCGACATACCGTCAGTGAAGCCGCCCATGAGCGAGCCCACGAAAGCCTGCCAATCGATCGCCGTCGAAGTGCCCACCCGTGTGGCCGTGTCGATGAGCTCGATCTGCTGCGCGTTCTGACGAACCTCGATGTACTGCTGCTGCTGCAGAAGCAGGTCGGTGGTTATCGCCTGCTCCGCCTCGAGCCGGGACTGGGCGGCACCGGCGAGCAACGAGGCTCCGGCCCATCCCAGGCCGACCGCGGCCATCAAACCGATGAGCAGCATCGTCATCGCACGACGGATCGCCGCGCCACGACGCGCGAGACGGATCTCGGGCGGGAGGAGGTCGACGCGGGGTGATCCGCCGACGATGAGTTCGGGCATCCGCTTGCTCATGCTGCACTCCCCACGGCGAGGCCGAGGGCGACCGAGAGGGCGAGCGGGCTCACGGTCGACTTCGCGAAGTTCTTAGCGGGCGTGACCTGTTCGAAGGGGTTGCCGATGATGACGGGAATACGAGTCAGATCGGCGAGCGCCTCGGGGAGGCCGGTGAGCTGCGCGCCGCCACCCGACAACACGATTCGGGTCGGGCGGTGTTCCGGCCGCGCGTTCACGTAGTACTCGACGGTGTTACGCAAGCTCGACAGCAGATCGAAGCTCGACTCGGTAACCACCTCAATGGCCTGAAGTTCGTCGGGATGTATCTGCTGCCCCGCCCGACCGATGCGGGAGGTGCGCTTGAGGTTCTCGGCGACCGGAAGCTCGAGGCCCAGCCGGTTAGCGATGCCCTGCGTGACCTCGTCGCCGCCAGTCGGAATGATGCGCACGAACTCGGGCACTCCCCCGACCGCCACCACGACGTTCGTTGTCGTGCCGCCGATATCGACGACGACGACCGCCTCGGCCCGTGACGTCGCAAACAGTCTCGTGAGCGCAAAGGGAATCAGGTCGACCTCGACGGGAGTGAGTCCGGCGAGCCTGACCGCCTCGACATTGGCGTTGACCGCCTCCTTGAGCGCAGCGATGAGCAGACCGTGGACGACAGGCCCATTGTCACCCTGGCTCTCGGAGACAGGGTAGAAGTCGAGCATCGCATCCGAGACCGGTACGGGCAGCAAGTCCTGCACCTGGAAGGGAAGGGACGCACGAATGTCGACGAGCGGCATCTTCGGCACCGTGAGGTCACGAGCGAGCACGCGCTGGTTGCCCATGCCGAGAACGACCTTCTTGCTGCGGAATCCACCCGTAGACCACAACCGCTTCAGCGCCGTCGCGACCGTGCGGATCTCACGCACCTCGCCACTCTTGACCGCGCCCTCCGGCAGCATCACCTCGTGCACGCGCACGAGCGACGGTCGCGCCTTGCGCGGATGTTCGATCTCTGCGGCGCGGATGCGGTCATTACCGATATCCACCCCGACGATGCGGTCACCCATCTGATTCCCCCCAGATTTCCTTTATTGCCTAGACCAGACCCGACAGTGTCAGGTACTGGTGCCCCAGCGCTTCCCCCCAGAAGACGCCGATCCATGCACCCGCGAGCATCCACGGGCCGAACGGTATCGCGGTGCGCCGACCGGCGCGACGAGCGATGAGAAGTGCGATGGCGTAGATTCCGCCGAGCAGGAAGGCGGCGAGCCCCCCCACGGCGAGCGCTCCCCACCCGATCCACGCGAGCGCGAGACCGAGCACGGCAGCGAGCTTGACGTCGCCGAAACCCATGCCGCCCGAGACGAGGGCGAGCACGAGGTACAGGCCCGTGAGCGCAAGCATCCCCACCACTGCGCGCACGAGCGCGTCGAGGTCGCCTGAGAGGGTGCTCGACACGCCGAGGAGCACGGCCATCGTCACGAGTGTCGGCAGCACGATCGCGTTCGGCAACGTCTTCGTGTCGATATCGATGAGCGCGAGCGAAACGGAGGCGGACGCGAGCACGAGGAACGCGACGAGGGCGAGCAGGGTGGCTACGGCATCCTGCGTCGACCCCGCCGCGAACAGTGCCGGAGCCATGACGAGCGTCACGGCAACGAAGAAGAGAGCGGTACCAAGCTCGACGAGCGGATACCGGATGGAGATGGGAGCGGAGCACGAACTGCACTTGCCCCGCAGGAACAGCCACGACAGCACCGGGATGTTCTCCAGCGCCGTGATCTGGCGACCACAGTGCGGGCACGCGCTTGGCGGGGCCACCAGGGACTTGCCGCGCGGCGTGCGGTACACGACGACGTTGAGGAACGAGCCGAGAGCGAGGCCGAAGACCCCGCTGAGGATGGCAACCACGGTCGTCACCCCACCACGTCACGGTAGGAGACGGCGGGGACCGTGACGGTGCCGAGTCCCGTCGTGGCACCACCCGAGCCCGCGCTCCCCGTCGACGTGGCGGTGCCCAGGTCGAGGTTGACGCCGGGAAGACCAAGCGCTTCGTACAGCACCGTGGTCGACTGGTGCATCGTCGTCTTCTGGGAGTACATCTGCCCGTGCCAGTAGGCGTTCGAGTTCTCGATCGTGCACGGCGTGTAGGCGAGAGCGGTCACTGCCGGGTCGATGACGAAGTTGCCCGCAATAGTGATGGTGCCGCTACTGCAGGTGGGTGCTTTGTCGTTCGGGTTGGTGTCCGGCACGATCAGCCACAGCTTGCGAGGCTGGTTGCCCTGCGCCTGGATGGTGTTGTTTCCCATGCTGAAGCTCTTCGCGACGATCACGAGATTGCTGTTGAGGCGCAGGTTCGCGTTGTGCCACCACGAGATGTCGCACTTTCGCGCATCGATGACGGTCGGGGTGGATGAGGCGGCGGCCGCCTGCAGCTTCGCCATGCCGGTGCTCGCCCACGACCATCCACAGTCGTCGCCCGCGTTCAGGGTGACGATGGTGTAGCCGGTCCACTCGGACGCCGTGAAGTTGTATTCGGTCCAGCCGGGGACGACCGGGACCGGTGGGGCAGAGATGCCGGAAACGCCGTAAGAGATCGTGCCGAGTACGTGCTTCGGATCCTTCTCCATGATGCACTTGGCACCCTTGCTGTATTCGGGGCGGTTGGTGCCCCAGTCGCACGCCCCCATGCCCTGCGCGTTGAGTTCGCCCGCGACCGTGAGGTTGCCGTTGATCTTGGCCGTGTTTTGGAACATGGATGTTCCGAGGCCAGGGCCGGCCGTAACGTTGCCGCCCACCGTGTTCTGCACCACGACAGGTCCTGCCGCATTCACGTTGCCGCCCACCGACGTGGATGACGAAGTCATCGAGACGGAGTATCCACCGCCCGCGGGCGCCGTGGAGGCGCTCACATTGCCCGAGATCTTGGCACTACCGGTGAGGGTGACGGTGCCGGAGGCCGACGCGTTGCCGTTGACGACGCAGTTCGCGACCTCGAGGTTTCCCCCGCCAGCGACGATGTCGCCGTTGATGACCGAGTCGGAGTCACACTGGAACGTGCCGGAACGCAGGATGACGCTCGCGCGAGCGGCCGTCGCCGAGCTGAGCTTGAGGCCAGTCATCCGATAGTCGCCCGAGTAGCTGTACACGGCGGCCCCCGACGGCGCGATCGTGGGCGGGGTTGCGGCAGCCTGCGGCGTGTAGGCGAAAATCGCTTCCACCGAGTTTCCGGTCGCGAGCCCGCCCGTCGCAGCGGTGGCTGCGGAGCCCGCGGAGATGAGGCGCAGGAACGTCGGGGAGCTCGAAGTGGGGCACCCATCGGTGAAGGGGCCGGTTGCGCTCGCACCCCACGCGATAGAGACCGAGTAGGCGGGCGCGCTGGTGCGCGTGTAGCTCGGCGCGCACGCCGACGTGTTGAGCGCGGCCACCACCGCGGCGATTCCCGACTCGGCGGCGGCCTGCGACTGCACGGAGGACCGGTTCGCCGTCGTGGTCGCGAGCGCCCCAAACGTGGCTGTAGCGATGGCGACACCCACGATCGCCGTGATGACCATGAGAGACACCGTCGCAACCATGGTGCTTCCCCGCTCGTCGGCGGCGGCGCGGGCGAATCGGCTCAAACGCATGATGTGCTCCCGGTGATACTCTGGCGGGTACTGGCGGTTGACGAGATGATGATCGGCTGAGCGGACGCGTTGGCCATGGCCCACTCGAAGGTGATGGACCGCGTCGGTGTGGCATCCGCAGTCAGAATGGCTGTTGGCGCACCCGAGCGGGGGCTGAGCAGGATGCCCGAGGTGAGCTTCGTCCACGTTGCGAGCTGCGCTGCCGTCGGTGTCGGGATGCTCGAGGTCGATGTGGTCGAGTAGACCGCGCCGCCGTTGTCGGTCGTGAAGTACCAGGCTTGGCATCGAGCCGACGCGGTCGCCGCCAGGCCAGGGGTGCGGATGATGAGCATCTGGGTCGTGGAGTTGACCGACTTGACCGTGATCTCGGTGGCGCTGCGCACCCCAGTCGAGATCGACTGGGCCACGAGTTGGCCGGCGTTGGTTCCCGACGACGACGCCGCGATGTCGCGCTGGCCACGCAAGGCCGAACCGAGGATCGCGCCCGCGATCGTGATGATGACGAGCATGAGGGCGGAGTAGATCATGAGTTCGACGAGGGTGACACCGCCGTCGTCGCGGGCCGCGCGAATGATGCGGGTGCGCATCAGTTGCCCGTCACGTAGACGAGGGCGGTCGCTTCGGCGAGAACGATCGCCTTGCCGGATTCGGTGACCCAGGCGCGGATGGCGACGGTGCCGGGATAGCTCGTGGGGCAGGCGCCGACGAGCTCACGACGCGGCTGGAGCACGACACCCCGGGCATCCGTGACGGTCGGCAGAACGGCGGTCGCGAAAGTCGTCGCCGCCGAACAGGTCGACGGGGTGATCACGCGAGCCTTGTCCATGCTCGACGCCACCAGTTGGGTCGCGGCGCTCGTGATGGTGTTCTGCGTCGAGAGGGTGAGGGTGCGCATGAGCAGCGGCAGAAAGCTGATCGCGATGAGCGCGATGAGGAACATGGAAACGACGACTTCGAGCATGCCGATGCCGTCATCGGTGCGGATCGTGCGCTTCACTTCGTTCCTCCCCCCGGAAGTGTCAAGTAGTGAAGGGGCGCCCTCGCAGCGGATGCGAGGACGCCCCATTCGGGACGTGCTGGTGACTAGCCTGCTGCCGAGGTGCAGGCAGTGCCGGCCGCGGTGGCAGACGACTCGGTCGCCTTGTAGATGGTGCTCTGGCCGGTGAACCCGCCGCTGACGCAGAAAGTGAACGTGCCATTAGTAAGGTCGCCGAAGTACACGAGCGGGATGTCCGCGCTCGGCGAGATACCCGCCTCTGCGAGGTCGGCAGGAGCCTCTCCGTACTGCGTGTAGTGCGACAGGATCTGCGTCTTCGCCTCAGTGATCGTCGACTGCGCCGAGTTCTCCTTCGACGTCGCAGTGACATTGATGTAAATCGGAATCGCGATCGCGGCGAGCACGCCGATGATCAGGACGACAATGAGGAGCTCGACGAGCGTGAAGCCCTCTTCGCGCTTGCCCATGCGACGGTCGCGCTGTGCGGTCAGCGCCTTGCTGAATGCGTTCATCTTTTGTTCCATTTCCCCTTGATTTTTTGGAATGCCAGGCCGTCCCCCCGTAACGGTGATGACCCCGCAAGTGCCAAAGTAGGGGCCTCGAATCGCCGGGCAGAATCCCGCGAATGGGGGTGATTGGTGCTAAAAGCACCCCCAATACGGGGCTAGTTGATCTCGCCGATGATGGTGAACATGGGCAGATACAGGCAGATGATCATCCCGCCGATGACAACCCCGATGAAGGCGAGCATGAGCGGCTCGATGAGCGACGTGAGCTGCTCTGTCGTGGCCTGCACCTCGGAATCGTAGAAGTCCGCGATCTTGCCGAGCATGGTTTCGAGCGAGCCCGAGTCCTCACCCACGGCGATCATCTGCGTCACCATCGCCGGGAAAACCGGCTCTTGCGCGAGTGGCCCCGCGATGGAGCGCCCGACCCGCACCGAGTCCTGCACCTTCACGAGCGCCTGCTGAATGACGTAGTTGTCGGCCGTCTCACCGACGATCGATAACGAACGGAGAATGGGCACGCCCGAGCCCACCATCGTTGCGAAGTTGCGGGTGAAGCGCGTGATGGCGATCTTGGCAGCGAGTGGCCCGAAGACGGGCATCCGCAGCTTGATGGGATCGACGATGCGCCTGACTCGCTCGCTGTCTTTGTTACGTGACCACCAGATGCCGAAGACGACCGCGACGACGAGGATGATGGGGCCGAGCCACGCCGAACTCTTCGACAGCCACACGAGCACCTGTGTCGGCAGCGGAAGCTCGCTGTCGAGGTCGGCGAACATCTTCTCGAAAACGGGAACGATGAAGATGATCATGCCCACGACGCCGACGATCGACATGATGAGCACGATGACCGGGTAGGTGAGCGCCGCCTTGATGGTGTTGTGCAGCTTCACCTCTTTCTCGTAGTTCGTCGCGACCGACTCGAGGGCCTTATCGAGGAACCCGCCCGTCTCACCCGCCCTGATGAGGTTGATCATGAGCGGGGGGAAGACCCGCGGATGTCGCGAGAGCGACTCCGAGAACGAGTTGCCGATCTCGACATCGCTGCGCACCTTCGAGAGGGTCGACTTGAGCTTCTTGCTCTCCGACTGCTCCGAGAGGATCGTGAGCGACTGCAGCAGCGAGATGCCCGCGGCGATCATGGTCGAAAGCTGGCGCGACATGATCGCGAGATCCTTGAGCCCCACCCCCGCCTCGAAGAGGGCGAGGTTGATCTCCATGTTCAGTCCGGTGCCCCCGACCTCCTTGATGGAGGTGGGAGCGACGCCGAGGGTGCGCAGGCGGTTGACGACGGCGGACTCGGTGGGAGCATCCAATCGTCCCTTAACGGGCTTGCCTGAACCGTCTCGACCGACGTACTCGAACGTCAGACTGCCGCTGGGTGCCGACATGCTCTACCTCCCCGAAAAGACATCGCCGAAGTCGATGCCGGTAGCCGACATCGATTGCGTGCCCGACTCGTGCCGGTGCACGAGCCGCTTGAAGCCCTCAAGGTCGTGCACCTTCTCGACGGCGACCTGGTAACTCACGACCCCGTTGTTGACGAGGCCAGCGAGGTCCTGATCCATCGTGTGCATGCCGAGGTCGCTGCCCGCCTGCATCGCCGAGGTCATCTGGTACGTCTTGCCCTCGCGAATGAGGTTCGAGATCGCCGGCGTTGTCACCATGACCTCGGTCGCGATCACGCGCCCCTTGCCCTGCGCTCGGCGCAACAGGGTCTGCGAGACGACCCCCTGGAGGGTCGCCGCGAGCTGCGTGCGGATCTGGCCCTGCTGGTGCGGCGGGAAGACGTCGATGACGCGATCGATCGTCTGCGGGGCATCCTGCGTATGGAGGGTCGCGAAGACCAGGTGGCCCGTCTCGGCCGCCGTGAGCGCGACGGAGATGGTCTCAAGGTCACGCAACTCGCCAATCAGGATGACGTCGGGGTCCTGCCGCAGCACGTGCTTGAGCGCACTCGCGAAGCTGTGGGTATCGCCGCCGACCTCGCGCTGGTTGACGAGCGACTTCTGGTTGGTGTGCAGAAACTCGATCGGGTCTTCGATC
>CAYZHZ010000105.1:0-292 GCA_964477625.1 uncultured Salinibacterium sp.
CATCAACCCCGAGAACCTGCGCCTGTACGAGCACCCGAAGGAAAAGCTCAGTCACTACTCGAAGCGCACGGTCGACATCGAGTATCGGTTCCGCTTCCAGGGCAGCGAGTGGGGCGAGCTCATGGGTGTCGCGAACCGTACCGACTTCGACCTCAAGACCCACTCGGAGGCCTCCGGCACCGACCTCTCGTACTTCGACCAAACGAAGGATGAGCGCTGGATCCCGTACGTCATCGAGCCCGCGTTCGGCCTTACCCGTGCGCTGATGGCCTTCCTCATTGACGCCTACGCC
>CAYZHZ010000105.1:302-10330 GCA_964477625.1 uncultured Salinibacterium sp.
GCACCGTCCTGCGACTCGACCGCCGCCTCGCCCCGGTCAAGGTGGCCGTGCTCCCGCTGTCGCGCAACGAGCAGCTCTCGCCGCTCGCGAAGGAGCTCGCCGCCGACCTGCGCAAGCTGTGGAACGTGGACTTCGACGACGCTGGCGCGATCGGTCGCCGCTACCGTCGTCAAGACGAGATCGGCACCCCGTTCTGCGTCACGGTCGATTTCGACTCGCTCGAAGACAACGCTGTGACGGTGCGCGAGCGCGACACGATGGAGCAGGAGCGTATTCCGCTCGAAGGACTGCGCGCCTACCTCGGCGAGCGACTCCTCGGGGCCTAGCTCGCTCCCTTCCCATCCTCCACAGGGAGGTGCCGCCGAGCTGACTCCCCGGGTGGTCGCCGATGTCGGCGGTCGCACCTAGCGACTCGCGACGCTGGGTGCATGACTTTCCCAGCTCGCGCCGTCCGCGGATTCCTCGCCTTCTTTCTCGTGTTGCTCGCGGTCGCGAGCGGCCTCGTCGTGGGCGCGGTGGTGGATGATGCGCCAGCCCGCGCCGCGACGATGGGCGCGGGCATCCGCGGTATCACTCCGTACGGCGGCTACCTCGGCAATTACGTTGCTCCCGACGGATTGCGCGTGTACTGCATGGACTCGCCGCGCGCGTGGCCGAGCGGCTCTACTGGCGCGGGGGCGGTGACGAGCACCATCCGCACGACGAGTGGTCATCTGCTGACCGACGCCGAGCTGCAGCGCATTAACTGGGTGCTCTCGACGTACGGGCAGACGACGGATCCGATTCAGGCCGCGGCCGTCGCCGCAGTCGTCTACGCCTACACGAGCACCCGAGCGCAGACCCACGGTGCGGGTCACGCCGCGGGCGCGCACTACATCGGCGGCAATGACACCGTGCGCGGTGTCTACGACCAGATTTTCGCCGAGGCTCAGAGTCGGTCGACCCCGGTCGCCTCGGGCTCCGGCTCGATCGACATCACCATGGCCAACCCCTGGGACGGATACGTCACCATCACCACGAGCCCCGTCACCGCGCGCGGCACACTCACGCTGACGGGCGCTGTTGATGTGTCGACCGGAAAGGCCACAGTCCAGGTCGGCAACGGGTCGGTCGTCGTCATCCGCAGCTCGCCCGGCGATGAGACGACGTCGCACCGCGTGGCCGCGAAAGCCCAGTTCACAGCGAGTTCGGGCGCGACGCCTACCGTGACGGTCTTCGAGACGGGGAGCCAGCAGCGCACGCTGCGCGGAGGTCACCCGAGCACGATCACTTTCGAGGCGAACGACGAGACCGACCAGCTCGATCTGCGGTTTGCCCCGGTCGTGCGTACGGCCGTCGTGTCGGAGTTCGTGTCGCCGGGGGAACGCTTCGTCGACGGGGTCACCGCCGCTGTCGTTCCCGGTTCGACCGAGTGGCGTCGACGGTCCGACGGGTCGTACCTCCCGGTCGTCGCGAACGGCACGCTGTTCGGCCCATTTACCGAGCGGCCGGATGCCTCGCCGATGCCACCCGCGGATGCGCCGATCGTCGGTCGCGAGACGATCACCCTGAATGGTCCGGGCACCGTGAGCTCACCCGGATCCCTCGCCGCTCCGACTGCCGGGTTCTACACGTGGGTGTGGTCGATCACCGCAACCGCGCAGTCCGAGCCGGTGCGTGCTCATCTTCCCGACGACTATTCTTTCGCCGACGAGTTCGGCCTGCTTGCCGAGACGCACATCGTGCCGATCGACCTCATGGCGGTGTCGGCCGTGACGGAGAGCGAGATCGGTCTCGGTGGCACGGTAAGCGATGACCTGACGGTCTCCCTCGAGACGGGTTCCTGGCTGACTATCGACGGCGAGCCGGTTCCCGCGACGTTCGAGGGCACGGCCTACTTCCTTCCCGGCGACGCCGCCCCCGTCATCTCCGACGCGCCGCCCGCGGACGCGATCGTGCTCGGTACCGCATCGATCACCGCGACAGGCCCCGGAACGTATCGCGCAAGCTCGGGTGTCACCGCTCCCGCGGCGACGCCGGGGTTCATCTCCTGGGTCTGGCAACTCTCGCCCGCCTCGCCGACCGCAGCGTGGTTCCTGCCGTGGACGGACAGCTTTGGGCTGCCGCATGAGACCACGCGCGTCTCGGCACCCACGGTGGTCACGCGAGCAATGCCCGGATCCGCCATCGGCGACCCCGCCCACGACACGGCTATTGTCGGCGGCATCGTTCCCGTACCTGCTGCCCATCTCGTGTTCGAGGCCTATCTTCAGAACTCCGATGTGCCGGTCTGCGACGATTCGACGCGCGTGTTCGACTCGGCAGCTGACCCCATCGCGGTCAGCGCCCCAGGCGAGTACACCTCACCCCCGCACGAGTTCAGCGAGTACGGCACCTACTTCTGGGTAGAAACGCTGTACGCGAGCACCGGGGAGGTGCTGCACCGCGGCGAGTGCGGCGCAGCGGGGGAGACGACGCTCGTCGCGCCCGGCGAGGTATCGACCGTAGCGGTGTCGAGCGCCCGTCCCGGCGAGCCCGTGCATGACACCGCCCGCGTGGAAGGGCTCATCCCGCGCGGTTCCTCTCTGACGTTCGACCTCTACCGCCAGGTGTCGGATGATGGAGCGCGCTGCGACCCATCCACTCGGGTCTTCACGTCCAGCGCTGTCCCCGTGCGCGGCGCCGGCCACTACGATTCGCCTCCCGTCGTTCTCGACGACCTCGGCACTTACCACTGGGTGGAGACTCTGCGCGATCGGCACGGGGATCCGCTGCACATCGGGGTGTGTGGCGCTCCGAGCGAGCGCACGACCATCTCGAACGCACTGGCCGACACCGGGGCGTCGGTAGCGCAGCCGCTCGTGATCGCGACGGTGCTGCTCGGCGCGGGCATCCTCGCCGTCCTCGCGGCGAATCGAACCGGTGTCGCGCGAACGAGCCTCCCGCTCGGGAATAAGTCGAGACACCGGGCGTTGCCCCTTCCGTGAGCGAACCCATCAAGGTAGACATCTGGTCCGACGTACAGTGCCCCTGGTGCTACATCGGCAAGCGCAAGTTCGAGGCGGGCGCGGCGGCTTTCGCCGAGGACGGCGGGGGAGAGGTCGAGGTGGAATACCACTCCTTCGAGCTCGCCCCCGACACCCCCGTGGACTACGAGGGCTCTCCGATGCAGTACCTCGCGGAGCGCAAGGGCATCCCGGTTTCGCAAGCCCAGCAGATGATCGAGCGCGTCACCGGTATCGCCTCCGCTGTTGGGCTCGACTACGACTACGACCACATCCACCAGACCAACACTGTGATCTCACACGAGCTGCTGCATTTCGCCAAGAGCAAGGGCCGGCAACTGGAGATGAAGGAGCGCCTGCTCAAGGCATACTTCGTCAACGGTGAACACGTGGGGCGCATCCCTGATCTGGTCGACATCGCCGTCGAGCTCGGCTTCGATCGCGACGAGGTCACCGAGGCGCTCGAGTCGCACCGATACTTGGCGGACGTGAAGGCCGATGTCGCGCTCGCACAGCAGTATGGAATTCAGGGCGTGCCGTTCTTTGTCATCGATGGCAAGTACGGGGTGTCCGGTGCGCAGGAGGCGGCAACATTCGCTAACGTGCTCGCACAGGTGAGAAGTGAGAGAGTATCCGAATGACCGACGCACTGACGGCCCCTCTGCCCATCGTTGCGCTGCAGCAGCTGGGTGATCCCACTGCCGCCGCGTGCGAGGGAGACTTCTGCGAGATTCCCCAGCACCACACGCAGGCGGTCATCAATCGCAAGTTGGATGACGACGCCGTCTAGCTGCGCACGAGAGACTCTGGCTTAGCCGCGTCGCTTCGGCGCCGTGGATAGGTCGATGATCTCCTTCGCGCTGAGATCTGACTCGGCATGCATCACGACGCGACGCGGCACACGGATCATCGCGACGGCCTTCGGGCGGTCAGGCAGCGCCGCATCCTCGGCCCGTGTCGTGCGCAGCCTCTCTGCCGTCCGTCCGCCGATGACGGCGCCGACCGCGAATCCGATGGGGAGGAGGAAGAGGTTGAGCACCGGCGGAGCACCGAGCAGTAGGCCAGCGCCGAACGTGAGAACCGTGCCGAGGGCAGCTCCGATCCCGATGGCGAGTCCCCACCGGTTCACGCGGGCGTTCTCGGTATCCCAGGCGCGCTGAGCCTCGAGTTGGGCGAGTGCTTCCTCGCGGGGCAGCTCGCTCACGAACCACTTGTTGTCGAAGCGGAAGACCCAGGGACTGTCGTCGAGCGCCATCAGTCGCTGATGTCCGCGACGGTCGCGCTGAATCCCGCGATGAGCAAGTCCGCCTGCACCCAGGCGCTGTAGCCGTGTTCCCCCGCGCCCATGGCGACGCGCTCTCCGACCATGCGCTCGTCGGCGAACACGGGCCAGGGAGTCGTGCTCCCGAACGGAGTGATGGTCCCGCGCTCGTAGCCGGTCGCCTCGAGAGCGAGAGTCGCGTCGGGGAGCTGGAGCTTGTTGACGCCCACGACGGCCCGCAGCTTGGCCCACGAGATCTGCCTGTCGCCGGGGATGAGGGCGAACAAGAACGTGCCGTCGTGGCGCTTGACGACGAGCGACTTGACGATTCCGGCGGGGGAGATGCCGAGGATCTCGGCTGCCTGCTCGAGCGACTCGGCCTTCGGTCGGGCGACGATCTCGATGGGGATACCTCGGGCCTCGGCATCCGCTGCCACGCGTTCACGGCCTTCAGCCACGACTCAACCTGCTTTCTGGGACAATTGGTAGGTGACCATTCTCGCCGCACCGGCACCCACACTGAACATCGGGCCTCTCGCGCTCGACGTTCCCGTGGTGCTCGCGCCCATGGCGGGAATCACGAACACGGCCTTCCGACGTCTGTGCCGCGAATATGGTGCTGGTCTCTACGTGAGCGAGATGATCACGAGCCGCGCCCTCGTCGAGCGCACGCCCGAGAGCATGCGCCTCATCCGCCACCACGAGTCGGAGACACCGCGCAGCATCCAGCTCTACGGCGTCGACCCCAAGACCGTCGCGGAGGCCGTCACGATGCTGGTGGCCGAAGACCGCGCCGACCACATCGACTTGAACTTCGGATGCCCGGTGCCCAAGGTCACGCGCAAGGGCGGTGGCGCGGCTCTCCCCTGGAAGCTCGGACTGTTCCGCGACATCGTGGAACGCGCCGTTCAGGCGGCGGGCGATGTTCCCCTCACGGTCAAGATGCGCAAGGGCATCGACGCCGATCATTTGACGTACCTTGAAGCCGCGCGCGCGGCCTCCGGCGCGGGGGTCGCGAGCATCGCGCTCCACGCGCGCACCGCCGCAGAGTTCTACTCGGGTACCGCCGACTGGTCGGCGATCGAGAAACTCAAGAGCACGATCACCGACACCCCGATCCTCGGCAACGGTGACATCTGGTCGGCCGAGGATGCCTTGCGCATGGTCGACGAAACCGGGTGCGACGGGGTTGTCGTCGGTCGCGGATGCCTCGGCCGCCCGTGGCTGTTTGGCGACCTGGCGGCGGCATTCCGCGGTGAGAGTGTCAAGGCGATGCCCTCGCTCGGGGAGGTCGCGCAGGCGTTTCGCCGCCACGCGGAGCTACTGGTGGAGTTCTTCGAGGATGAGGATCGCGCGTGCCGGGACATCCGCAAGCACGTCGCGTGGTACTTCAAGGGCTACTCGGTGGGGGGAGAGCTGCGCGCGGCACTCGCCTCCGTCAGGGACCTCGCCCATATCGATGAGTTGCTCGCCAAGCTCGACCACGATCAGCCGTACCCGGGGGCCGACGCCGAAGGTCAGCGCGGTCGCGCAGGTACGCCCAAGAACCCGACGCTCCCTCAGGGGTGGCTCGACAGCCGCGAACTGCAGGAGACGCACCGCGCGGAGCTCACCGAAGCGGAGCTCAGCACTAGTGGCGGATAATCTCGCGGCGGACGATCGCGGCGTGGCCCGCTACTCCGCCTTCGATGCCGAGCGCTGGTTGCCCGAGGAACATTCGAGTCGACGGAGCGACTTCGCACGCGATCGTGCACGCGTTTTGCACTCGAGCGCCCTGCGTCGGCTCGCTGCCAAGACGCAGGTGCTGAGTCCGACGGCGGGCCTGGACTTCGCGCGAAATCGGCTCACCCACTCGCTCGAGGTCGCCCAGGTGGGCCGCGAGCTCGGTCTCAGTCTCGAACTCGACCCCGACATCGTCGACACCGCTTGCCTCGCCCACGATCTCGGTCACCCGCCCTTCGGTCACAACGGTGAGCGGGCACTCAACGACTGGGCATCGGACATCGGGGGCTTTGAGGGCAACGCGCAGACTCTTCGCCTGCTCACTCGGATCGAGCCGAAGGTCTTCGGCGACGATGGGCGCAGCTACGGGCTGAATCTCACGCGCGCGAGTCTCGACGCGAGCTGCAAGTATCCGTGGCCGCGCGCGCAGGGCGTTCCCGATCCGAGCGGTCGCATGAAGTACGGCTTCTACGACGACGACACCGCGGCGTTCGAGTGGCTGCGTCAAGACGCCCCCGACCGGCAGCGCTGTATCGAGGCACAGGTCATGGACCTCGCCGACGACATCGGGTACTCGGTGCACGACTTCGAGGACGCGATCGTCAACGGCTACGTGGATGTTACGGCGCTGGGCGCTCGCGTCGACCACGACGACCTCGTCAACTCGATGTTCGCCTGGATCGGCGGCGAGGTGAACCACGACGAGCTCATCGCGGCCTTCGACCGCCTGGACAACCTGCCGTTCTGGATCGACGTGTGGGACGGCAGCCGCCAGGCTCACGGCAGACTGAAGAACCTCACGAGTCAGCTCATCGGCCGGTTTGCCGGGGCTGCGGTGCAGGCGACCCGCGAGACGTTTCCGGCGGCATCCCTCGCCCGGTTCGGAGCCGACATCGTTGTGCCACGCGAGATCCAGGCGGAGATCGCCGTGCTCAAGGGCATCGTCGCCGCTTTCGTCATGTCGACCAACGCGAGGCGTCCCATCTACGCTCAGCAGCGCGACATCCTGTCCGAACTGGCGGATGTCCTGCTCTGGTCGGCTCCCGCCCATCTCGACACCGGCTTCACAGCAGACTGGAATGACGCGCGCACAGACGAGCAGCGCAAACGCGCCGTCGTCGACCAGGTCGCGTCGCTCACCGACCAGTCCGCGATGGCCTGGCACGAGCGTCTCGTCGGCTAGCGCCGGTGGTTGAGTAGTCGCGCAGCGACGCATCGAAACCCCCGCCTACAATCAACACGTGGCTGGCCTGATCCGACGAAGCGACATCGACGAGGTGCGTTCGCGCACCAATCTCGCCGATATCGTCGGCGACTACGTGAGTCTGAAGAGCGCGGGCGTGGGGTCGATGAAGGGGCTCTGCCCGTTCCACGAAGAGCGCAGCCCCAGTTTCCACGTTCGCCCGCAGGTGGGTTTCTATCACTGTTTCGGCTGTGGCGAGGGCGGGGATGTCTTCACGTTCCTGCAGAAGATGGACCACGTGTCGTTCCAGGAAGCCGTGGAGCGGATGGCCGGCCGTATCGGTTACGAGCTCCACTACGAGGACGGCGGCGCCGCGACCGATCACGGCAATCGCGCACGCATCCTGGCAGCCAACAAGGCTGCGGAGGACTTCTTCATCGCGCAGCTCGCTTCTCCCGAGGCTGAGCCCGGACGGCGGTTCTTGGGCGAACGCGGCTTCGATCAGTCGGCGGCCGAACGGTTCGGAATCGGATTCGCCCCGCGCGGGGGCGCGCTCGGCAAGCACCTGCAGTCGCTCGGGTACACGCAGGAGGAACTCATCACGGCCGGGCTGCTCGGCAAGGGTGATCGCGGCGACGTGTACGACCGCTTCCGCGGCCGTCTCATTTGGCCGATCCGCGATGTCACAGGGCAGACCCTGGGTTTTGGCGCGCGCAAACTGCTCGACGACGACAACGGACCCAAGTACCTGAACACCCCAGAGACTGCGGTGTACCACAAGAGTCAGGTGCTCTACGGGCTCGATCTCGCCAAGCGCGATATCGCACGCGGTCGCCAGGTGGTGGTCGTCGAGGGCTACACCGACGTCATGGCGTGCCACCTCGCGGGGGTCACGACAGCCGTAGCCACGTGTGGAACGGCGTTCGGCGTCGACCACATCAAGATCGTCCGCCGGGTAATCGGTGACGTGGACAACGCCGATACGACGGGCACGGGGGAGGTCATCTTCACGTTCGACCCCGACGAGGCAGGTCAGAAGGCCGCGAGCCGGGCCTTCGCCGAGGAGCAGCGCTTCGCGGCGCAAACCTTCGTCGCGGTCGCGCCCGACAATCTCGATCCCTGCGATCTCCGCCTCAATCGCGGTGACGACGCGGTTCGCCGCCTCATCAAGACGCGCAAACCCATGTTCGAGTTCATGATCCGACGCGTGCTCGCCGCTCACGATCTCGAGACGGTCGAGGGGCGCGTCGCGGCCCTGCGCGGTGCCGCTCCCGTCGTCGCCGGAATCAGGGACCGTGCCCTCGCGGTCGGGTATGTTCGCAACCTCGCGGGCTGGCTGGGTATGGAGCCGGGGGAGGTGCAGCGAGCCGTGACCGCGGCGTCGAGCGGATCGGTTCCGCGCGCATCATCCACCGACGCACGCGGCTCAGAAACTCGCAGCTCAGACGCCCGCCGAGACGAGCCCCTCCTGACCGCACCGCCGGCGCCCGACGCGCCCGACCTCATGCGGCTGCCGACTGACCCCGCCACTCGGCTCGAGCGTGACGCGCTCATGGCGATTCTGCAATACCCGGATCACGTGGGCGCCGACCTTATTCGTCGAGCGGCACAGGTGGCGTTCGTGGACAACACGCTCGCGGTCGTCCGCGACGCCATAGCCACCACGGTCGGGGTGGCGTCGGATCCTGCGGCCTCCGCCGACTGGCTCTCCCGTGTCGCGGGCGAAGTTCCTCCACCGTTCGCAACGCTCGTCAAGCAGCTCGGCGTCGCCCCCATCCCGGAGCGCGAGGAGCTCATCGCGACGTACTGTCGCGGGGTGACGACCTCGCTCATCGACCGCGATCTGTTGCGTCAGAAGCGCGACCTGCTCGGCGCGATGCAGCGCATCGACGCCGCGTCCGACCCCGAACGATACGGCCAGGTTCAGCGCGATCTGGTGCGTATCGAGTCGGAACGCCGGGCGCTTCGCGACGAATAAATCTTGCATACCGCGCACGTTTATTGCGTTCCGGTAAATATTCGTCGCGCGGGACGGCATCGACTCTCGGGCCCCGAGGCATGTGTGTTACACCTAAACACACAGCAACGCGAGGCGCCCTTTTTGTGCGCCGCCAGCGTTCCTTGCCATCAACAGGAAGAGGTAGACGGATATGACATCCGCAACCACGCGCACTCGCGCACTCGGTATCCTCGCCGGCTCCGCCGTCTTCGCGCTCACCCTCGCGGGTTGCGCGACGGGCGGCAGCACCGGCGGATCCGACGACGGAGCGATCCTCGTCGGCACGACCGACAAGGTCGTGACCCTCGACCCCGCCGGTTCGTACGACAACGGCTCGTTCGCCGTTCAGAACCAGATCTACGGGTTCCTCCTCAACTCCCCGCTGGGTACGCCCGATGTCGAGCCTGACCTCGCTGAGTCGGCCGAATTCACGAGCCCGAACGAGTACACGGTCACGCTCAAGCCTGACCTCAAGTTCGCCAACGGAAACGACCTGACTGCTTCCGACGTGAAGTTCACGTTTGACCGCCAGCTCGCCATCGCGGCGCCCGACGGTCCCTCGAGCCTGCTCTACAACCTCGACTCCACCGAGGTCGTGGATGACCTGACTGTCGTCTTCACCCTCAAGGCGGAGAACGACCAGGTGTTCCCGCAGATCCTGTCGACCTTCCCGGGCGCGATCGTGGACGAGGATGTCTTCTCGGCCACCGAGCTCACCCCGGACGACGACATCGTCGCGGGCAACGCGTTCAACGGTCAGTACTCGATCGCGAGCTACGACTTCAACAAGACCATCGAGTTCGTGCCGAACGAGAACTACGCGGGCCTCCTCGGTCCCGCCCAGAACTCCTCGGTGATCCTGAGCTACTACGCCGACTC
>CAYZHZ010000106.1:0-1119 GCA_964477625.1 uncultured Salinibacterium sp.
GTCGACCTGTGACTCGAGCATGAGCAGGGTCGCAAGCGCGGGGGTGTTGAGGGTCTGGTTGAGGCGCGAGTTGTCGATCGCGTTCTTGAGGGAGAGGAACTCGGGAATGTAGCGGCCACTGCCCGCGATCGACGAGACGCGCTCGATCGCGGCGGGGGAGAACAGGGCAAACCACAGTCCGCCGTCGGCCGCGAAGTTCTTCTGCGGGGCGAAGTAGTACACGTCGGTCTGCGAGGCGTCGAAGTCGATTCCCCCGGCGGCGCTCGTCGCGTCGATCACGGTGAGCGCGTCAGCATCCACACGGATGACGGGGGCAGAGACCCCCGTCGATGTCTCGTTCTGCGGCCAGGCGTACACGTCCACGCCGTCGACTATCGCCACCTCAGCGCGCGAGCCCGCGGGTGCATCGATCACGTGCGGAGCCTCAAGGAAGGGTGCGGATGCGGCTTGGGCGAACTTGGAGCCGAACTCGCCGAACGTGAGGTTCTCGCTGCGCTTCTCGATGAGGGAGAAGGCCGCCATGTCCCAGAACGCGGTGGAGCCGCCATTGCCCAGGATGACCTCGTAGCCGTCGGGAATGCGGAAGAGTTCGCCGAGGCCCTCGCGCACCCGACCGACGAGATCCTTGATGGGAGCCTGCCGGTGGGAGGTGCCCATGAGCGCGGCGCCGGCGCCCGCGACGTGGTCGAGCTGCTCCTGACGCACCTTGGATGGACCGCATCCGAACCGTCCGTCGGCGGGCAGCAGAGAAGAGGGAATGGTCAGCGTGGGCATGCGCCAATCCTATTGTTGGCTGCCGTTAGGCTGGACCGTATGACGGACCTCGTCGACACCACGGAGATGTACCTGCGCACCATCCTCGACCTCGAGGAGGAGCACATCGTGCCCCTGCGCGCCCGCATCTCGGAGCGTCTCGGCCACTCCGGCCCGACGGTGTCGCAGACCATCGGTCGCATGGAGCGCGACGGTCTCGTGCGGGTGGAGGGCGATCGCCACCTCGAGCTCACGACCGAGGGGCGTCAGCGGGCCATCCACGTCATGCGTAAGCACCGACTCGCGGAACGCCTGCTCGCCGACGTCATCGGACTCGAGTGGGCCTACGTGCACGACGAGGCCTGC
>CAYZHZ010000106.1:1129-10238 GCA_964477625.1 uncultured Salinibacterium sp.
CGAGGCGTGCCGGTGGGAGCACGTCATGAGCGAGCAGGTCGAGCGGCGACTGCTCGAGATGCTCGACCACCCGACCGAGTCGCCTTACGGCAACCCGATCCCCGGCCTCGAGGAACTCGGCGACAAGCCGGCACCCGCGTTCATGGATGGTGTCGTCAACATCGTCGAGCGGGTCGGCGAGTCGGGCGCGGCCGTCACGGGTGTCATCCGCCGCCTCGGGGAGCCCGTGCAGTTCGAGCCGGAACTGCTGCAGCAGCTTCAGAACGCTGGCGTCATGCCGGGGGCGACCGCGACGATCTCGGCGGCCGGCAGCTACGTCTTCGTGCAGGTCGACGGCTTCGGTGAGGGGCTCGAGCTGCCCAACGAGGTCGCCGTGCACATCTTCGTCGCCCGCTGAGAAGGTCTCGACACGCTCGACCACAGGTCATCCCGCGCCGGTCTATCGGTGATCGAGCGCAGTCGAGATTCATCCTCTAGGCGGATGCCCAGCTTCCCCGACTGTGACAACCGGTAAGTGGTCACGTACAGTAGCTAGGTCCTCATCGACCAGAAGTCCGGTCAAAAGGACCCTCGGCAGAGCGTCTCGTTAACCCGTCTCCGCTCGAGGTACGTGAACTTATACGAAACGGATGGGGCAGCGAAGTAGGGCTGCCGAGGCGCAGGAGGTCAGATCTCTTGGCAAAAGCACTACCCGGTTTCTTGCGTAAGCAGGTCACCGCACAACCCGAATCACCCGAGACGACACCGGTACCCGCCGCGTTCCGCGCTCCTTCTGCTTCCCCGTCGAAGCGCAAGTCGAGCATCCTCAGCGTCGCCGTCACGGCTTTCGTGGTTCCCGGTCTCTTCGCGACCGTCGCCCTCCCCGCCTACGCGTTCGCGCCCGTCGAGGACCGCACCGCTGCCGAGGCCTCGATCGAGCTGCAGAACCTGAAGACGAACAACGCACAGTCGATTGAGGTGGATGAGACGGCCACGAGTGTCGCCGTCGCCCGCGACGCGTTCGCCGCAACATCCGCAGCCGAGATGCAGCGCGCCGCCCTCGCCGCCGCGTACGCCTCGTACTCGGGCCCGTCGGCCGCCGACTTCCTCGCCAACCCGCCGTACCCCAACTTCGATCTCGCTCAGGTAGCCAGCGTCGCGCTGCAGTACCAGGGTGTGCCGTACGCCTACGGTGGTGCCGACCCGTCGGGCTTCGACTGCTCGGGCCTCGTTCTGTACGTGTACGCGCAGTTCGGCATCAGCCTGCCGCACTCGGTCTCGGGCATCGCCGCGATGGGCACCCCCATTGCGCGCGAGGCGGCGCTGCCGGGTGACATCGTCACGATGGCGGGCCACAACGGCATCTACCTCGGCAACGGGACCTTCATCGATGCGCCCTCCGCGGGCCGTTCGGTGGTCGTGCGCCCCATCTACACCGACGACTACTACATCGTTCGCATCGGCATTTGAGTTGTCTGGCGGGGAATCCCCGCCTCCGCGCTGGGACCACGCTCGTCACTTCCAGTTCACCGAGGTTTGGCGTGCCACCTCCGGATGTTGCGGCTTTCCTGGGTTACCCTGAAGCCCTGAGAGTTCACGAGTGAACCGGAGTGTACGAATGTCGAGTTGGTGCAGCATCCAAACCGTGGATGTTCGCGCGCACTTCTTCATACGTCGCGGCAGGAAGTGACTGAAGGCATCGTCGATTGACGGTGCCTTTCGTGTTTTCTGCGACTCTCTCACCCGTAGCACCCAGGTGTCGGAAGCCTGCAAGCCGTGCAGGCTCTTTCGAGAGGATGCACCTTGCGCACACTGGTTTTGAATGCCGGGTACGAACCCCTGGCAGTGGTCTCCTTCAAGAGGGCCCTCGTGCTCGTCATGAATCAGAAGGCGACGGTCGTCGCCGCGGATGCGGATAATCCGGTGTGGGGCTCGACGGGGGCGTGGGAGCGGCCATCCGTCATTATTCTTCGCACCTACGTGCGTGTGCCGAGTGGGCGTCACGTTCCGGTGTCGCGCCGCGGTGTTCTGCGCCGCGACAACAACCGGTGCGCGTACTGCGGCAACTCGGCGAACACGATCGACCACGTTGTGCCCCGCTCGCGTGGGGGTAAGGACAGTTGGGAGAACCTCGTGGCGTGCTGTCTCAAGTGCAACAACATCAAGGGCGACCGCACGCCCCAGGAGATGAGTTGGCAGCTTCGGTCGATTCCACGCCCCCCGCACGGCACGAGCTGGTTGGTTCGCGGCATCGAGCGGGCTTTGCCGAGCTGGGAGGAGTACCTCGCTCCCGCAGCGTGATTTCCGCGCATAACGGCTTCCTGGGAATCGCCCGTTATCGTGTCGTGACAATTAGACACCCCCTCGCATTGCCGGTAACCTCGGTAGGTCCCCAAGAATCCCCGAAGGGAATAGTTTCGTGCCCGATGTGACGCCATCCAACGAAATGGATGACCTCTTCACCTTCGGTGCACCCGGGACCCCGGCCGACGCTCCTGCCGAGCAGGTGCAGCATGTTTCCCGCCGCGCGATGCGCGAGTCGATGGTTCGTGAATCGCGCGCGGGTGCGTCGCGCGCATCATCCTCGGGTCTGTCGAAGCGGCAGGTTGCCAAGCAGGAGAAGCAGCGGGCGCAACGGCAGAGGCTGTCGCGTCCGTCGGCTGACCGCAAGAGTGTGGCTCGGGCATCCACCCAGATCGCTTCGGCACCCATCGAGGTTCGGTTGGTTCCGGCTCGCAAGCTGGGTCGTCGTGAGATCGCGGCGATGCGAAAGTCGGCTCCGAAGCCTCCCCGCAAGAACCCGCTGAGCGTTCTCGCGACCATGGCGGTCGTGGGCGGCATGTTCGCGGTGGCGGGTCTGCCCGCTTACGCCCTCGTGGCCCCCGAGCTCACCGCGTCGACGACGAGCGATGCGGATGCCCAGTCGATTGTCGTCTCGGATGACGCGGTTGCCGCGACCACCGTTCGCGACGGCTACAAGGCGACGACCCCCGAGCAGCTGGCGCAGATGTCGAAGGATGCCCTGCGCGCCCAGAACAACGCCGCCTACCTGGCTTCGGGTGCCCGCGAGATGGGTGACGACTACCCGTGGCCGTATGAGTTGACCGATGACCAGGGTGGTGGTCTTTCGCCCCTGAACTACTACTACCGCGAGTGTGTCGACTTCGTGGCGTGGCGCCTGAACCGCGACGCCGGGTACTACGCCCCGCCGTTCAAGTGGGTCTGGTCGAACCTCACCCCCACGGGCGGTAACGGCGGCCAGTGGATGTATGCCTGGCAGGCGAAGGGCTGGCCGGTCTCGAAGACTCCCGTGGTGGGCGCTGTCGCCTACACCGGCGGTAATCACATCGCCTACGTCAAGTCGGTGAACGCGGACGGTACGGTGACGATCGAGGAGTACAACTACATCCCCGGTCAGTACGGTCAGCGCACGCTCCCCGCCTCTTCGGTGGTGGCGTTCCTGTACCCGCCCCCCGCCTAAACTGGTTCCGCCGGCCTCTGTAGCTCAATGGAAGAGCAGTTCCGTCCTAAGGAAAGGGTTGGGGGTTCGAGTCCCTCCAGGGGCACCGATCGGAATACCGACCGGAATACTGAACCGCGAGAGGCTCTGGGGGCTGACCGCCGCACACGGCGTCTTCCCGCGGTCGGGCCGACGGAAAGACTCCCCGCCAAGCTCGCTCGGCGGGGAGTCCTTCAGCGCAACGGTCAGCAGCAGGCGCAACCGTCCGCGCATTCTGCGGTGCAGCAACTTGCGTCGCAACATTCGGCCATCATGGCCTCCTTCCCCGTCCGTTGTTATCGGGCGGTCTCGGGATGCTCAGTCGCAGCATCCGGGCACGTCACATGAGTCGTTACTGCAAGGCGCGCCCTCGTCAACGGCGAGGACCACGTTCACGAGAGATGAGAGTGCGATCGTGAGATGCGCGTCGGCAATTTCATACCGGGTCTGGCGCCCCTCCGGTACGGCGACGACGAGGCCGCAACCGCGCAGACAGGTCAGGTGAGTGGAGACGTTCGGGCGGGTGAGCTCGAGCTCTTTGGCCAGCTCGCCCGGATAACCCGGGCCTCCCAGCAGGCTCATCAGAATCCGGGAGCGGTTGGGATCCGCCATCGCCCGGCCGAGGCGGTGCATCACATCAAGTCGTGACGGAATGGTCAGCATACGCTGACTATTACAGTCATGACTGTCCTCAGCGGAGGTTGGCCGCCCGGCGGGCCTTGTCTTTGATACCCCTAGGGGGTATAGTAGATAGGGTAACCCCCTATGGGTATGGAGGACTTGATGGCACACAGCCATGACCACACGCCAGACATCGCCTTGAGCGCTTCGGAACAAGACCTCGCCGTCTGCCCGGTGATGCCCAAGAACGTCGTCGTGAAGAGCGAAGCCGAAGAGGCCGGCTTCTATCGGGACTACGACGGCGAGCGCTACTGGTTGTGCTGCGCGGGCTGCGGTCCGCGCTTCGACGCCGACCCCGAACGATTCGTCGTTGCCGCGCGCGCGCTGCCGTCGCCGCGCGAAGTGCTGGCGCAGCGTGCATCGGCCTCTCCCCAGCACGACCACAGCGAACACGCTCACCACGACCACGCGTCGATGGATCACGCGCACAATGACCACAGCGCGCACGAGGTTGCCGGTCCGGACCATGGCTCCCACGACCACGCCGCACATCAGCCTGACGATCACGCCGCGCACGGCGGGCACGGGGACATGGGCCATGCCGCCATGGGTCACGGCGGCCATGCGGGTCACGGCGACCATGCGGGTCACGGCGACCATGTCGGGCAGTTCCGTCGGCTCTTCTGGATCATGCTGGGGCTCGCGGTGCCGGTGGTGGCCTTTTCGGGCATGTTCGCGATGCTGCTCGGTTACGAGCTGCCCGACGCCACGTGGGTGAACTGGATCTCGCCGGTGCTCGGCACGGTCATGTTCTTCTGGGGTGGCTGGCCGTTCCTAACGGGCGCGGTCGCCGAGATCCGTGCGCTTAAACCGGGCATGATGCTGCTGATCGGGCTTGCCATCACGGTGGCGTTCATCGCGTCCCTTGGCGCCACCTTCGGCCTACTCGATCACGAGCTCGACTTCTGGTGGGAGCTCGCGCTCCTGATCGTGATCATGCTCCTCGGTCACTGGATCGAGATGCGGTCACTGGCGCAGACGACATCGGCACTCGATTCGCTGGCAGCGCTGCTGCCCGACGAGGCCGAGGTTGTCGACGGCGACAGCACCCGCACGGTCGCTCCGGCGGATCTCCAGGTCGGTGACGTTGTTGTTGTTCGCCCCGGCGGTCGAGTTCCGGCCGACGGTCGCGTTGTGTCGGGTTCGGCCAGCATGGACGAGTCGATGATCACTGGCGAGTCCAAGACCGTACGCCGCGACGAAGGTGCAACAGTCGTGGCCGGCACCATCGCGACCGACTCCTCAATTCGCGTCGAGATCACCGCAGTAGGTGACAACACCACGCTGGCGGGCATCCAGCGCTTGGTTGCCGAGGCACAGAACTCGTCCTCGCGCGCTCAGCGGATTGCCGATCGCGCAGCAGCGCTTCTGTTCTGGTTCGCGCTCGGTGCTGGTGTCGTCACGCTCATCGTGTGGAATCTGGTTGGCTTTCCCGACGAGGCGATCATCCGCACGATCACCGTCTTGGTCATCGCCTGCCCGCACGCACTGGGGCTCGCGATTCCGCTCGTCGTCTCGATTGCGACCGAGCGGGCGGCGCGCGGAGGCGTGCTAATCAAGGACCGGCTCGCGCTTGAGAGCATGCGTACCGTCGACACCATCCTGTTCGACAAGACGGGAACGCTCACCAAGGGTGAGCCGACAGTCACCGCTATCGAGGTGGTGGGGGATGTCACGGAAGACGAGTTGCTCGCATGGTCCGCCGCGGCCGAGTCTGACTCCGAGCATCCGCTGGCACGCGCCATCGTCGAGTCAGCTCGCGAGCGTGGTATCGCTGTTCCCAAGGCGACGGACTTCAGCTCCTCACCCGCCGTCGGCGTAACAGCCACGGTCGAGGGCAAGAAGGTCCGCGTGGGTGGTCCTCATCTGCTCGGCGAGGAGGACGCCACTGAACTCCCGGTCGCCGACGTGTGGCGCAAGACCGGGGCGATCATCCTTCATGTCATCTCAGACGGCAAGGTCATCGGCGCGCTTCGGCTTGCAGATGGCATCCGCGAGGAGTCCCGCCAAGCGGTCGATGCGCTCCACGCCCTCGGGCGTGAGGTTGTCATGATCACCGGGGATGCTGAAGCAGTCGCGCAGACGGTGGCAACCGAACTCGGCATCGATCGCGTCTTCGCGGGAGTTCGCCCGGAGGACAAGTCGGCGAAGGTGCGCGAACTCCAGTCGGAGGGTCGAAAGGTGGCGATGGTCGGAGACGGAGTCAACGATGCCCCCGCGTTGGCGCAGGCCGACGTCGGCATCGCGATCGGCGCGGGAACCGACGTTGCCATCGCCTCTGCAGGTGTCATCCTGGCAAGCTCCGACCCGCGCTCCGTGCTCTCGGTCATCCAACTGTCGAACGCCTCGTACCGGAAGATGAAGCAGAACCTCTGGTGGGCGGCCGGCTACAACCTGCTGTCAGTGCCGCTTGCCGCGGGCGTGCTCGCACCGATCGGATTCGTCCTCCCGATGTCGATCGGAGCGGTCCTGATGTCACTGTCAACCATTGTCGTGGCGCTCAACGCGCAGGTGCTGCGTCGCCTGGACCTGCGACCGGAAACCAGTGCACGCGAGATACTCGGCGCTCGCACCGAAGAGAAGAAGGAGGCCACACATGTCGGATAGTCACGCACACCACGGGTACATCTCTGACAAAGACAAGTACCTCGCACGCCTCAAGCGCATCGAGGGGCAGGCGAGGGGGGTGCATCGCATGATCGACGAGGAGCAGTACTGCATCGATATCCTCACCCAGATCTCGGCGCTCACGAGTGCCTTGCAAGGGGTGGCAGTGGGGCTTCTTGACGAGCACTTGAAGCACTGCGTGGCGGACGCCGTCCGCGCGGGCGGAGATGTGGCCGAAGCGAAGCTTGACGAAGCCACCCAGGCAATCGCGAGGCTGGTGCGTTCGTAAGACGAGATGTTGCGCGAGAGCGACCGATGCATTCGACCACTACTAACGAAAGAAGACGAACGATGAAGAAGTCATCAGGAATTCGCGCGCTCGCGACGGGCGCGGCCGCACTCATTGCCTTACTAGGGCTCGCTGCATGCTCCACTCCCACGGGGCCTGATGAAGACTCGGGCGCCAACATGGCTGACGTCATGTTCGTGCAGATGATGATCCCGCACCACGAGGGGGCAATCGAGATGAGTGACCTGCTCCTCTCGAAGTCGGGAATCGATCCCGAGGTCGTCGAGTTGGCTGAACAGATCAAGGCCGCGCAGGGCCCCGAGATCGAGCAGATGGAGGCGTGGCTCGACGACTGGGGCGTTCCCGGCATGGGGTCGATGGACGGCATGGACCATGGGGGCATGGACGGCATGACCGATGAGGACATGAGGGCGCTCGAAGATGCGAGTGGGCCTGAGGCTGAGGAGCTTTTCCTGCGACAGATGATCGTGCACCATGAAGGCGCGATCGACATGGCCGAGGATCTGATCGACGACGGTGAGCACCCCGGGGTGCGTGAGCTCGCCGAAAGCATCATCGTAAGTCAGGCCGCTGAGATCGAGCAGATGCGCTCGATGCTCGACTCCTGATGCGGCCGGCAGTCGCGGGGCCTATTGGTGCGGTGGTTGCTCTCGTGGTCGCGCTCGCGGGCTGCACCGCGTCAGCCCCGCCGATCGTGGTGACGCACGTGCACGCCGTCGATCTCGATGATGAGCGGAGCGCGATCTACGTGGCGACACACGAGGGGATCCTCCGCGTCACGGCCGGGAGCACTGGGCCAGAGGCCGCCGGAGGCGCCCTCGCGGGATACGGCTCGGTCGAACGGCTCGGCGAGTGGATGGGCGATGTCATGGCCATGACGAGGCTCGACGACACCATCTACTTCTCCGGCCATCCGGCTCCGGGCGCGGACACCGCGCCGAATATCGGGGTGTACCAGACCGATCTGCACGGCCGCGAGTTCGTACCAGTGTCGCTGGAAGGCGAGGTGGACTTCCACAGCATGACGGGCGCGGGAGTACCCGGACCAACCTCGGCTCTCGCCGGGATCGACTCAATGAGTGGGCGCGTCATCGTAAGCCGAGATGGCGGGCAAACTTGGACTGTCGGCGCTGTGATCGGCGCGCGCTCCCTGAGCTGGGATGCGCGAGCTGAGCGGCTGTACGCAACCACCGAGCAAGGCCTACAAGTCAGCATCGACGACGGCGCAACTTTCGCCCCGGTCTCTGCTGCTCCGCCCTTGCTGCTCATCGCGTCGAGCCCGACCGGTACTTCATCCGCCGCGTTCCTGGCGGGACTCGACATTGAAGGTGTCGTGCACACGAGCACCGATGGTTCTACATGGATCTCAGCCGGACTGGCTCCACCAGGTACGGAAGCCCTATCGGTGGGACGCGGAGGGGCTCTCGTTGTTGCCGGGATCGACGGAGTCCAACGATCCGATGATCGTGGAGTTACCTGGACTGTGATCGCAGAATTCTAGATCGCGTGGGGTTCCTGACGCCTGTTCATCCGCTCGAGGTCGACTAGATCCCGGAGATCCTACTCAACTACGAGCCGAGAACCTCGAGCCCGTGCATTGCGAAGTTCCTTGGCGACCGTCTTCCAAGATCGGTTGAACTGCTCGGCAAGCTGCGTGATCGGCACGCCCTCATCGTTGAGACGCAGCGCTTCCTCGATGTCGGCGGATGTCATGCCGATCGGGCGCCGCTCGATACCATTCCGGTTCTGAACCGTCCACTCGGTTGTGCCGAGCTCGGTCGCGATCTGAGTGGGAGTGCGCCCGGCCTGGTAGAGCGCCACGATATGCGCGTTCTGGTCCTTGGTGAGCCGCACTGGCCCGGGAACAACGGTGCGGCGTGTTCGCTTGATGTGCTCAGACGTAGCGCGGTGACAGAGGTCGCGGATCTTCTTGGCCTCTGTTGCTGAATTCAAGTACCGTCCCAGCAGGCGCACGAAACGATTGAAGGCCTAGCGGCCTGCAGCACCGGTGGTCGAGTAGCCGCCTCCGGCGG
>CAYZHZ010000107.1:0-10173 GCA_964477625.1 uncultured Salinibacterium sp.
GGGGCCACATGAGCTCGGTGGTCAATGCTCCTGCGACTTTCGTCTACGCCTGGTACTCGTGCTCGGCCGCCGTCACGGCATCATCGACGAGCCAGCCCGCCGGATGCGCGCCCATCGCTGGGGCCGCGGCCGCGAGCTTTGCGGTCAACGCCGCGCAGGCTGGCAAGTTCGTCTCCTTCGCCGTGACCGCAAAAAACATTGCGGGAGCCGCGACCAAGTGGTCGGTGTCGACTGTCGGGGTCGCTGGGACTCCCGCAAACGACGTCGCTCCTGGTGTCGCGGGTGACACGACCGTGGGTAACACCCTCACGACGAGCGATGGCACCTGGTCCGGTGCGCCCGCCCCGACCCTGACGTACGGCTGGGCTCTCTGCTCGGCGGCCGTGGCGACTCCCTCGACGACCCTCGCCGCGAACTGTTCCGTCATCCCCGGTGCGACCGCTGCGACGTGGTCGATCACTGCGGACGCGGTGGGTAAGTTCGTCGTCGGTGCGGTCACCGCAACCAACAGCCTGGGCGCTACTACGGTGTGGACGGCATCGACAGCCGCTGTCAACGCCGCTCCCGTCGCCACCGCTCCGAGCGTCACGGGTGATCCCGCTGTGTCTGGAGATGCCATCGTCGGCGCGACGCTCACCGCCACCGCTGGTGCGTGGTCGGGGACGCCTGCTCCCAGCACGACGAGCGCGTGGTACGTCTGCTCAGCCCAGGTCGCCGTCGCGAGTTCGACACCACCCGCTGGCTGCCAGGCCATCGGTGGAGCTACTTCGCAAAGCTACGCTCCCGTTGCGGGCGACGTGGATAAGTACATCCTCGTCGGAGTCAACGCGACCAACTCTGCCGGCTCGGCAACGCGCTGGACCGCCTCGACGACTGCCGTGACGGCTGCGACGGTTCCGCCCGCGCCGACCGGCGAGCCTTCCATCACGGGGACCGCGAGCGTTGGATCCACCCTGACAGGGTCCGCGGGCACGTGGACCGGGCCAACCGCGACCACCCCCACTCCCTTCGTGCCTTCGGGACCGAACTCGACCCGCACCTACCAGGGCTACAACGTCATGCAAATCCAGTGGAGTCTCACGCAGGCGGGAATCCCGACAGACATTGACGGAATCTACGGCAGCCAGACGACGGCGAACGTTCGCCAGTATCAGGCCGCCAACGGACTCGTCGTGGATGGCATTGTCGGTCCCGCCACCTGGGCGCACCTCAGTTCGCGCACTCCCGCGACGACACCGACTACGACCACCTCGGCGTGGTACACCTGCACCACTGCGGTCGCGGCGGTGGCATCATCCGCCCCCGCCGGGTGCACGGCTATCGCCGGAGCGACCGCTACGACCTACGTGCTCGCGGCAAGCGATGCCGGTCAGTTCGTGAGCTACGCGGTCACGATCAGCAACTCGGGGGGTACGGAGACTCGCTGGACAGCATCGACGGCCGCGGTAGCGCCGTAGTAGCTCATCCGGCCTAGAGGCTAGTTCGACACGATCGGCTTGCGTTTCGAAATCCAGATCGCCCCCGCGCCAACAGCGCAGATGAAGACGGCGATGAGGATCACGTAGAACGCAACTGAGAGGTATCCGTTCGGGGAGAGGTTCGGATTGAGGAACGGATAGGGGTACCAGTACGGTTCCCCCGTCTGCTCATTGGGAGTCAGCGGTCCACGGACGAGGGTGTATACCGCCCACACGATCGGGAAGATCACCACGCGCCACAGGGTGGTGAACGCGAGCGGACGCCGCCCCGGGGCCACTATCCAGTCGAGCACGACGAGTATGGGCGCGACCACGTGCAGAATCTCATTCGACCACCCGAGAGTCGCCCCCTGGGGAAGCTCGATGTTACGCAGCAGGAGGTTGTAGACGATGCCCGTGACACCCATGTAGGTGACGATGCAGACGCGCAAGATCGCGAACCAATGGGGATCCTCTCCGCTGCGCATGACCAGAAGCGCCGCGCCGATAAGCATGACGACGACGGTGCCGACATTCGAGAGGATCGTGAAGAAGCTGAAAAAATTCGTGAGAGCGAGCGGGATGTTGCTGACACCGACCGTGGGCCAGAAGGTGAGGCTCGTGATGAGCTGGCCCACTACCGCGGCAACGATGGCGGCCGCAACAGCGACCCTGGCGATGGCGAAAACGACGCGCACGATGTCCTCTCTCACGAGCCGGTCGGGCTGACCGCTCGCATGAATGCTAGTGGCTCGGCGTTGACCAGGGGCGTCGGAGCGTCGGCTGGTTACTTCTTCGCCGCAGCCTTTGCCGCCTTCTTGTTCTCCCGCACCCTACGCAGGGAATCCTCGTCGACGATGTCGGCTACCGATCGGTACGAACCCTCGTCGCCGTAGTGTCCAGCCGCCTCGCGCCAGCCCGGCGCCGTAAGTCCACGCTGCTTGCCCAGCAGCGCGAGGAAAATCTTGGCCTTCTGCTCTCCGAATCCCGGGAGAGCCAGAAGCCTCCCGAGCACGGTCGGCCCATCGGGTGCATCCCGCGTCCAAATCTCTGACGCGTCTCCGTCCCAGTGCTCCACGACCGCTGCACACAGCGCCTGAACTCGACCCGCCATCGACCCTGGGAACCGATGCACCGCGGGCGACTGCTTCATGACGGCGGCAAAGGCGTCAGCATCCATCGTCGCCATCGCGCGCGGATCGAGCGCACCGAGGCGATCGCGTAACTTCTCCGGACCAGCGAAGGCTGTCTCCATCGGGATCTGTTGGTCGAGGAGCATTCCGATAAGCAGAGCTAACGGATCACGGGAGAGCAGGGAGTCAGACTGAGGGTCGCCAGTGATGTGCAGTTCGGTAGCCATTCCCCCATCGTGCCAGCCTCACTGTGCCGAGCGCATCACAGCGTTCCAGTGGATGACGTGCACGATCGCGATACCCACCACGCCGAGCGCCGTGACGAACGCGACCGCGATTGAGAAGTCGGGCGGGAGGGAGACGAGCAAGAGGAAGTCTGCCGCGAACGGCACCAACAAAACGAGAGCGAGCCCGGCAATCATCGCCGCGACGATCGCGGTCTTGATCGGCGTGAAAGGCCACGATCGTGAGACGAGCACCGCGAGCCCGATAAAAGACAGGGCGATAGTCGTTCCCGTGCGCAATTCGAGCTCGTGCACCACAAGGGATCGCCCGAGGAGAGTGGTGGCGACGATGACCGCAGCGACCACGAGCCCAGCAGGTACGGCGAACGTCAGAGACCGGCGTAGGAACCCAGGAAGGTACCGACGACCGTTCGGCAACAGCGCCAGGAAGAAGGCCGGTATGCCAATCGTCAGACCATCGGTGACCGAGAGTTGGCGGGGAAGGAACGGGAACTCAAGCATGAGGATTCCGAACGCAACTGCGAGCGCGACCGCGTAGGCCGTCTTGGTGAGGAAGAGCATTGACACCCGCTCGACGTTGGCGATTACCTGGCGGCCCTCGGCCACCACCCCCGGCAGGTGAGAAAAGCGCCCATCGAGCAGGATAATGCGGGCCACCGCCTTCGTGGCCGCCGAGCCGGTCTCCATGGCGATTCCGATGTCGGCGTTCTTGATCGCGAGTGCGTCGTTGACGCCGTCGCCAGTCATGGCGACCGTGTGACCGGAAGCCTTGAGCGAGAGCACCATCGCCTGCTTCTGTTCGGGTGTGACACGACCGAAGACCTGATTCTCACCCAACGCGGTCGCTAACGCGGTCGCTAACGCGGTCGGATCGGTCGGAAGTTCGCGGGCATCGAAGCCGTGCGGGGCGTGGATGCCGACCTCGCGCGCGATCGCGGCGACCGTGTGCGGGTTGTCGCCCGAGATGATGCGAACGGCGACGCCCTGAGCGGCGAAATACTCGAGGGTCTCCCGGGCATCAGACCGGATGCTCTCGCGGAACGTCAGAAGTGCGACGGGTTGGAGCCCTCTCGGACGCACCTCTGCCTCGGCGTCTCCGGGCGTGAGGGTCTCGGGCGAGCGCGCGAGCACGAGCGTGCGACGACCGGTGGCAGCGAGCTCGGCCGCTCGGGCCATGAGCGAGGAGCGCCGGGGGTCATCGCCGAAGACCATCTCAGGTCCGCCGAGCACCCACGTGCCGTCGGCCCCGTCAGCGAAGGCGACAGCGCTCCACTTGCGAGCGGATGAGAACGGGATCCGTGCCGTGGGCACGAGCGGATCATCCGCCACGAATCGCGCACCGAGGCATTTCGCGGTCGCGTTGGCGTCAGGCTCGGCGCCGTTCCACGCGAGCACGCGCTCCCACCCTGGCGCATCATCCGTGCCGACAGGGTGCACTTCGTCGAACACGATGTCGCCCGCTGTGAGCGTTCCGGTCTTGTCGAGGCAAATGATGTCTACCCGCGCGAGGCCCTCGACGGCGGGCAGTTCTTGGACGAGCACTTTGTGGCGCGCGAGTTTCACTGCCCCGGCAGCGAATGCGATGCTCGTCATGAGCACGAGCCCGAGCGGGATCATCGAGACAACCGAGGCCACCGTGCCGACAACGGCACTCTGCCACTTCCCCGACTGGAAGGCAGACTCCCATCCGCCTTCCGCGATCATTTGTGCGTTCAGAACCAGGAGTGCGAGCGGCCCGATACCCCACGTGAGCCACATCAAGACACGGTTGATGGATGACCGCAGCTCCGACGCCACTAGTGAGAACTTCTTCGCCTCGCTCGTCAATTGGTTCGCGTAGGAGTGCGCCCCCACCCGGTCGACGCGCGCCGTTCCCTCCCCCGCGACCACGAGCGAACCCGACAACAGCCGATCGTCAAGGTCCTTGTCAACCGGATCCGACTCTCCCGTGAGCACAGATTCGTCGAGTTGGAGTGAGTGCGCGTCGATCACGATGGCATCGGCCGGAACCTGGTCGCCCGGTCGCAACTCGAGCAGCTCATCCACGACGACGTCGCGCACCCCGATGAGTACTTCGGCGCCATCTCGACGAACGCGAGCGAGCGGGGCGTTGAGTAGCGCGAGACGGTCAAGGGATCGCTTAGCGCGATACTCCTGCACTGTTCCAATGACGGCGTTCGCAAAAGCGCTCAGTCCGAATAGCGCGTCCTGCCAGCGGCCGATCGCGAGGAGCGTGACGAAACACCCGAGGATGATGGCGTTGAACAGAGTGAGAACGTTGGCGCGCAGGATATTCGCGATGCTGCGACTCGTGGGGGGTTCGTAGTCGTTCGAGCGGCCGTCAGCTGAACGCTGTGCCACCTCGCTCGCGGAGAGACCCTGATGGTCGGACGTGAGCATGCGTCGATACTAGGAGGCGTCAGGCCCGAGACCGAGCGAGTGCCGCCGTAAATTTCGCGGAGCGATCGAGTTCGGATTCGACAGGTTCGATGACGAGCCGCCGCGCGACCCCGTCGATCTCGGCCGTCAACGCACGACGTGCAGTGCGTCGACGCGCCGCTCCTACTGCTGCGCCGAGGACGGCACCCGAGACTCCCAGCAGGATGCCGAGCAGAACGCCGGCTGCAATGAGGAGGGTCGTGACAGGCCACCCCTCCACGGTCGGCACCGGCCCGAGCAGAAGCGCGAGGGGCGGAACGAACGCGATCACGAGAAGCCACAACACCCCGGCGAGGGCAGCGACTACCGATATCCATTGCAGTATCCCGAAGATCACCCACCACCAGGAGCCGCGGGTCGGGAGCGTTGCGCGCGATACCGCGAGGTCAAGCTCGCCAGGAAGTTGGTCGAGCGCCGCTTGGCCGACGTCCCGCACGCCGGCCCGCCACGGCTCCGACAGCCCGTCAGAGATCGAGTCGGCGAACCCGCGCACCGCGAGAGAGACGCGAGCCGTTCCGGCGGCATTGAGCGTCGGCATGCTCGAGCGGTGTAGTGCCGGGTCGCGATCGTGCCCAGATCGACCAAGACCGAGCCGCGCGAGCGGGTCGGCCCGGAACCGAAGAATCCAGGAGACGACGGGCCAGCCGGTCGCTTGGCCCGACCGCTTGCGGTACGACCCGGCAACGGCAGACGCCACCGTGTCGACACCGGCGGCGGTGGCGAGCTGCTCGGTGAGCTCACGAGCCCGCGCTCGAGCATCCGACTTGCTCGTCTTGCCTGAGATGCCCGACTCCGGCACGCGCGCCGCGAGCGTCGACACATCGGCCTCCAGCCGGGCGGACTGGGTAGTCAGTGCCTCGGACATCCCCCCGATCGCTGCACGCAACTCGGGCATACCGTCACCCGTCGCGGCACTCACCGCGAGCACCCGCGCCCCCGAGAGACCATCCCGCGCGAGCAGGCCGCGCAACGAGTCGATGACACGAGGTAGTTCTGCGCTCGAGAGACGATCGCTCTGATTCAGCACGACGAGCGTGACGGCACCATGCCGCGAGTGCTGGGCAATGAAATCAGAGTGAAGAACGGCATCGGCGTATTTCTGGGGGTCGACGACCCACACGAGCACGTCGACCTGGCTGGCCAGACGCTCGGCCGTCTCGCGATGCAATGCCTCCACCGAATCGAAGTCGGGCAAGTCGAGCAGGATGAGCCGGGCAGCGCGCGAATCGATAGGCACTCGCCCGTCGTGCCGGGAGTGAACCTCCAGCCAGTCCAGCAGCGGGGCGGCGCCCGCGGAGTCCCAGCTCACCGCGAGGGGCTCCGACGTCGTCGGCCGACGCACGTGCGCGGTCGCGACCTCCTCACCGACGAGCGCGTTGAGCAGACTCGATTTACCCGACCCAGTCGCACCGAAGAGACCCACGACCGTGTGCTCGCTCGACAGGGCGCGTCGCCCGGTGGCTCGATCCAGGAGCGCGTCGATGTCGGCGAGCGTCGGGTCGGGCATCCGGCCCTCCCCCAGTGTGCGAACGTCGCGAAGGGCGAGCAGGCGATCGTCGAGGCTCACTCGTCCTCCCCTGCTCGGGCGGCGCGAGCAACCTCGTCAGCGAGGGCGTCGGCGTTGCGGCGCAACTCGGTTGGACCAGGGCCCGATCGCACGACGGAGAGGAGTTCGCGGTAGCGATCGGCCTCACGTTCCAGGAGTGCGTCTACCCGCTCGTTGAGGTCGAGGCGGGCGAGCTTGGCCAGCCGGCGTACCGCGTCCTCGCCGAAGATCGTCTCGAGCAACTTCTGGCCGACGACCGCGGAGCCACCGGCGATCACCAGCTCGCCGCCCGTGAGTCCACCCGTGGAGGCGAACACCACGATCATGAGCGCGACGGTCGTGACGTTGAGCCCCAGTGACAGGATGCGGGCTTTCGTGCGCTTCGAGCCCACATTGTCGTTGATGAGCTGCATGAGTGAGCCCTGCCACTCGCGGATCATTGTCGACGCAGCCGCCGGGAACGCACGGCTCGCCGTCGAGAGATCGCCGTGATCGTGAGTGAGTGAACGCCCCGCGCGAGTCCGCTGCAGTTCACGCCACACCGCGGCACTCGCCGATCCCGCCTGATCCACGACGACCGCGTGCAGCCCGTGCTCGATTGTCGTCTCAACATCAATGACGGGCTGCGGAACTCCCCGAATCCATGCCGAAACGGCATCACGCGTTCGGGAGAACCACGATTCGACCTGACGGAAGACATCGGATGTGCCGACGAAGTCCTGCCATCGGGCGAGCACCTCACCCCGCAGCAGCGCACCGTCACGCGTTGATTCGTCAACGGACCGCACAGCACGCTCATACTCGCGGGATACGAGGGCGGCGGCCTCATTCGCCCAGTCGAGCTGCTGCTGCCGAGCATCCGCGATTCGATCGATGCGGTGTGACAGGTCGCCTACCGCGCCGCCGAGGGTGCGGGCGGCAATGCGGGATCGCTCGACGCGATCGCCAGCGATCGTGCGCACCCACGAGTCGATCTCGGCGACCGCCGACGTGGGCAACATGCCCTGATCATCAAGGTGCTGCTCGGCGACCGTGAAAATCCGTGCGGCCTCGAGTCCCCGTTCCGCCAGCATGCGGGCAAGGTCCGCGCGCACCTCGTCGGCCGCCGCCTCGGGAACCCGGTTGAGCACGACCCCCACGGTGATCGCGCGTCCTGCGGCATCGTCGAGGAGGCGCCAAGGCACGGCATCGGCATAGCGATTCGCGGTAGTCACGAATAGCCACAGATCTGCTGCGGCGAGGAGCTGATTGGCAAGCGCGCGGTTCTCATCCGCTATCGAGTCGATGTCCGGAGCATCGAGGATGGCGACGGAGGGCGCGATGCGATCATCCGCAAGCAGTACAAGCTCACCGATTCGCGACGCGTCGGGCGCGTCACCGGCGGTCTGGGCGGTGGCGGACGGTGCCGCGAGTCGACCGCGGACCCGAGCGAGGGACGGGAGGATGCGATCCGAGGCAAACCATCCGGCGTCCTCGGGAGCGTGCACAAGGATGGGTTGTCGTGTGGTCGGCCTGATCACTCCCGCGCGAGTGACGGGGGACCCCACGAGGGCGTTCACGAGCGTCGACTTGCCAGCGCCCGTCGAACCCCCGACGACGAGCAAGAGCGGGGCATCCAGGTCGGTGAGCCGGGGCCGAATGTAGTCGTCGATCTGAGCAACTGCGGCCGCGGCCGCCGCGCGCTGCTCCTCCGCTGAATCCAGAGGAAGCGTGAGCGTAACCCCAGCGAGATCGGTGCGCACGACGTCGAGCAACTCGATCGCGGGCCGACGCGGTGCGCTCATGCTTCCAAGGATGCCGCAAAAGGAGTCGAACTGCTCATCGGGCTGCTGGAGTCAGGTCACCGGGCCTAGCGCGCGAGGGTGAATGCCACCCGCGCACCGCCCAGGGGCGAGTCTTCGATCGCGATGCTGCCGCCGTGCGCCTGCACGATGCGTCGACACGTGGATAGCCCGATGCCATACCCGGGGACGTCGTCGGATGCTGCACGTTCCATCAGGTCGAAGACGCGATCGCGTCGCTCCTCGGGGATACCGGGCCCGTTGTCGTCGACCTCGATGCGCCACCCCGACGCCACTTCAGTGCACCTGATGTCGACGTGCGGAGTCACCCCCGCTGTGTGCGCGAACTTGATCGCATTCGCGACGAGGTTCTGCAGGAGAGCACGCACGAGCGTAGGATCCCCAGACGGCTGCGACCATGAATGAAGGATGACCGTAGCCCTCGTCGATTCGATCGCAGAATGCAGATCTTCCTTCACCGACTCAACCAGAGCTGGCAGGTCGATAGGGATGCGTCGAGGCTGTGCGCCCCCGATCCTGGCGAAATCGAGGAGGTCCGTGATCATTGTCGCCATACGACCGGCGGCCGACTCCGCCCGTGCGAGCACTTCCGCGGCTTCGGGCGCGTTCGCCATCTCGGGGCTCTCGGTCGCGAGCTCGAGGAATCCTGATACCGCCATGAGTGGGTTGCGCAGATCGTGGCTGATCTGGCCCGCGAACTGCGCGAGCTGCTCGTTCGATCGCCCGAGTTCGATCGAGGTGCGGCGCAGCTCGAGCACGTCCACCACCTGGTGGGCGAGTATCTCGAGAGCGTGAGCGTGCTCAGGCGAAAGACCGCCGACGACCTCGTCGAACACGCAGAGGGTGCCGATGACAACGCCGCTCGGCGTGATGAGAGGCGTCGAGGCATAGAAGCGCACGCGGGCGATCTGGCCGGTCACGAACGGATTGTGCTCGAATCTGTCATCGAGTCTCGCGTCGGGGACGGCAACCTGGACACCTTGCTGGAAGACAACCGCGCACATCGAGTCTTCGCGATCGCAGACGGAGGGTTCGAAACCGATCGCGGCGACCTGGTGTTGGAACCGGTCATCGATGATGTTGATGACCGCCGTGGGAACACCACACACGAGTGCCGCGAGTTCTGCGAGTCGCTCGAGGTCGGGCTCGGGGGGTGCGCCAACGAGTTGGTAGTCGGCAATCGCCATCGCGCGCGTGCTGTCCTCGGCGGTTCTCACTCAGTTCCCCCTAGCAGGCGAGTGGAACCGCCGTGAGCGATCCCCATTCTCGTCCCTCGGGCACGATCCTATCCGCCCAGCGCTCCCAGCACGCCTTCCGTGAGCGGCGTAAGCCCGGGGTAGCCCGGAGTGAGGCCGGCGGGCTCGATCGCGTTGAGGATGACTATCGCAAGGTCGGAGTCGGGACAGAATGCCGCGATACCGTTCGACCCCGGGATCGCGCCCGCGTGACCGTGGCAGATGCCGACCCTGGGGATGTCCCACGTCGCCAGCCCAGCCCCCTCACCGAGCTGCACGTGCGGCACGCCCGACGCATCGTAGGTGGCAGCGTAGA
>CAYZHZ010000108.1:0-9966 GCA_964477625.1 uncultured Salinibacterium sp.
TATTGGTTGGCGCCGGCGCCTCATCACTGGTCCTTGAAGTCCGGAATCTCGCAGCAGCCCGCGGTTTGCGGCTCCTGTTCGAGGGGGTGTCCTTCGAGGTCGCCGCCGGCGAATCGCTTGAGCTGCGCGGCCCCAACGGCTCAGGCAAATCGACCCTGCTTCGCATCCTTGCCGGGCTAACCCGCCCGCAGGCCGGGACTGTGAAGCTTGTCGGTCCCGATGATGCGAACGGTTTGCATTATCTGGGACATCTCGACGCGGTGAAGCCAGCCGAAACGGCAGGCGAACAGGCGCACTTCTGGGCCCGGTTCTTCGGCCACGACCCGGCGGTCGCAAAGGCGGCCATGAAGCGCGTGGGACTTGGCTCCCGGGCGGCCGTTCCGGGGCGGGGGCTTTCGGCGGGTCAGAAGCGTCGCCTTGCGCTCACCCGTCTTCTGATCGAGCCGCGCCCGCTCTGGCTGCTGGATGAGCCGACCGCCGCCCTCGATACCGAGGGGCGGGATCTCGTGGCGCAGCTGGTCAGCGAACACCGCGCGTCCGGCGGCATGGTGATCGCCGCTGTGCATGGCGATGGATTTGCCGGGTCGCGTGTCCTGGACCTCTCAACGCAGAAGGCCCGGGTCGCGGGGACCGCCTCATGAGCGGTTCATTCGCCGTCTTTGTTCGCGAGCTGAAGCTTGCCTGGTCAGGCGGGGGCGGGGCGGCGTTGCCGGTGGGCTTCTTCGCTGCCGCCGCCAGCATGACACCCTTTGCGGTGGGGTCCGACACGATAGCCCTGCAGACAGCAGGGCCGGGCGTCATCTGGATCGCGCTGGCGCTTTCCAGCCTGTTGCCGATGGAGCGTCTGTTCCAGGCTGATCTCGAGGACGGAACGCTCGACGCCTATGCCAGCTCGGGCATCGGGATGGAGGGGATCGCGCTCGCCAAGACGCTGGCGCACTGGATAGCGACCGGCATTCCGTTGGCGCTGGTTTCGCCCATCCTCTGGATCATGCTGCAGGGCGCACCCGAACAGAGCGGCCTGGTGGCGGGCGCGGCGCTGGTTGGCTCGCTGGCGTTCTTCTTCTTTGGTTCGATCGGGGCGGCGCTTGCCGCCGGCATGCGTCGGGGTGGCTTGCTGATCGCGCTGGTCACGTTGCCGCTTTATGTGCCGACCATGATTTTTGGGGCCGCGACGCTTGACGCCGCGGCCAGCGGCGCCGACTGGGTCGGGCCGCTTATGCTGACGGGATCGGCGGCGCTGTTCGGCATCGCTACCTCGCCGTTCGGGGCTGCGATGGCGCTCAGGACGGCGCTGGACTAGCTTTCGGCATGGACCAGATTGGCGACCCGATAGCGTTCTTTCACGACCTCGGCGGGCTGCACGACGCCCGGGTCTCGTGGATCAGCTGGGGCGAAGGCGAGTTTCGAATAGTGGTCGACAACCTCCATGCGAACTTCATGGACGGGGCTGCGGCCAGCCCGGACTTTCCCGGCTATTCGACACGACCCGCGACGGTTGTTTTCACCGGTGTCAAAGACGTCGCAGGCCACGTTCGGCAGGAAGCAGGCTACATTTCAGCCGTGGAGATCGCGAGCTTGCGCGATTGTTACCGCGTAAGCATCGTGGGTACTGATACTTGGATGTTCGCTTTCGACTGTGTCAGCGTCGGCCTCGAGCCTGCCGGAGAGCCGGTCTCGGTTGGCGCCCACTATGCGCAGCTGAAGGCATAGGGAAACGCCGATGGCCGTGATGTCATTCTTTGCCAACCCGCACCGCTTCATGGCGGCGTCGAAATGGCCAGCTTGGGGCTTCACGCTGCTGGGCGTCGGGCTGATCGCGCTCGGTGTCTGGAAAGGCCTGATCGCGCCCGAGGACCATCAGCAGGATGAACGCGCCCGGATGATGTTCGTACACGTGCCTGCCATGTGGCTGTCGCTGTTCGCATACGCCTTCATGGTCGGCGCGAGCTTCATCTCCTTCGTCTGGCGCCATGCCATCGCGGACGTGGCCGCGAAGTCTGCGGCGCCCATCGGCGCAGTGTTCACCGCCATTGGCCTGATGACGGGCTCGATCTGGGGCTACACGACCTGGGGCACATGGTGGGAGTGGGGGGACGCGCGCCTCGTCTCGGTGCTGGTGCTGTTCTTCATCTACCTCGGCTATATCGCCGTCTGGCAGGCGATGGAGACGCCGCAGAAGGCCGCGCGCGCGGCCTCGATCCTGTGCCTCGTCGGCGCGGTCAATCTGCCGATCATCCATTTCTCGGTCGAGTGGTTCGCGGTCCTGCATCAGCAGTCGACCTTCCTGACGACCGACGACCGCGCGACGGCCGAGTTCAAGATTCCGATGTACATCTCGGCGCTCGGCTATCTCGCGCTGTTCGGCGGGCTGACGCTCATGAACATGCGGGCGGAGATCCTGCGCACCCGGGCGGAAATGCTGTTCCAGCGCAGACAGGCGGCGGACTGACATGACCCCGATCGACACTGACTATAACGCCTACGTGTACGCGACTTACGCCATCGCGATGGTCGCGCTGGCGGCAGCGTTCGCCTGGTCGGCGCTGCGGCTCGTGACGGCGCGCCGCAAGCTGGATGAGGCTGAACGCGCTGAGAAGAGCGGCGAGGGGAGTGCAGAGCCGTGAAACGGGCGATCGCCATCATTCCGCTGGTTGTGCTGGTCGGGCTGTTCGTCGTGGCGTTTGGCTTGTTGACGGGCAAGGACCCGGCGCCGGCCTCGTTCGGATCGCCTGTGCGGGACGCGCCGGATTTCGACGTCGAGGGGCTGACGGGCCAGCCGGTGAAGCTGGCGGATTACGCCGGCCGGCCGGTGCTCGTGAATTTCTGGGCGACCTGGTGCGGGCCGTGCAAGCTTGAGCATCCGCTGCTGGTCGACATGCGCGAGCAGGGCGTCGAGATTGTCGGCATTCTCTACAAGGATCCGAAGAACCTTGAGGGCGCCAGGGAACTGCTGCAGGCGGAAGGCGACCCCTATGTTGCTGTCGGCCTCGACCCGACCGGCGATCTGGGAATCGAGATGGGGCTGTCCGGCGTTCCCGAGAGCTTCCTGATCGATGCGCAGGGCCGGATCGTGAAGACCAAGCGCAACTATTTTGTCGACGCTGATGTGGAGGAGTTCGTCTCCGCCTATCGCGCGGAAGCAGCCAAGGCCGCTGCGCCCTAACTCTTCGACCGGGCCTTCTTGCGAACGGCAGGCCTGGCCGCCGTCTTGCGGACCGCCGGCAGTTTCGGAGGCGGCGGCGCCTCGTTCTCGGCGCTGAGCCGGTCAGCCGTTTCAGCGAGCGAGACCAGCAGGGCCCGGAACATCGCGCGGTTGGCGGCAGGGACGGCCGCAAGCAGGGCCTTGTCGACATGGCGCATGGCGGGAAGGGCGCTGTCCAGGCGACGGCGACCCTGCGCCGTCAGCCGGACGGACTTGGCGCGGCCATCGTCGCGCGCGGCGGCCCGCGCGATCAGCCCGCGGCGTTCCATACGCGCCATCATCTCGGCAAGGGTGGAGCGATCAACCCCGGTCATCCGCACAAGGTCGGACTGGCTGGCGCCCTCCGACTCGGCAATTGCAGCCAGCAGCACGCTCTGGCGCAGGGTGACCCCGTCGCGGAGTTCAGACTGGGCGAACATCTCGGCGGCGAACTGTTCTGCGCGCCGGAGAAGGTGGGAGGGTGATTCGGTCAGCTTGAACTTGCCGGCGGCCGTCCCGGCGGGACGGGCTGTCTTCCTGGCTGGCCGTTTCTGGGCTTCCGCGCGAATCGTCATGGGCTAAATGGCCTCCATTCCTGATCAGCATACGGATGGCTGGGCAGGGCTGTGAGCCCCTTATGCGCGAATTCTGGCTTTCCGGCTTCCGCTATGCACAGCAAAGGGCCATCATGGAATCGTGAGCGACACACGGAACCCGGTTTCCTTCTCAAGCAAGGTTCCTCCCGGCGAGGACCGCGAGCGTCGCGTCTGCGACAGCTGCGGGTTCGTTGACTATGTGAACCCTAGAATTGTGACGGGCGTCGTGGCGCATGCGGGCGACCGTATCCTCCTGTGCCGGCGCGCCATCGAGCCGCGCAAGGGCTTCTGGACGCTTCCGGCGGGTTTCCTCGAGCTGGGTGAGAGCGTCGAGGATGGGGCGCGGCGCGAGGCGCATGAAGAGGCCCACGCCGAGCTTGAGATCGAGGCCTTGCTGGGGCTCTATTCGATCCCGCGCATTGGTCAGGTTCAGATATTTTTCCGCGCGCGTCTCCTGAACGATCCGTCACCTGGGGTGGAAAGTCTCGAGGTCGGGCTGTTCGCCTGGGACGATATTCCGTGGAAGGAGCTTGCCTTCCCGTCGGTCCGCTGGGCGCTGGATCACTACCGGGAAACGGCGCGGCAGTCCTCATTCTCCGCCTTCGGCAATCCCGAGGGAACCGATCACATGACGCGCTGATGCCGGGGATGGGCGGCGACGCGATCCATGCAACGCTGGAGGCGGTCGCCGAGCGCCATGGCGATCCGACGGACGCGATCTACGCGGAACTCTTCAGCCGGTATCCGGAACTTGAGCGGCTTTTCTGGCTTGATCGCGATGGCAGCCTGAGGGCTGCGATGGTGCAGCAGGCGCTGGAGTGCATCATTGATCAGACAGGCGAGGGACGCACCGCCGCCACGATCATCTCCGCCGAGCGTGCGCGCCACGATAGCTACGGCGTTCCGCCGGAACGGTTTGACGATTTTCTTCTCGCGATGCGCGATGTGTTCCGCCGCATCGTGGGTCGAGACTGGACGCCTGCGATGGAACTTGCCTGGGCCGGCCTGCTGAAGGACCTCGCCGCGATCCGCTGACCGGGTCTGGCCGGTTCAGGCCGGGTCGCTGGCCTTCTTGTCGTCCCCCGCGCCCCGATCCTCGATGTTGTGCTTCATCAGGAAGGGCAGGTTGATGACCATGAAGATCACCGCCAGCGGGATCGACAGGAACAGCTTGGAGTTGACCCAGAACTCCTTCGGGAAGTTCCGCCAGATGATCTCGTTGACGATGGCGAGCACGATGTAGAACGCGGCCCAGCGCAGGGCGAAGATCTTCCAGGCATGATCCGGCATCTGGAAGGCATGCTCGAACGCGGTCTTCCAGATGTTGCGCCCGATCGCGAGGCTGCCGAGGATCACCAGCGCGAACAGGATGTTGATGATCGTCGGCTTGATGAAGGCGAAGGTCTCGTCCTGCAGCCAGATCGTCAGCGCGCCGAACACCATCACGACAGTGCCGGTGATGATCAGCATCGGCGGCAGCTTGCGGCCCTTCATCAGCGTCCAGCCGATGGCGAGGGCGACGCTGGCCATGAACACGCCGGTGGCCCAGAAGATTGCGGTCTCTTGAGAGAACGGTCCGGTCTCGGGCGCAAAATTCTGCATCGCGTTGAAGAGGATCACGAACGCGAGAACCGGCCCGAGGTCGGTCCAGATATTCCCGGCCCCCTTGGGGATGGACTTCTTCGGTTCGGAGGCGGGTGCGTCGGTCATTGCGGGTCACTTAGCGGGGCGGGGCGCATGCGGTCAAACCCGTTGCGCACGGCGGAGGATGAATTGTTGCGCAGCGGCACGCGCGCCAGCGGCATTGAAGGCCAGCGCGGCAAGCACATAGACCCCTGCGCCTACGCAGGCTTTCAGCGACAGTTCGGCCACGCCGCCAAGGGCAGGCAGCAGCCGGACGGCGATCGCCATCGCGGCGCAGGCCCCTGCGATGCGCAGAAAATCCATCCACGGCCACGCCAGCGGAGCGAGCCGGCGGCTAACGACGGCCAGAAGGACAAGCGCGAGGGCATAGCAGGCCACGGTTGCGTACACCGCTCCCATCAGGCCGATCCATGGCAGCAGCACGATGTTGAGCACCACGTTCGCAATGGCGGGGATGACCATCAGCCCGGCGCGCAGGGCCGTGCGGCGCGACAGCTGGAACGCCTCCGAGACGTAATGCAGCACAAATCCATTGATGAGGCCCGAGAGTGCGATCCACGGCATGATCGCGGCGGCCTGTGTCCGCATCTCCTCGCCGATCATCACTTCGGCAAGCGGCTGGGCGACCAGCGCGAGACCGGTGGCGGCAGGCGCTGCGATCAGCATCAGCGTGCGCGCGACGTGGGACGAAACCTCGCGCACGGCCTCGGGCCCTTCGCGCTCCCAGGCAGCCATCATCATCGGGCCGCCCGCTGCAGCCGCCCAGATGCAGAGGAGGCCGACCGTCTTGTCCGCGACGCCATAACCGGCGGCATAGATGCCGACAGCCTTGGGGCCAAGGAACAGGGCGATGAGGATGCGGTCGCCTGCGTCGAGCGCGATGTTGAGCGACAGCGCGAGCGCGACAGGTACGCCATAGGCGAGATAGGGCCTCACGCGCGCGCGATCAAAAGTCCCGCCGCGCGATTCACGCCAGAGACGCGATCCCTCGACGACAGCGAGCAGCGCAAGCACGCTGGCGAGGCCGACGAAGGGCGCAACGGGACCAAGCCCTGTGCGCCAGGCGAGGAACGTCCCGACCGCGAAGGCGCCGAGGTCCTGGATCACGCGCAAGGTGGAGTAGCGCGCAACGCGTTGCTGTGCCCGGTTCATTTCCTGCGCGGCGTTGACCAGCGGCGTCAGCACCATGGTGGTCATCGCGGCGGTGAGCGCCATGCGCAGGACGGGATCGGATGCGATCAGGATCGTTGCCGACATCATCGCGATGCCAAGCGCAGCGGATGCTGCAAGCAGGGCCATGACGGTGCGGATGTGGTTGGCGCGCGCCGCATCAGTTTGCGCTGCGCCGGCAAAGCGATAGGCGGCCGCTTCGGCCCACGTGACCGACAGTGTGTAGACGATGCCCATGGTCGTCAGGGCCAGCGCGTAGAAGCCGTAGTCAGCCGGTGAGAGCAGGCGCGTGAGGGCGTAGACCGCGCCGAAGCTGGCGAGCCCGCCGGCGAGACTTGCCGGAAAATAGCCAAAAAGGCGGCGCCAGATCATCCGTTCGCAGGGACCGTTTGTTCATCCCGGTTTCTTTACGCAAGTAAACCAGAATGACGTTCATGAAGCGTTTCCGAACCGGCAAGTCGGGAGGCGTCTGGACGCGCCGCAGCGCAATTGTTGCCGCTGCGGGGCTGGCGGCGTGCAGCAATCCGCCTGCCATCGCGCGCCCGTCGGCGCATCCGTTGTGGCCGATGACCGGGCTGCCGGTCCTGCGCGGCGCCGTGATTGCGCAGCGGCGCAGGCGGAGCGACGTGGATGGCCCGACATTCGGCGGCGGTGCGGCGGCTCTGCCGCGCTACCAGCGCGCGGACTTCGATGGCCTTGCGGCGGCGGGCGCCAATCTCGTCGTGATGTCATTCCCCGAACTGTGGACCGTAGGCGCGCCATGGAAGCGCGATGCGGCGATGGCGGATCTGCTGGGCAGGCAGCTGGATGATGCGCGGGCTGCCGGGCTGTTTGTCGTGCTTGCGTTGCGCTCAGGCCCAGGGCGGTCGGACTTCGTGTTTCACCGCGACTCTGCCGGTGACTGGTTTCCCGAGCAGCTGATTGTCGACTCGATCTGGCGCGAGACGGACCAGCAGGCTGCGTGGGCAGACATGTGCATGGATGCTGCACGCCTTGTCCGGGATCGTTCCGAAATCGCAGGGCTCAACATCATGGTCGAGCCGGAGCCGAATTTCGGGGGGCTAAATCGCGATGGCCAGCGGCTCGGGGCGTGGGAGCCGGAGCAGTATCTGGCGCAGGTAAGCGATGTCTCCGACTGGAAGCGTTTGTCGGGCGAGATCGCGCGCAAGGTGAGGACGACGGCGCCGGACTTGCCGATCCTGATCTCGCCGCCAGCCTTCGGGCGGACTGATTTCCTGCCGGTGATGGGCGCGCCGCCGGTCAGCGGCGTTGTCTGGTGCGTGCATGACTACGAGCCGCGCGCGTTCACGCATCATCCGGAGGCTTCGGCCGGCATCGTGACGTTTGGCGAGGGCGGCGAGCACACTTTCGCCGGGCGGCTCGACAATGTGATGACAGGCGATGTGCCCGTGTTCCTCGGCGAGTTCGGCGCGTCGCGGTGGGCGCAGGGCGTCGATGAGTACTATACGGCGCGGATCGCGGCGTGCGAGGCGCGGGGCGTCAACTGGGCGGCGTTCCGCTGGCCTACGCAGGATGGCGCCTACGAGCAATCGGATTCGATGTTCAGTCTGCTGGCATCGGGCGGGCCGGTCGGAAGCGAACCTGCGATCGGGACGTTACGCCCAGCGTGGAGGCAGAGTGGCTTGCGTCCCGGCGGCGTGCGTTTGCGTGGCCGCAACTAGCCGAACTGCAGCAGGCTGAGGCCGCTCGCGAGCAGGATCGCTGCGAACGTGCGGCGTGCGCCGAAGCCCTCGCGCAGGAACCACCAGCCCATCAGCGCGCCGAACACCACAGCGGTCTCGCGCATCGCCGACATGTAGGCGACCGGCGCGATCGAGAAACCGTAGAGCGCCATCGAGAACGAGGCGAGCGAGCAGACGCCTGCGCCAATGCCGAACCAGAGCGCGCGGCGGGCGGAGGCGGCAAACTCCCGCGGCCCGCGTGTCAGCAGCATGATGGCGGTGATGCCGATCCAGTCGAGGGCGAACAGCCAGAGGATGAAGCTCCACTGTGTGCCGTTCTGGCTGAACGCCGTACGCACGCCTTGCGCATCGATGACGTTGTAGATCGCGATGCCTGCGCCGGTCGCGAGCGCCCACAGCACAGCCGAATTGCGTACTCGCCGCGAACCGCCGAAATTCCTTTCGGGCAGGGCGAACACCACTGTCGCGAGACTCGCGATGACAAGGCCGAGCATCGCCAGCGGCGCCAGTTGCTCGCCCAGCACGATGGCAGCCGCCACGGCCGTGATGAGCGGCGCCGAGCCTCGCATGATCGGGAAGACAAGCGACAGGTCGCCGCGTGACATGGCCCGCACCAGTGCGGTCTGGTAGAGCCAGTGTGCGGGAAGGGAGAGGGCGAGGAAGCCCCATGTTGCAAGGCTCGGAAGCGGCACGAAGAAAAGCAGCGGCAGGACGAGGACGGTGCTGGTGAGCGTCATCACCGTGCGGGCGCCGAGAATGTCTTTCGCGCCTTTGACGAACGTGTTGGCGCCGGCAAGCGTCACCGCCGAGCCCATGCCGAGCACGAAGGCGAAGAGAGCGGGGTCCACCTAGTCGTCCAGTCCGACCAGTGCGCGCGCGAAGGTGTCGGCGCTGAAGGGGTGGAGATCCTCCGCCTTCTCGCCGACGCCGACGAAGTGGATCGGGATGTCGTGCTGTTCCGCGATGGCGACGAGGACGCCGCCCTTTGCTGTGCCGTCGAGCTTGGTCATCACGAGGCCAGTGACGCCCGCCGTGTTGCGGAAAGCCTCGACCTGGCTCAGCGCGTTCTGGCCGACCGTGGCGTCCAGCACGAGAATGACATCGTGTGGCGCGGTCGGCTCGACCTTGCGGATGGCGCGGACGACCTTGGCGAGCTCGTCCATCAGCAGCGCCTTGTTCTGAAGGCGGCCGGCCGTGTCGATCAGCACGAGATCGCGGTTTTCCTTTTTCGCGAGTTCGACGGCTTCGAAAGCGAGACCAGCGGCATCCGCTCCATGTGGCTTCGAGATGAAGCGGGCATTGGCGCGGTCGGCCCACACGCGCAGCTGTTCGACGGCGGCGGCACGGAAGGTATCGCCAGCCGCCAGCACAACATCGGCGCCCTGGGCTGAAAGCTTGGCGGCGATCTTGCCGATGGTCGTCGTCTTGCCCGAGCCGTTGACGCCGACGAACAGCACGATGCGCGGGCGCGGGCCGACGCTGAAGTCGACGACCTTCTCGCGCGGCTTGAGGATTGTGGCGATCTCGCCGGCGAGGGCGGCGCGGACTTCGGCTTCGGAGACTTCGCGGTCGAAACGGTCCTTCGAGAACGCCTTGGTGATCCGCGCTGCGACCTTCGTGCCCATGTCGGACGTGATCAGCAGCTCTTCGAGCTCATCGAGCGAGTCGC
>CAYZHZ010000109.1:0-9884 GCA_964477625.1 uncultured Salinibacterium sp.
GAAGCAGCGCTCCTACGAGACGAAGGAGGGCGAGAAGCGTTCGAGCATCGAGCTCGAGGTCGACGAGATCGGCCCGAGCCTGCGCTACGCCACCGCCCAGGTGACCCGCGCCGCATCATCCCGTGATGGCGGCGGCGCACCGCGCGGCAACCAGGTCGCCGAAGAGCCGTGGGCCGCATCGGCCCCGTCGGACTCCTCGGGCGGCGACGTGTGGAACACCCCCGGCAGCAACTACTCGGACGAGACGCCCTTCTAATTTCGGGTTTCGGGTTTCGATACGGCCCTCGCGGGCCTACTCAACCACCGACTCATTACATCTAAGGAATAACAACTCATGGCAGGAAAGAGCAGCGGCGATCGCCGCAAGCCCATCCGCAAGGGCAAGGACGGCAAGAACGCCGCCCCGGCCAAGGCGATTCGCGTCGGTGTCATCGACTACAAGGATGTCGCCACGCTTCGTAAGTTCATCTCCGAGCGGGGAAAGATCCGCGCTCGCCGCATCACCGGTGTCTCCGTGCAGGAGCAGCGCCTCATCGCCACGGCCGTCAAGAACGCCCGTGAGATGGCTTTGCTTCCCTACGCCGGCTCGGGCCGTTAAGGAGTATCGACAATGTCCAAGCTGATCCTCACGCACGAGGTCACCGGTCTCGGTGCCCCCGGCGACGTCGTCGACGTCAAGAACGGTTTCGCTCGCAACTACCTCATCCCCCAGGGCTTCGCCGTGGCGTGGACGCGCGGTGGCGAGAAGCAGATCGAGTCCATCAAGGCCGCCCGCGCTTCGCGCGAGCACGCCACCCTCGAAGAGGCGCAAGACCTCAAGGCAAAGCTGCAGGCGACTGCTGTCAAGCTCACCGTCAAGGCGGGCGAGGGCGGACGCCTGTTCGGTTCGGTCAAGACGTCTGACGTGGCCGACGCGGTTGCCGCAGCCGGTCTCGGCAACGTCGACAAGCGCAAGATCGAGATCACCAGCCCCATCAAGGCGGTTGGTGAGCACGAGGCCACCGTTCGCCTGCGCGACGACATCGTGGCAACGATCACCCTCCAGGTGGTTGCGAACAAGAAGTAGTTCTTCTCACCCGAATTGGGTGGCGGCGGTGGTCCTTCGGGCCACCGCCGCTGTTGTGTTAAGGCGACTTGTCAAGATGTTTGTGCACAGGAACGGCAAAATTCCGGCAACCCTCAAGTCGAAGTCTAAACATGTTTCTACACACATCCCGTGGAAACTAAAAATGCAGGTCAGCGTGGTTAAGTGCGCCAATATACTTGCGGATTCCACATAACAATCCACAGGTTGCTCACACGGCGTCCGGCGTTTCTCGCACTTTCCCCACAGCCTCATCCACAGGGCGGCTTTACCCTGCACGAGCGTGACCCCTAGCGTGTGACAGTCCCGGGATCGCACCGGCACTTCCCCGGTCTCGACACGTCGCGGAGTGTCGGAGGACACGGCTACAACTGGGGCGTAGCGTCATGCACCGAAGGGGTACGAATGTCCATTGCTCACCTGGGTCTTGCTGGGGAACAACGCCCGGGAGACTCGCGGTCTGAGAGCCGTGGAGACCGCGTGCCACCGCACGATCTGCTCGCCGAGCAGAGCGCGATCGGCGGCATGCTCCTGAGCAAGGATGCCGTAGCCGACGTCATCGAAACCGTGCGGGGCATCGACTTCTACATCCCCAAGCACGAAGTGATCTTCGACGCGGTCATGACGCTGTACTCGCACGGCGAGCCCACCGACGTCATCGCCGTCACTGACGAGCTCACCAAGACGGGTGAACTCACCCGCGCCGGGGGAGCCGAGTACCTTCACACCCTCACGGCGCTCGTGCCCACGGCCGCCAACGCGGGATTCTACTCGTCGATCGTCGCCGAGAAAGCCGTGCTGCGCCGACTTGTCGAGGCCGGCACGCGCATCGTGCAGATGGGCTACGCGAGTGAGGGCGAGGTCGTCGACCTGGTCAACAACGCGCAAGCCGAGATCTATGCCGTCACGGGCGGTGTGGAGAGTGAAGACTTCGTCCCCCTCACCGACGCCGTCACGACGGCGATCGACGAGATCGAGGCGGCGCGCGGTCGCGACGGACAGATGGTCGGCGTGCCCACCGGATTCACCGAGCTCGACGAATTGACCAACGGCCTGCATCCGGGTCAGCTGATCATCCTCGCCGCTCGCCCCGCGCTCGGTAAGTCGACACTCGGTCTCGACATTGCGCGGGCCGCGGCGATCCACCACGACCTGCCCGTGATCATCTTCTCCCTAGAAATGGGCCGCAGCGAGATCGCCATGCGTTTGCTCTCGGCAGAGGCCTCGGTCGGATTGCAGAGCATGCGCAAGGGCACGGTGCACGCCAACGACTGGACGACGATCGCGCAAACTCGGGGGCGCATCAATGACGCTCCGCTGTACATCGACGACAGCCCCAACATGACGCTCGTCGAGATTCGCGCGAAGTGCCGCAGACTCAAGCAGAAGGTCGGCTTGAAAATGGTGATCATCGACTACCTGCAGCTCATGACGAGTGGGAAGAAGGTCGAGTCTCGCCAGCAGGAAGTCAGCGAGTTCTCCCGTGCGCTCAAACTGCTCGCGAAAGAGCTCGAGGTTCCGGTCATCGCGATCTCACAGCTCAACCGTGGACCAGAGCAGCGCGCAGACAAGAAGCCCGCCCTCTCTGACCTGCGCGAGTCGGGATCGCTCGAGCAAGATGCCGACATGGTCATCCTGCTCCACCGCGAGAGCGCCTACGAGGCCGACAATCCCCGCGCGGGCGAGGCCGACCTCATCGTCGCCAAGCACCGAAACGGTCCAACCCGCACGGTGACCGTCGGCTTCCACGGTCACTTCTCCCGGTTCGTCGACCTGCCGCCAGGCGCGTAGGCTCGCCCGGCGTTCCGTGTCGACACCGGGTCGTAGACTGGATGCCGTGACCCCCTGGTTTCTTCCCGTCGCGCGAGCCGTTCCGGCTGCCGCGCTCGCAGCGGTCGTCACGTTCTCGTCGGACCACTCGACGCCCCTCGGATTCCTCGTGTTCGGGATCTGGGCCGTGGTGACGGGTGGGGTTCTCGGGGTGGGGGCACTGCGCTTCGCCGCGGGGGTCGAGAGGGGCATCCGTCTCATTCAGGCGGTTGTCACCCTGGTCGCGGGTGTTGTCGCGCTCGCGATGCCCGGCGGCGGACTGCCGTTCTTCATCTTTCTCGTGACGGCGACCGCGGCGATCACCGGATTCCTGGAGCTGTATCTCGGCCTGCGCGCGCGCGGCACAGACTCGTCGGCCAAGGACTCCCTCTTCGTCGGGGGTCTCACCGCACTGCTTGCGATCGTCGTACTGCTCGTGCCCCCGGGCTTCGTGCAGGGGTTCACCGGCCCCGACGGGGTGGCACGTGAGCTCACGGCATCCATCATCGTCGTCGGCGTGCTCGGCGCGTACTGGGCCATCGTCGCCGTCTACCTCGTGATCGCCGGACTCTCGCTCAAGTGGGCACCCGCGGCACCGGCGCCCACCCTAGTCGGCGAGGCATGATGACGCAGCCCAGTCGTCGCGACCGCACGCGCCCCGTCGAATTGCTGGTTCTCTCTGGCGTACTCGCCCTTTTCGCGGGACTCGTCGTCTTCATGTCGACGCGCGAACTCGTGCTTGCCCTCATCTTCTTGGGGATCGCCTTCATCGTCTCCCTCGTGGGGCTGGCGATGATCTCGCTCGCCATCCAGCCGAACCACGAGGAGCAGAGCGATCTCGCGGAGCAGGATCGCAACGACGAGCGCCGCAACCGCGGGCACTAGGTCTCGACGCTCGGGTCTCGACTTCGCTCGACCACCGGGCGGGTTAGCGCTCGATGTGCGTGACGAGCGCGCTCGCGAGACCCGCGTAGGTGCCGGGCGTCAGCTGGCGTAGTGACGCCTTCGCGTCGTCACCGATGTCGAGGCCGTCGATGAACTCGACGAGCTCGGCCTGCCCGATGCGCTTGCCGCGGGTGAGCTCCTTGAGAATCGCGTATGGGTCGGCGATCGAACTGCGGCCCGCCGTCACCTCGGCACGGATGACGGTCTGGATGGCCTCGCCCAGGATCTCCCAATTCGCGTCGAGGTCGGCCGCGAGCCGCACTGGGTCGAGGTCGATCTCCTTGAGCCCACGCTCGATGTTGTCGAGTGCGAGCACTGAGTGCCCCAGCGCGACACCCACGTTGCGTTGCGTCGTCGAGTCGGTGAGGTCACGCTGCAGGCGGCTCGTGACGAGCGTTGCCGCGAGCGATTCGAGCAGCGCGCTGGAGAGCTCGAGGTTTGCCTCCGCGTTCTCGAACCGGATGGGGTTGATCTTGTGGGGCATGGTCGAGGAGCCGGTCGCGCCCGCCTGCGGGATTTGGCGGAAGTAGCCCATCGAGATGTACGTCCAGATGTCGGTGCACAGGTTGTGCAGGATCCGATTCGCGTGGGAGATGCGCTGATACAGCTCGGCCTGCCAGTCGTGCGACTCGATCTGGGTGGTGAGCGGGTTCCAGGTGAGGCCGAGTGAGGTCACGAACTCCTTCGAGATCGCGGGCCAGTCCTGCGATGGATCGGCGGCGAGGTGCGCGGCGAAGGTTCCCGTCGCCCCGCTGAACTTGCCGAGGTACTCGATCGATGCGAGCTGCGACTCGATGCGCTCGAGACGGTGCACGAAGACGGCGAACTCCTTGCCCATGGTCGTGGGGGTCGCGGGCTGACCGTGAGTGTGGGCGAGCATGGGGGCGTCGCGCATCTCGATGGCGCGCGCCCGCAGAGCGGAGATGACGGCGCGGAATCGCGGCATCCATACCTCTCTGATCGCGGCGCCAATTGTGAGCGCGTAGGAGAGGTTGTTGATGTCTTCGCTCGTCGCCGCGAAGTGGGTGAGCTCGGCGATGTCGTTCAGCCCCAGGTCGGAGAGCTTGCGACGAACGAGGTACTCGACCGCCTTCACGTCGTGGCGTGTGGTCGCTTCGAGGGTCGCGAGCTCGTCGATCTCCGACTGACCGAAGTCGGAGGCGAAGGCACGTAGCTGCCGCTTCTGCTCGTTGTCGAGTCGGTGCGATCCGAACAGCTCGTGGTCGGTGAGGTAGAGCAGCCATTCGACCTCGACGTGCACGCGTGCGCGATTGAGCCCCGCCTCGGAGAGATGTTCCCCGAGTGAGCTGACGGCGGCTCGGTAGCGCCCGTCGAGTGGGCTCAGCGGCTGGTCGGGCAGGCTCATGTGACTCCCTGTCGGATTCCTGGTTCGATTTGGCGGAACAGTGCGGTGCACGCGCGCTCGATCATCCCGAGCACCTGGTCGAACATCGCCGCGTCCGAATAGTAGGGGTCGGGCACGTCGCTGAGCGGTGCCTGGTCGTTGTCGAAGCTCAGCAGCAACTGAACCTTCGAGCGGTCGGTCTCGGTCGTCGCCCACGCCTTGACGATGCGCTCCTGGCTGCGGTCGAACACGACGACGAGGTCGAGGGTGGAGAACCAGCTGGGGTCGAACTGGCGCGCGCGATGCCCGGCGCCGTTGTAGCCCTGCGCCTTGAGGGCGGCGAGCGTGCGTTCGTCAGACGGCTCGCCGACGTGCCAGTCGCCTGTTCCCGCCGACATCACGGCGACCTGTTTCTCGAAGCCGGCCTTCTTGACGATCGACTTGAAGATGGTTTCGGCAATGGGTGAGCGGCAGATGTTGCCGGTACACACGAAGCAGATACGAAAGAGCGCCGACTCGTCGAAAGTGCGGTCGAAACTCATTCGTTCATTGTCCCGCAGTTCGGGGGCTGGCGCAGTCTGGTCCCCAACATCGGCAGCGGGCGGTGATCGATCCCCCGCAGGGCCGGCCACCGCGGCTCAGCGTACGGGCACCGCCGAAGCTTGCCGGGTGACGATGACACCGGATGCCCACACCATCGCTCTTCTCGAGAGCCAGTGCCGCGAACTCACCGCGGTGCTCGTCGCGCTCGAATCGCACCGCACCGCGCTTTCGCCGCAGCAGGGTACCCCCGCGTGGCGTGGCGCGGCCCGGTACGCGTACGACGCGGCGCTCGAATCCCTGCGCACGACCATGGGGGCCGGATGCGCGGCGCTGCGCGCCGCTCGCGACAACTCGCGCCTCGCGATCGACGAGCTGATCGCTCGTGGCTGACGATCTGTGGGTCTCGGGCGGGGGCACGACGGCCGTGTCCACCGACGAGTTGTACGCGACCGCGCAGGCCCTCGGGCGACTCGCGACTTCTGCTGCGGAGCTGCAGGCGCGAGTGCGGGTGGTCGACCGCGGGATATCCATGGACTGGCTCGCGGCGGCGCGTGCGCCCCGCGCGGCCGCTCAGGCCGAACTGGAGATCGACCAGGCCGTGATGGTGCTCATCGAGATCGAGGTGCAGGCGCGCCTGCTCGCCTGGTCGCTCAACACCGCGGCCGACGGCTACGGGTGGGTGGAGTCGTTCCTTGGCGGAGTGGGCGAATCCCTGCTCGGTGCCGGAGCGGCGCTCGCCGGATCAATCGGTCCCTCGCTTGCGCTCTCGAACCCGGTCGCGAGCCTGGGGGCCGTGACCGGGGTAGGGATGCTCGCACCCTTCGCATTCGGACCGGATCAGAACTCGCTCGTCACGAACGCGGGCGCCGCGTCCGCGGTGCGGTCCGTCACGATGGCGAGCGACGAAGCACTGCTCGGTGCGGCCGGAGTGCCCGTCCCCCTCGCGACCGCTCTGGGGGCGCTCGGGCTCACGAGCGGCCTGAGCGCGGGTGCCGCCATGCGCGGGGGGTCGCTCGTCGGCGCGTTTACTGAGACTCCGGTTGCCGTCGCGGCGACCCGCACCTCGGCGGGAGGGGCACCACCGGCGGGATATGTCGAGCGGCTGGCGAGGATTCCCGAGGCCGAGTCGATGGGCGATCCGCAGGTGCGCATAGAGAAGTACGAGATGCCTGACGGGGTCGAGCGCTTCGAGGTCTATGTCGCGGGCACCGTCACCTTCGATCCGATCCCGACGACGGAGCCGTGGGATATGACCAGCAACATGGCGGGCGCTCGCGGCGAGGGCAGCGGGTCGTACGAGTCGGTGCGGCAGGCGATGGCGCTCGCGGGCGTCACCGCCGAGTCTCCGGTGCAGTTCACGGGCTACTCGCAGGGCGGGGGAGTGGTCGCGCGACTCGCGGCGAGCGGCGAGTACACGACGGTCGGGCTGCTGAGTTTCGGGGGACCGACCGGCCAGATCCCGATTCCCGACACCGTCAACGCGGTGATCGTCGAACACCGTGACGACATCGTTCCCGCGCTGGGCGGCACGCAGCTCAATCGAGACGCGCTCATCGTCGAACGAGACGTTTTCGAGGGCCGCGAGATTCCCGCCGACTACGCCGTGCCCGCGCACCACCGTGAGTACTACGTCGAGACGGCTGGACTCATGGATGCTGCGCGAAGCGACCAGGTCACGCGCGCGATCGGGCAGCTCGACGCCTTCGCGGCAGGCGCGACGCGCGCGACCACCTACACCTACACGTTCGAGCGGCAGCAGCCGGACTAGCCGACGCCGACGACCACGCCGCGCGACCGGCGGCTCGGCTACCGGTTCGGCTAGCGGCGACCCGAGTTGTCGCGCCCCACGATCGGGCGCAGCAGGATTCCGATCAACCAGCTGATCAGACCCAGCACGAGAGCACCGAGTACGCCCCACCAGAAGTCGTCCACGAAGAGCCCAAAGCCGAGGAACGTCTTCGAGATCCAGCTCACGAGCAGAAGGAGCAGACCGTTCACGATGAGTGCGATGAGCCCGAGCGTGAGGATGTACAGCGGGAAGGCCACGATCCGGATGAGGTTGCCGATGACGCCGTTGACGATTCCGAAGATGGCCGCGACGAGCACGAGGGTGAGAACCAGCTCCAGGGTTTCGCCGGGGGCGAAGGGCACGATGTGCACGCCCGCGACGACGAGCGTCGTCAGCCAGAGTGCGAGCGAGTTGATGAGCAGGCGAACGATCAATCTCATGCTGCCCACTATGCCCGTGCCCACCGGACGCCGCAATGAACGCCGCGCCCAAATAGGCTTACCCGGTGACCAACCCGCAGGTTCGACTCCGCCCCGAGATCGCCTCGATCGTGCCCTACCGTCAGGGTCGCGCCGCTGCCGACGACGCATTCAAGCTCTCGTCCAACGAGAATCCGTTTCCGCCGCTTCCCTCCGTGCTCGAGGCGGTCGCGGCATCGAGCATCAACCGGTATCCGGAGGCCTCGGCAGCCGAGCTCCGCCTCAAGCTCGGCGCGCGCTACGGGGTGTCGCCCGAACGCGTGCAGGTGGGGGCGGGATCCGTTTCGGTGCTCGCTCAGCTCATCAGCGCGGCGGCCGCTCCCGGGGACGAGGTGCTGTACTCGTGGCGCAGTTTCGAGGCGTACCCGTTGCTCGTGGCGACCTCGGGTGCATCATCCGTACAGGTGCCCAACACGGCCGACCACCGGCACGACCTCGCGGCCATGCTCGCCGCGATCACCGAGCGCACGCGCCTCGTGATCGTGTGCAGTCCCAACAACCCGACGTCGACGATCGTCACGCGCGACGAGTTCACCGAGTTCATGGCGAAGGTACCTGCGACGGTACTGGTCGTGCTCGACGAGGCGTACATCGAATTCGTCAACGACGAGAACGCGGTCGACGGGTCTGAGCTGCTCGACACCTACCCGAACCTGGTGGTGTTGCGCACCTTCTCCAAGGCGTACGGTCTCGCCGGTCTGCGTATCGGGTACGCCCTGGGCGCCGAATACGTGATGGATGCCGCACGCGCGACCGCCATTCCCCTCTCGGTCACCGAACCTGCGCAGCGCGCCGCCATCGCGTCCCTCGATCACGAACCCGAGTTACTCGAACGCGTGGGCAAGCTCATCAAGTTGCGCGAGCAGCTGTATGAAAGCCTCGTCGACCACGGATGGGAGTTGCCGAGGCCGCATGGCAACTTCGTGTGGCTTCCGACGGGCGATCGAACGGCCGAGGCGGCGGAGGTGTTCGCGCGGCACGGCATCGTCGTTCGTGCCCTGGGCGATGGTCTCCGCGTGACGGTCGGCGAAACCGAGTCTGTGGAGAAACTCCTAAGGGCCTCGAGTGAGGTTGTGTCACCACAACAAGAGGGCGGCCACACGGCCGCGTTAGATTAGACGAATGTCTTACACCGCCGCGACGGTCCAGCTGCTCTCGCCCGAGGGCACGCTCGTGTCGAGCGATGCATCGGCCGAGTACCTCCCCTACATCGAGAAGCTCACCGACGAACAACTGCGCGAGTTCCATCGCCAGATGGTGGTGATCCGTCGATTCGACGTCGAGGCGGCGAACCTTCAGCGCCAGGGCCAGCTCGCCCTCTGGATCCCGTCGATCGGCCAGGAGGCCGCGCAGGTTGGATCCGGCTTCGCGGCCAAACCGCAGGACCACATCTTCCCGGCCTACCGTGAGCACGTCGTCGGTCGCATTCGCGGCGTCGATCCGATGCGCATCATCGAAATGCTCCGCGGGCTCAGCCACGGCGGCTGGGATCCGGCCGAGCACGGCAACTTTCACCTCTACACACTTGTGATCGGGTCACAGACCCTGCACGCGACCGGGTATGCCATGGGCATCCAATTCGATGGCACAACCGCGACGGGCAACCCTGACACCGACGAAGCGGTGATGGTGTACTTCGGCGACGGCGCCACCAGCCAAGGGGACGTGAGCGAGGCGCTTGTCTTCGCGGCGAGCTACCAGACGCCGCAGGTCTTCTTCCTGCAGAACAACCACTGGGCCATCTCGGTGCCCGTGACGCGGCAGTCGCGCACACCCCTGTACCTGAGGGGCACCGGCTTCGGCATCCGCTCCACCCCGATCGACGGCAACGACGTGCTCGCGAGCTACGCCGTGACCGCAGCCAACCTCGACGCTGCCCGCAGCGGTGAA
>CAYZHZ010000110.1:0-9853 GCA_964477625.1 uncultured Salinibacterium sp.
CAGCCAGGACGTTATAGGCAAGCGACGTGTCGGAGTCGTCGAAACCGTTGGCAGCAACACCGGTCGCGTTGGTGTAGAGCGTGGACACACGGGAATCGACCCGCGCGCCGCCGATACCAACGCCGAGATACGGCTGGATGTTACCATCGCGGTTGAAGTCCTGGATGGCGTTGAACATCACGTTCGTCAGGCGGGTCGAACCAGCGCCATCCGGACCGACGGTACCGACCGGCTGAAGGCCGACAAACGTGTCCGGAACTTCAAGTTTCACGTTACGGAAGCCGACGACGCCCTCAAGGCGCAGACCGCTCTCATAACCAAAGCCGAGGCCGAGGCTGTAGGCCGGATCAACTTCCGGCGATGCGCGGTTATCGACTCGGCCGTTGGCCGCGCCCGTTGAGGCATCGATGTCCTGCAGGCCGTCCACGACGAGCCCAGCCTTGGCAGAACCGTACCAGCCCTCCTGAGCATAGGCCGTTGCGCCTGCTGACACCATGGTGGCGGCCGCGGTGGCGCACAAAAGTGCTTTCTTCATTAGCGTTCCCCTTATCCAAAAGGCACTCCCCAGCAACCGTGCTCCGGAGCCGAGGCATAAACGCGGTCGCCCCGCATTCTGATCCCGCGTTACACGCTTTTTTTTGGAAAGGCGATACGAACGGGAACCTTGGAGTCGCCCGGAAGTGCATTTTCGTGCTGGAAGGGGCTGCTGGGCAACAACGTTTCCTGTTTGCAATCCGTGGATTGGCTGCTGGAAGGCCCGCGGGACGCCGAAGCTCGCCTGTCGGGGCGGATTCGATTCGACCGACACTACCCGGTGAGTGCAATCGCCCCCGGATCGTGACGTTTCGGCGACAGGCGAAACCTCCGTGGACAGATTCCCCTGGGTTAAGGACCGGTGGGACACCCGGGAGGCGGATCATTCCGATACCGGCACCCATACCTCGCAGCCGCCCTGCCCCGTCCTCGCGTCGAACTCAGGGCCGTAGCGTTCGATCATCTGCATCGCGATGTTTTCCGGCTGGCGGCCCGATCGGGCGAGCCATTCGCCGGCCGCGGCGCAGGTAGAGCCGAGCGTGGAAACATGCCCCGCATGGCGGAAGACAGCCCAGTTGCGAGGCGCGATGCGAATGCCGGAGAGCCCCTCGGGAAGATCCGAAAGGCTGCTCACCTCGACGGCTGGCGCGTAGTCGAAGCCGGCTTGGTCGCTCGGGTCGGCAGGGGCCAGACACAGACCATAGGCAGCGCCCGGAATCGTGTTGGTGATCGATCCGAGATGCGGTCCAAACGCGTGCCACAGGGCGGCGACGCCGGCGCGCTCCTCGAAACGGAAATAGCGGCGGAGGCCGGCGAAAAGCATCGTCTTGACGGTGACGAAGCGCTCCGGCGCGACGGCTGCGGTTTGGGTTGAGTTTTGGTCTGGCATGCGCACAGGCTCCGTGAGTGAGAGGCTATCGAGGGACTGCGCTGAGCGGACATCTTCTGGCGTGACGCCGAACTGCTCGCGGAAAGCGCGGGTGAAAGCCTCGTGCGACCCGTAGCCCACGGCGAGCGCGACCTGCAGAATGTCGGGCGCACCATCGGCAAGGAGCCGCGCCGCCTCGCTCAGCCGCCGGGCGCGCGCGAAGGCGAGCACAGGTTGGCCGACCAGGACGGCGAAAGTGCGGGCAAGATGGAAACGGGAAAGGCCGGACACGCGGGCCACGTCGGCGAGCGCGAACGGCTCGCCAAGATGGCTTTCGATGTACCAGAGCGCCCTGCCTATCGCCTGCATGCCCGCATCCTTTCGAGGCTGAGTTCATGTTGGCAACAGGGTCGCGCATCCGCTTGATTGCGCTTGCTGTTTTGCGGCGCCCTATCCCAGCTTTTTCTTCGCGCGATTGATCGCGGCGTCCAGGGCGGAGAGAAAGGCCGAGCGATCCTTCTGGGAAAACGGCTTCGGGCCGGAGGTGATCTCGCCGAAGGAACGCAGGTGCTCCATCAGACCGCGCGTGGCGAGGGCCGATCCGATCATGTCTGTGGTGAAGACTTTCGCGGTGGGCGAGAGCGCCTCTGCGCCCTTCTCAAGCGCGCGGGCGGCGAGCGGAATGTCATTGGTGATGACGACATCGCCGGGAGCCGCACGTTCGGCGATCCAGTCGTCAGCGGCGTCTGCACCTGCATCGACAAGGACGAAGCGGATACGCGGATCGGGCGGCGTGCGGATGAAGGAGTTGGCGACGACGAAAACGTCCCAACCAACGCGGGCGGCCACTTTGTAGACTTCGTCCTTCACCGGGCAGGCGTCTGCATCGACGTAGATGTTCATTGCGGCGGTGTGGCGCGCGCCGGCTCCCGTGTCCAGCTAGTTCGGGGGAGGCAGCAGCTGGCTCTGCTTCACTTCGGCCGAACCGACAGGGAGATCGAGGCGCAGACCGTCCCAACCGACGACCCACTGGTCGGCCGGGCGCACGGCGGCGACGCCCGCAAAGTAGGGCGGCATGTTCACCTGCGCCGACGGAACATGGTGGGTGTAGACGAGCAGTTTGACGCCCGCATCGTTGGCCATCTGCGCGGCCTGAACCGGCGTTACGTGATAATCCGGAATATCGGCGAGAATCTTGGCGAGGCGTTGGTTGCCCTGCGCCTGCGCCTGCTGGGCCGCCATGCCGATCATGTTGGCGGCGAGGGATTCTGAGACCAGCACGTCGGCGTCTTTGGCGTTGTCGATCAGGTTGGGCGAGAGCGCCGTGTCGCCGGAGAAAACAACCGACCGGCCCTTCCAGTCGAAGCGATAACCGACAGCGGGGCGGACGGGCTCGTGATCCACCTCAAAAGCGGTGACGGTGAGATCGCCGTCGCGCAGAACGACCTCCTCGGCCGTGAAATCACCGGCGAAGGCCGCGCCAAACTCGTGGGCAACGAGCGGCGCGGCGGCGAGATTGATGATGGCGTCGCCGTGATGGGCAAGCCGGTTGTTCGCATCGCCGCCATAGGCAAGGTTGAAACCGTCGACGACAGGCTTCACGCCGGGCGGCCCGTAGACGGACAGCATCTGCTGGCGGCCAGCAACCATGGTCTGCATGCGGAACTCGCCCAGGTCACCAATGTGATCGGAGTGATAGTGGGTGAGAAAGACGCCAGCGATACGCGCGCCGGGAAACTGCATGCGGGCGAGTTGCTCCCAGCTTTCCGGTCCGGTGTCGATCACCCATGCCTTGTCTCCAGCCACGACGACGGCGCAGGGCTTGGCGCGGGCAGGATCGGGAAGCGGCGAAGACGTGCCGCACATGATGATGCGGAGCGCCTGTCCGTCAAAGACCTCCGCCATGGCGGGCGAAAGCGGGCCAGACGGTGTGGGAGCAACGGTGCTGGCTTGCGCCGGCGCAGTAGGCGGCGGGCTGGCGCATGCGCCGAATGCGAGAGCGAGGAGTCCGCAGGCAAACCGCTTCATGGTCCGTCCCTCTTCCTGACGCCAATCTGCTATCAGGGAGAAATTGGCACGGCAAATGCTGATTTGCAGCGGGAAAGTAGGGACGGTTCCCTTGCCCTTACAGAGCCTAGGCGAATTCGATCAACACTTCGTCCGCAGCGACGCTGGCGCCGGCGGCAGCGTTGACTGACTTCACCACGCCATCGGCCTCGGCGCGGATGATGTTCTGCATCTTCATGGCTTCGACGATGCATACGGCCTCGCCCGTCTTCACTTCCTGACCGACGGCCACGGAGACCGAGACCACGAGTCCGGGCATCGGGCTCATGATGAGCTTGGACGTATCGGGCTTCTGCTTCTCGGGCAGGCGCGCGTGCATGGTGGCGACGGTCGGCGTGCAGATCTTCACATGAGCCTCGACGCCAAGGCGGCGAATGACGAAGCCTTCGTCGACCTGGGTAAGCGAGAGCGCATAGGTCTGGTTGTCGAACACGACTTCCATGAGTCCGAAGCCGGGGCGCCATTGGGTCGAGAGCGAATGCGTCTCGCCGCTGTCCGTGAAGGTGATCTCGGCCTCTCCCGGTTGGGCGCGAAGCTTTATGGGGAAATGCTTGCGGCCGACAACGGCCACCCAGTCGGTGCGCGGCGCCTTGGCGGGCTCCGTGCGCCCGCTGGTGGCCTGCGCACGCTGAGCGAGCAAGGCGTTAGCGTAGGCGGCGGCAGCGATGAATGCCCGCTCCACCTCGGGCGAGATATCCGCGCCATGGAAGCCGTCGGGGAATTCTTCCTTGATGTAGCCGGTGGTGATCTTGCCGGACTGGAAGCGCTTCTGGTCGAGCACAGCGGCAAGGAAGGGCGAGTTGTCCTGGATGCCCTTCACTTCGAGGCGCTCAAGCGCCTTCACGTGCGTGGCGATGGCGGCGTCGCGATCCTTGCCGTGCGTAATCAGCTTGGCGATCATCGGATCGTAGAACATCGAGATCTCGTCGCCTTCACGCACGCCCGTGTCGATCCGGACCGTGCCTTCGGCGAGCTGGCCCTCGGCGGGGAAGCGCATGCGTTTGAGGCGACCGATGCTCGGGAGGAATCCACGGTATGGGTCTTCGGCGTAGATGCGGGATTCGAGCGCCCAGCCGTTGATTTTCACGTCCTTCTGCTTGATGGCGAGTTTCTCGCCCGCGGCGACGCGGATCATCTGTTCGACGAGGTCGTAACCGGTGATCATCTCGGTCACGGGATGCTCGACCTGCAGGCGGGTGTTCATTTCGAGGAAGTAGAAGTTGCGATTGCCGTCGACGATGAACTCGACCGTCCCGGCGCTGTCATAGGTGACAGCCTTCGCTAGCGCGACGGCCTGCTCGCCCATGGCCTTGCGGGTTTCGGCGGTGAGGAAGGGCGATGGCGCCTCTTCGAAAACTTTCTGGTTGCGGCGCTGGATCGAGCACTCGCGCTCGTTGAGATAGACAATGTTTCCGTGCTTGTCGCCGAGCACCTGGATCTCGATGTGGCGCGGCTGGTCAACGAACTTCTCGATGAAGATTCTGTCGTCGCCGAATGATGAGATGGCCTCAGCGCGGGCGCCTTCGAAGCCTTCTTTCGCCTCCGCCGCATTCCAGGCGATGCGCAGCCCCTTGCCGCCGCCGCCGGCGGATGCCTTGATCATCACCGGATAGCCGATGCCATCGGCAATCTTCACGGCCTCTTTCGAATCCGCGATGAGGCCCATGTGGCCCGGCACGGTGTTGACGCCGGCTTCCGCAGCAAACTTCTTCGACGTGATCTTGTCGCCCATCGCTTCGATTGCGTACGGGTTCGGACCGATGAAGACGATCTTCTCGTCCTGCAGCCGCTTGGCGAAGCCGGCGTTCTCGGACAGGAAGCCGAAACCCGGATGGACGGCTTCCGCGCCCGTCTGGCGCACCGCGTCGACGATCTTGTCCTGCACGAGATAGCTTTGGGCTGCGGGCGAGCCTCCGATGTGGACGGCTTCGTCCGCCATCTCGACGGCCATCGAGCCCGCGTCTGCGTCGGAGTAAACCACGACCGTCTTGATGCCCATGCGCCGGGCGGTCTTGATCACGCGGCAGGCGATCTCACCACGGTTGGCGATCAGGATTTTCGAGAACATCAACTACCCCGGCAGGCCCAGTTTCGTGACGGCAAAGTGACGATAAGGGGCTGTCGGTCAAGGCGAATCTCGCCGCAGTCAGGGCGGCGGCTGGTCGCTGTGCTTGAGGCGCGCCTCGAGCAGTCCCATCCGATTGGTTACAGACACGAGGAAGGCCGTGGACCAGCCGATCAGCAGGAACCCATTGGCGCCCTCGATCGCGCCGATCAGGCGGTGGGCGTGGCTGAGCGTGACATCGCCATAGCCAAGCGTGGAGAAGGACGTGGTCGAGAAGTAGAGCGCCGCCTCAAGGTCTGGAAACTCGCCAAGGCCGAGATAGAGGCAAGCATATGCCCAGATCTCGAACGTATGCATGATCACCAGTCCGAAAACCGTAAAGAGGATAGTCAGCCCCTTCTGGATGCCCGTCCCTGCCCGCATCCGCCGCGGCAGGTTCGTGTTGAGAACGGCAATCAGCGCGGCGAGCCCGACGAAATGCAGGAATACCGTGCCGCCAACCATGGCGGTAGCTATCCAGAGATTGTGCAACAGCATGGCGCATCCTTGGGCGAATAGCCCGGATGTTAAGGCCGACGGCGCGCACCAGATCGGAGCCAGATCAAACCGGTATCGGCCGAAAGTTCCCGCTTTCAGGTCTCGTTAACCGACGCCCGAGCACACTTTCGCCCGCGACAACCGGGGACGGCACGGATGATGTTCTTTGGCAGGCATGGGTGGACGGGTGAATCCGGCCGCACCTACACGTTCAAGTGCGCGCTGACCAAGCAGGGCATCCCTGACGATTCCGGCGGCATCTACGTCTTCGTGCGCAGGCGCTATGCGTTCTTCCTGCAGGCGCTTTATGTCGGCAAGGCCGCCAACCTGCGCGGCCGACTGGTCGGCCACGAAAAATGGGGCAAGGCGTGGTGGATTCTCGGCGCGACCGAGCGGCACGTCATGCGCGTCTCGACCGAGACCGAACGCCGGATGATCGAGGAAGACCTGATCCGCGGCCTCAAGCCGAAGATGAATGACGTACAGATGCCACGTCACGAGAATGACGCACCGAACACGCCGCAGCTTCGTTACTGGTGGAACGTTCGCCGATCCGTCGCGAACTGGTTCAAGTCGCTCGTCGGCAAGGGCGACAAGCGCGGCGCCATCAAGGGCTGATTCAGTCCGGTCACGCAGCGATCTGAACGTGCGGGCGGGCAGCCGATCGACCGAGCATGCTGAGCAGCGAGCGCGCTTCAGATCGCCCAGCAAGCGCGCTCATGGTGAGCGGTGCATTGACCGGCGCATCGAGCACGGTGCGGCCCTCGAGAGCAATTGCGCGGTGAGCAGCACGATCATGAATGGTCCACGCAGCTTCGAAACCGATCTCGTCTGATAACTGCGCAACACGTTGCCCGATGACAGTTCCGATACGCGTGGGCAGATGGGAGACCCGATTGCGGCAAACGCACCAACGCTGCATCGCGAGGCCGAGTGTGCGCCGGCCGATGCGAGCGGACTCAATCAGTTCGCGGTAATTCAGCTTCGCGGCGTCGCGTGTTCGGGGCGGGGCGAACAGGCCGTGCAGGTCTCCCGGACTGTCGTTCAGCGGGGTCACAATCACGTCGGCAAGCACGTGCGCGCGATACAGGTCTTCGCTCGTGCCCGAGCCTGTATCCATCACCAGGAGATCATAACCGTCGTTTCGGACCATGCGGACGAAGGAATCCAGCCAGCGCGGATTGCGGTAGCGGGTACGGCCCTCGAATTCGGCAATCGCCACATGGTCAGGCGTTGCAAGACCGGTCGCCCGGCGAAGCGTCAGGATGCTTCCGAAGTTCCGCGTATTTGGATCAAGGTCCAGGCCAGCCACCCGACGGCCCTCCAGTGTTGCTGCGACGCTCAAGATGGTCGCCAGCGTGGTCTTTCCAGTGCCGCCCTTGAAGCCGCTGACCGTCACGATCTGCATTCCAGCTCTCCCAACCCGCCGATTAATCAACTTATGATGTGCTGTTAGCATACATTCGAACGCTATTTGATGCATTCCTACCGTGATCGGCGCAACTCGCGTGCCGCGGGAGAGAGGCCGGCGAAAGGAACCGGGAGGCGTCTAGGCCACGACCACATTCGCGGGCGTGCGTCCTGAAAGCACCGCGGCGATGCCATCGATAGCGAGTTCGGCCATCGCAGTCCGGGTCTCAACAGTCGCGCTCCCGACATGGGGGAGCAGGAAGGTGTTCTCCAGCTCGTTGAGGCGCGTGTCGTAACTGGGCTCCTTCTGGAAGACATCGAGCCCGGCCGAGCCGAGATGGCCGGATTTCAACGCTTCAAGCAGCGCATCTTCATCGACCAAAGAACCGCGCGCAGAGTTCACGAAGATCGCGCCTTTCGGCAGCAGCGCAAATCGCTCGGCCGTCATCAGCACCCCCTGCCCGCCCGGCAGGTTCAGGCTGAGCACCTGGCAGTGCGGCAGCATGTCTTCGAGCGTCGCAAAATACCTGGCGTCGCCTTCGACATCGGGCGAAAGCCGTGTGCGGTTGTGATAGAGGATCGGCATGCGGAAGCCGCGTGCGCGCTCGGCGACGGCCCGGCCGATACGGCCCATGCCGACGATGCCCATCGTCTTGCCGGTGACATCGACGCCGAGGCCCTGGAAGAAGCCGTTCCGGATTTTCCAGCCGCCATCCATGTTGCGGACATGCGCCTTGGCGCAGCGAGCGGCGCCGAGGAGGAGCAGCATGTGCGTGTCGGCTGTGGCGTCGGTCAGCACGTCAGGCGTATTGCAGACGATGATGCCGCGCGCGTTGGCTGCGGCGACGTCGATATGGTCGTAACCGACGCTTGTGGTGGCCAACACCCGGATAGTCCCCGGCAGGCGTCCGATGTGCTCGGCGCGCATGGGCATGCCAAGAGACATCAGGATGGCGTCCGGCGCGTGTTGAGCGGCGAGCGCGATCAACTCGTCGGTCTTGAGGTGACGATCCGGCGCAATGCAGTCGAACCGTTCATCAACCCGATCCCGCAGGTGCGGCGGGATCGGGAGCGACGCGACCAGCTTGCCGAGCTTCGTCAATATTCACCCTTCCTGTCGCCATCGCCTTCGTAGTGGTGAATGTTGCGCTTGTAGGTTTCGGGCAGGAAAAAGAATCCGACCACGAGCGTCACCGCCGCGATGATCACCGGATACCAGATGCCGGCGTAGATATCGCCCGTCGCCGCCACGACCATGAAGGCAGTGGTGGGCAAGAGGCCGCCGAACCAGCCATTGCCGATGTGGTAGGGCAGCGACATCGAGGTGTAGCGGATTCGCGCCGGGAACAGCTCGACCAGTGTGGCGGCCATCGGGCCGTAGATCATCGCGGTGAAGAGCTGCGTCAGCACGATGACAAGCACGACCGTGAACTTGTCGATCTGCGCCGTGTCTGCGGTTGCGGGATAGCCCGCTTCGGTAAGGGCGGCAGAAGTTTCAGCCTGGAACGCCGCAATGGCGGCGGCGCGCGCCTCGCCTGTCACCTGCGCCGGATCCGGAGCGGTGATGACCTTGTCGCCGACCGAGATCGTCGCGATGGCGCCGGCCGGGAGGGGCTCTGTTTTGTAACTTACGCCAGCCTTCGAGAGGTGGGACTTCACGATGTCGCACGATTTCTCGTCGAACTTGGTTCGGCCGACGGGGTCGAACTGCAGCGAGCATTGCGCCGTGTCGGCATGCACAACGATGGGCGAGGATACCTGCGCCGCATCGAGCGCCGGGTTCGCCGCCTTCGTCATCATGTGGAACAGCGGGAAGAACGTCACCACCGCGAGCGCAAGGCCGCCGAGGGCGAGATACCGCCTGCCGATCTTGTCCGACAGCCAGCCGATGATGACATAAAGCGGCGTGCCTATGGCCAGCGCGATGGCGACAAGCAGGTTCGCTTCGAAGCCATCCACCTTCAGCACGTTCTGCAGGAAGAACAGGCTGTAGAAGGTGCCGGTGTACCAGATCACCGCCTGGCCGGCGACGAGGCCGAACAAGGCGATGAGCACGAACTTGGCATTGCTCCATTTGCCGAAGGATTCCGCCCACGGTTTCTTGGACGTCTTCTGTTCGTCCTTCATCTTCTGGAAGATGGGGCTTTCGGAGAGCTGGACGCGAATCCAGATCGAAACACCAAGCAGGAGGATCGAGACCAGGAATGGAATACGCCAGCCCCACGCAGCGAACTCGTCCGGCGTCATCGTCTGACGGATAATCATGATTATCAGCAGCGAAAGGAACAGGCCGATGGTGGCCGTGATCTGGATAAAGCTGGTGTAGAAGCCGCGCCGGTTGGCGGGGGCGTGCTCCGCCACGTAGATCGCGG
>CAYZHZ010000111.1:0-9642 GCA_964477625.1 uncultured Salinibacterium sp.
AGCAGGTCGTCGGCGTGCTTGGCGAGGATGCGCGCAACGTCGAGCGCGACGTTGCCGTTGCCGATGACGGCGGCGGATGTGGCATCCAGCGGCCATTCGCGCGGAAAGTCGGGGTGGCCGTCGTACCACGATACGAAGTCCGCGGCACCGTAGCTGCCGGGCAGATCGATGCCGGGGATGTTCAGCGGGGCATCCTTGATGGCACCCGTTGAGAAGATGACCGCGTTGTAGTGGTCTTTCAGGTCGGCGAGCGTGATGTCACGCCCGAAGTAGACGTTGCCGAACAGGCGGATGTCGCCGGTGTCGAGCACGTCTTTGAGTGCCGTGATGATGCCCTTGATGCGGGGATGATCGGGGGCCACGCCATACCGCACGAGACCGTACGGCGCCGGCAGTTGCTCGAACAGGTCGATCGAGACGTCGAACTGCTTCTCTGCCTTCAGCAGGATGTCGGCAGCGTAGATTCCGGCCGGCCCGGCACCCACGATGGCCAGTCTGAGTTTGTTGCGCACTATTTGCTTCGCTCCACGATGGTTTCGGCGAACCGGGTCAGGGCCTTCTTGACGGGGCCTTCGGGCAGGGGGGCGAGGGCTTCGACGGCCTCACGGGACCATCGGTGCGCCTCATCCAGAGTCTTCTTCGTAACCGGGTGCTCTCGCAGTTGGGCGATCGCCGCCGTGATGTCGGCCTCGTCACCCTCACCGTAGAACGCGGAGGTGACGTCGCGCTCGATGCGACGCAGCAGGTCATCGGCGTCGCTGTCGGTGCGGGCGAGGTCGCGCAGGTAGAGCAGAGGCAGGGTCGCGACACCGGCACGGAGGTCGGTTCCCGGCGTCTTTCCGGTGTCGTCCACTTCGCTCGCGAGGTCGATGACGTCGTCGATGAGCTGGAAGGCGACGCCGATCTTTTCGCCGAACTCGGCAACGGGCGCGCGGTACTCCTCGGGAGCGTTGGAGAAGATCACTCCCACTTGGGCCGCCGCGGAGATGAGCGATCCAGTCTTGTCGGCGAGCACCTGGATGTAGTGGGCGATGGGATCCTCGTCTTCGCGAGGTCCGATCGTTTCGTGCAACTGACCGAGGCACAGTCGTTCGAACGTCTCCGCCTGCAGCACGAGGATGCGTTCGCCGAGGCGCGCGCCGATCTTCGACGCGCGAGCGAACAGCAGATCGCCCGTAAGGATCGCGACCGAGTTGCCCCAGACGTTCTGCGCACTCGGCACCCCGCGACGGCTCGGCGCATCATCCATGACGTCATCGTGGTACAGCGAGGCGACGTGGGTGATCTCGATGGCCTGGGCCGCGGAGATGACATCGTCGTTGTTGCCCTCGCCGAGCTGCGCGGTGAGCAGCGTGAGCACGGGACGCACGCGCTTGCCGCCCGCCTCCAGCAGGTAACGGGAGGTGACGTCGGCGATCTCGTCGGCGAACTGCATCTGGTCGAGAAGGCCGGCCTCGACCGTCTCTAGTCCACTCTCGAGGGCGTCGACGAAACGTCGCTCATCATTCGAGGCAAACAGCTTCTCGCCGAGTCCCAGAGACGAACGCAGCGTGTTGCTTCGGCGGGTCGAGATCACCGGGCGACCGTGCGAATCGGCTGAGTCGCGTTGAGCTTGCGCTTGGCGACCGAGGCGAGCACACGGTCGTCGATGGGCTTGCGGCCGCGGTGCAGTGCGACGACACCACCCGTGAGGTTGCGGTAGGCCACGCGGATGAAGCCCGCCGCCCTGATCCACTGGCTGAGTTCGCCCTGGTCTGGCCACGCCTGAATCGACTCGGCGAGGTAGCTGTAGGCGGCGGGGTTGGAGCTCACGCGATCGGTGATCGTCGGCATGACGTACTTCAGGTACGCCCAGTAGCCGGCACGGAAGATCGCGACGGGCGGCTTCGAGAACTCGCAGATCACGAGACGGCCGCCCGGTTTGAGCACGCGGTACATCTCGTCGAGGGCGATGCGCGGCTCGTTGATGTTGCGCAGGCCGAAGCTGATGGTGACTCCGTCGAACTCGTTGTCGCCGAACGGCAGCTTGGTTGCGTCGGCCTCGACGAACTCGATCTTCTTGTGCTTGCGGCGCCCCTCGGCGACCATGCCCGACGAGAAATCGACGGCGACGACGCGAGCGCCGCTGCGGGCGATCGCTGCCGAACTCGTGCCGGTACCCGCCGCGACGTCGAGGATGCGCTCACCCGCGACGGGCGCGAGCGCACGCACCATGGCCGCACGCCAGAGGAACGCGTTGCCCGCAGACAGCACGTTGTTGGTGCGGTCGTAGTGCTTGGCGACGTCGTCGAACATCCCGGCAACCTCGTCGGGTCGCTTGTTCATGTCCGCCTTACTCACTCTGCAAGTCTAGGCTGGTTACGTGGAGAGCACGGCGGGTTCGATCGGCTCCCAGCCCCCTCACACCCGGCTGCACGTGCACACGCGGCGACTGGATGACAACGCCCCGCTTATCGAGTGGACTGACCCCGCCCACCCCACGGTATTCCTGCGATCGGGCGAGGGAATTGTCGGCTTCGGCGAGGCACACAGCATCGTCGCGCACGACCTCACCGAGCTCGCGGGTCTGTGGGCCGACATCGCCTCGGCCGCCGACATCACCGACGACGTGCGGATGCCCGGCACCGGCCTCGTCGCCTTCGGCAGTTTCGCGTTCTCCCCCACCTCGGCTCAGCCGAGCGTGCTCTCGGTGCCCTCGGTGATCGTCGGGCGACGCGGCGGCGTCACCTGGGTTACGCGGGTGAGGCACGAGGGCGACCCGGCGGTGCACGCACGGGGTTCGGTACTCGAGCCCGTGCGGAGTGACCTCGGCTCCGGGTTCACCGCCACGCTCGAGGCGGGGGCACAGACCGAGGCGGGGTACGTTCAGGCGGTGACCGAGGCGATCGCGCGGATCGGCAACGGGGTCGCGAACAAAGTGGTTCTCGCGCGGGACCTGCGGGGGATCATTCCGCTCACCGTCGACCTGCGCACCGTGATCGAGCGTCTTGCGCGGACCTACCCCGACACGTTCACGTTCGCTGTCGACGGCCTCATCGGCTCGAGCCCCGAGACCCTCGTCACCGTGCACGGGGGCACCGCGACGGCCCGAGTGCTCGCGGGCACGAGCGCACGCGGCGTGGATGATGCGGCTGACGCCCTCGCCGCACAGACGATCGCGAGCTCCCCGAAAGACCTGTCCGAGCACGAGTTCGCGGTGCGCACCGTACTCTCCTCCCTGGCCCCGCACGGCCCCGGATTCCGCGTCGAGGGCCCCTACGCGCTGCGACTTCCCAACCTGTGGCACCTCGCCTCCGACGTGTCGGGCGAGTTGACCGACGGGTCGACCGCGCTCGATCTCGTCGCCGCGCTGCACCCGACGGCCGCGGTCGCGGGATCCCCGACGGATGTTGCGCTCGAGACGATCGCCGAACTCGAGCCCTTCGACCGCGGCCGCTACGCCGGTCCCGTCGGGTGGGTGGATGCGAACGGCGACGGCGAGTGGGCTGTGGCGCTGCGCTGCGCCCGCTTCGAGGAGGGCCGCGTGACGGCGTTCGCGGGCGCGGGTATCGTGGCCGACTCGGTTCCCGCGCGCGAACTCGCGGAGACGAAGCTCAAGTTCCGGCCGATCGTCGACGCGCTCGGTGACTGAGTAGCGGGTTTCGATACGGCCTTCGGCCGACTCAACCACCGGTGCAAACTCAGGTCGCGGCGAGCCGCTTCTTCTGCTCCTCGACGTCGTAGTCGGCGGCGGGCCACTGCGGGTCGAGCGTACGCAGCGCCCCCAGCAGCAGGTTCTGCACCGCCCAGCGCGCGTACCACTTGTGGTCGGCGGGAACGACATACCAGGGCGCGTCGGGCGTCGAGGTGCGCTCGAGCGCGATCTGGTACGCCTCCTGGTAGGCGGGCCAGTGCTCCCGCTCGTCGATGTCGCCGGGGTTGAACTTCCAGTGCTTGTCGGGTCGGTCGAGGCGTTCCTGCAGCCGAGCCTTCTGCTCGTCAGAGGAGATGTGCAACATGACCTTGATGATCGAGGTGCCGCCCTGCACGAGCTCGCGCTCGAACTCCGTAATGATGCCGTACCGCTCTTCGATCGCCTCCGGAGTCGAGAAGCCCCTCACGCGGTGGATGAGAACGTCCTCGTAGTGCGACCTGTCGAACACGCCGATCGATCCCGCTGGCGGCAGCTCGCGGCGCACGCGCCAGAGGAAGTCGTGCTTCTTCTCCTCGTCGGTGGGCGCCTTGAACGCGTGAATGTGCACGCCCTGAGGGTCGACGCCTCCCACGACGTGACGGATGATGCCACCCTTGCCCGCCGTATCCATGGCCTGAAGCACCAGGAGTACGCGACGCTCGCCCCCGAACTTGCTCTCGGCGAACAGCCGCTCCTGCAGAATCGCCAGTCCTTCGCCGTTGGCGAGGAGATCTTTCGCGGCAGACTTCTTGTCCCCGGAGTATCCGGGGGTCGACGACGTGTCGATGTCTGCGAGCACGAAACCGGGGCCGACGGGGGTGAGCGTGTCCATCCCGTCACCCTAGCGAGGGCAGCGCTAGCGCGGCAGGGGCACTTCGATGATCGTCGGCTCTGACGCGGCCGTGAGCGCTTGGTCGAGTTCGCCGCGGGTCGTCGCTCGCAGATATGCCCAGCCGTAGGCGGTCGCGAGCGCCTCGACGGGGGCGTGCTGCGGGGTCAGCAGCACGCGGTCGAACGCGGGTCCGGCATCCTGCCCCACCTCGAGTCCATCGAAGATGGTGCCGCCATCGTCGTTGCCGACGATCACCTGGATGCGCGGGCGGGGCTCGCCCACCCCGAAGAGCAGCGCGCCGACGTCGTGCAGGAACGTGAGATCGCCCACGAGCACCCGCGTCGTGCCGCGAGCCCCCTCATCCTGACTGGCGAGGGCGATGCCGATCGCCGTCGACATCGTACCGTCGATGCCCGCGAGCCCCCGGTTGGCGTGCACCGGGATGAGCTTGCCGGGCACGACCTTGTCTGCCTCACGGATGAGTCTGGATGCCCCGAGCACGAGCCGGTCGTGTGGCCACGTCGCCCGCCACACCGCCTCCACGAGGGAGCGTCGCGTGATCGGGGTGCGCACCGCCGCGAGTTCCGCCTTGGCGTGCGCGCCCGCATCGGGGTCGAGGTTCGCGGCCACGTCAGACGACCCGACGAGCTCCCGGCTCGCAAAGACCCAACGCCCCGCCCACGAGCGGTCGCGGCCTCCCGGCTCGACGGTGATCCCGTCGACGAACCGCGCCACGCGGCGGCCCGGGTTGTAATCATCGGCGGATGCCCCGCGCACGACGATCGTCTCGACCCCATCGCGTTGAATGAGCGCCGGAACCTCCCGGCTGAGCGTCGGATGCCCAAACACGACCACCCGCTCGACGAGTCCCCCGAAATTGGAATGGTTCAGCAGGTCGCGATAGGCCACCACGAGGTTGGGACCGAAGCGGGCACCGCTCGCGACCTCCGCGAGTAGGGGTGCGTCGAGTTCGCGCGCGACCTCCTCGGCGCGCGGGCCAGCACCCGTTCCCGCGACGACCACGGTGCGGCGCCAATGGTCCAACTGATGGTCGAGCTTGTCGAGACCTGCCGACGAGCTACCCGCGGGGGTCTCGACGGGCTCGACCACCGGGGTCGGCTCGACCACCGGGACGTCAGACAGCACGACGGGCGACGAGAGCGGCTCGGCAAACGAGAGGTTCAGGTGGACGGGGCCGGATGCTGCGGCCATCGCGTCACGAGCGAGCTGCGCCGCAGCATCCGTCTCGCCCGGCTCGCCGGTCGGCGCACCGACATCCCACGTGCGCTGCACGGCGGAGCCGAAGATGCCCGGCTGGTCGGTGGTCTGGTTGGATCCGACACCGCGCAGTGCTTCGGGCCGGTCGCCGGAGAGCACGATGATCGGAACGCCCGAGTGGTGCGCCTCGAGCACGGCGGGGTGCAGGTTCGCGACGGCGGTGCCGGAGGTGGTGATGACGAGCACGGGATGCTTGGTCTCGACGGCGAGGCCGAGGGCGAGGAAGCCGGCGACACGTTCGTCGATGCGCACGCGCAGTCGCACCGCTCCGACACGCTCGAACTCTGCCGCGGCGAGCGCGAGGGCCTGCGACCGGGAGCCGGGGGCAACGACGATGTCACGCACGCCGAGGGACACGAACTCACGCAGGAGTGCCACCGCGAACGCGGTGGCCGGCGACTCACTCCTTGGGAGGGTCATCGTCGAGATCGGCGAGTTCCTGCTCGAGGCGGCGGATGCGGGCATCCTGCTCCTCGTCACGACTCAGGTCACGCAAGAAGGCGGGGTCGTCGTCGGGTGCGATGGTGCGACGGTCGCCGCCGCGCGCGCCCCAGTCGCGACCGACGAGGAACCACAGGATCGCCCCGACGAACGGAACGACGAGGATGATGATGACCCAGAACACCTTCGGGAACGCCCTCACGCGCCGATTGTCGATGAGCACGACATCGATCACCGCGAAGAGGTCGAGCACGACCGCGGCTACTGCGAAGAGGAGCAAACGTCCCATGCCTCAATTCTAGGCTCGGCGGCTGCGCACATCCTGCGTGCCTACACTGGGCTACGTGAAACCCTGGGTGATCTACTCCCTCGTGCGCGTCGGCGTGTTCGCCCTCGTCTTTGCACTGCTCATGGCCACTCAACAGATTCCCTGGTGGGCGGCTGCGCTCATCGCCGCCGTCATCGGCCTGTGCGTGGCCTACATCTTCTTCGGCAAGCTGCGGGATGCCGTCGCGCGAGACATCGCGCAACGTCGCTCCACGCCGGAGAAGAAAGACGCCGACCAGCTCGCGGAAGACGTCTAGGTTTCGATACGCCTCTTCGAGGCTACTCAACCACCGGGATCAGAAGGCGATCGCCCAGCCGAGTATCAGCGCGTAGGGCAGTGCCGTGAGCAGGGTCAGCCGCAGAGCGACGATGAGCTCCGGCGGCGTCTTCGCGGAGATCGTGATCGCGACCGCGGGGATCGCGGCGAGCAGCGTGAAGTAGGTCAGGTACGCGTTCTCGTAGAAGAGGGTGAAGAACGCGAGGATGCCGTACGGCGCAAGCACGAGCACGCCGAAGACGATGCGCGACGGCAGGTCTCCGATGAGCACCGCGAGCGTGCGCTTGCCCGACGCCTTGTCGTTCTCGCGATCGCGAATGTTGTTGACCATGAGCACCGCGCACGCGAAGAGGCCGGCGGCGACACCCGCGAGCCAGGCCTCGAGGGTGAACTGTCCCGAGAGCACGTAGGTCGTGCCGACGGTCGCGACGAGACCGAAGAACACGAACACGACGACCTCGCCGAGTCCGTAGTAGCCGTACGGGCGCTTACCCCCGGTGTAGAACCAGGCCGCGACGATCGCGACGGCACCCACCGCCAGCAGCCACCAGATCTGCGTGCGGATCACGATCACGAGACCCGCGACCGCGGCAATGCCGAAGAACACGAGGGCGACGATCAGAACGGTGCGCGCCTTCGCGGCACCCGACGCGACGAGGCGGCGCGGCCCCACACGGTTGCGGTCCGTTCCGCGGATGCCGTCTGAGTAGTCATTGGCGTAGTTGACGCCGATCTGCAGCGCCACGGCAACGGCGAGGCACAGCAGGGCGCGCATCCAGTGCCATCCACCGCCCGCGTCATCGCTCGGCAGCACGTAGGCTGCCGCCGTTCCGAGGGCGACGGGGGCGATCGCCAGGGCGAGGGTCTGCAACCGGGCTCCCGCAATCCAATCGCCGAGGGTGGCCTTCTTGATCTGAGGGGCACCGGGCGGGCGACCGCCGGGGCGACCCGACTTGCCCTTCGCCTTCGGGGGAACCACGGGTACGGTGCCCTTCACCGGCTTGGCCGGGACCGTCGGCGTTTTTACAGACGAAGGGTCGATGCGCTGCTTCTTCGGTGTAGCCACGGATGGAGTCTAACGAAGCACCAGAGCGGCGAGAGCGACACGATCCGGCTTTCCCGAGGCCAGCAGCGGCACGGCATCCACGAGCACAATACGGGTGGGGGCGGATGCTGCACCCAGCGCCGCCGCAACCGTCGCGCGAACGCGCTCGAGGGACACCGCCGCCGCCGCGACCACGACAGGCGTCTCCCCCCACTGCGCGTGCGGCGCCCCCACCACGACCGCATCGGAGAGGCCGGGGATACCCCGCACCGCCAGTTCGACCTGCGCGAGCGACACCTTCACACCGCCCGAGACGATGACGTCATCGACGCGGCCGGTGACTCGCAGCACACCGTCGACAAGCTCCCCCGTGTCATCGGTGCGGAACCACCCGTCGCGAAACGCGAGCGCTGTGCGCGCGGGGTCGTCGAGGTACCCCTCCGCGAGCACCGATCCACTCAACTCGATACGTCCATCGACGATGCGCACCTGCGTGTCACCGATCGGCACACCGTCGTAGACGCACCCACCCGAGGTCTCGCTCGACCCGTAGGTGCGGATGATGGCGACCCCCGACTCGAGCGCGCGCACCGCAAGCTCGGTGGGCATGGCCTGACCCCCGACGAGGATCGCGTCGAAGCTGCGCAACGGCTCGAGTGCCTCATCGGCGTCGAGCAGCCGCGCAAGTTGAGCCGGCACGAGGGAGGTGTACCGGCGAGGTGCGACCATGTGCCGCATCGACCCGAGGAACCCCTCGACCGTGAATCCGTCGTCAAGCCGCATGGCGTGCATGTCGCCCTCGGAAGCGATCTCGCGCACCATGACGTTGAGCCCCGCGATGTAGTGGGCGGGGAGGGCGAGCAGCCAATCGCCGGGGCCGCCGACGACGGAGTGCGCCGCCGCCGCGGACGCGAGCAGGGCATCCGCGCTCAGTTCGACGCGTTTGGGTCGACCCGTCGATCCGCTCGTCTCGACGACGACGGCCGTGCGCTGCGAGACGGTCGCGGGCACGTCATGGGGCAGGCGATCGAAGGGCAGGATCGCGGGGCCGTCCGCGGTGAGGGCGTCCCGCAGCCCGCGCCAGACCGCGAGAGTGTCTCTCGCGTCGATGAGGCTGAGCTCGCGCGTCACCTCAGTACTGCCAGGGGTAGGGTCCCCAGTCGGGTTCACGCTTCTCGAGGAAGGCGTCCCGGCCCTCGACCGCTTCGTCTGTGCCGTAGGCCAGACGCGTCGCCTCACCCGCGAAGACCTGCTGTCCGACCAGTCCATCGTCGACGGCATTGAACGCAAACTTGAGCATGCGGATGGCCGTGGGCGACTTCGTCAGAATTTCCTGCGCCCACTCGTACGCCACCACCTCGAGCGTTTCGTGCGGCACGGCCGCGTTCACGGCGCCCGTCTCGAGTGCGCGCTCCGCGCTGTACTCGCGCGCGAGGAAGAACACCTCGCGCGCGAACTTCTGACCCACCTGACGCGCGAAGTAGGCGCTGCCGTAGCCCGCATCGAACGACCCGACGTCGGCGTCGGTCTGTTTGAAGCGGCCGTGCTCGAGGGAGGCTATCGACAGGTCGCACACGACGTGGAGCGAGTGACCGCCACCCGCCGCCCAGCCCGGGATGACCGCGATGACGACCTTCGGCATGAACCGGATGAGACGCTGCACCTCGAGGATGTGGAGGCGCGCGGATCTCGACTGCGCTCGATCACCGGTGGTCTGCGCTCGATCACCGGTGGTCGAGCTTGTCGAGACCCCCACGTGATACTCGTAC
>CAYZHZ010000112.1:0-9615 GCA_964477625.1 uncultured Salinibacterium sp.
GCTCGAAGGGTAGCGCGGCGTCGAAGCCGTCGAGGATCGCCCCCGCCGTGCGCGCCGTCGCGGCCGTCGCCCGTAGTCGCTCGCGCTGCTGCAGAAGCGCAGCCTGCAGCACGAACGCCTCCTGAAAGCGCAGCGCCTTGCGCGCGGCTCCCCAATCGGAATCGACCTGGGGGCGGTGGATGAGTTCGAGCGCGCGCGCGTAGGGCATGAGTTTGCGCGTCGAGCGCACCGCGTCGGGAACCGGGTCGTCGAGCGCGGGAAGGGTGTCGAGTACGACCCCGATGGCTTTCTGCAGTTGCCAACTGGAGACCGTGGAGGTCGCGGGGTAGATGGGGATCGGCTGTTCAGCCCACGCCTTCGCCGCGGCGGGGTCGAGGCCGAATGATCCCTCTCCCGCCTCGGAGCTGTCGAAGAGCTCGTAGTCGGGATGGGCGAGCTGTTTGCTCCCACGGTAGTCACCCACCTTGCCCGCGAAGATTCCCCGAACCCCGGGGCGCAGCTCGTTCGCCCGCCATGCCTGGTTGAAGAACGTCAGGGCGAGCTCGCCCTTGCCGTCGCTGATGACGACCTCGAGGATGGAGCCCTGCCGCGCTCGCATCGAGCGGTTGTTCACCCGAAGGACCTGAGCGACGATCGTCACGTTTTCGTCGGCCGGAAGGTCGATGAGCGCGGTCAATTCACCGCGCCGGGCGTAACGCCGCGGGAAGTGCGTGAGCAGGTCACCGACCGTGTGCAAACCGAGCGCCTTGGCGAGCGCTGACGCCGTACGACCGCCCAGCGCGCTGCTGAGCTTGCTGTCGAGGGGCGACGCCTCGCGGGGGGCGCTATCGGACGGACGGGGCACGCTACGAGGGTAGCCTCGAAGCGTGACACGCATCATCGCCGGGTTCGCCGGGTCGCTCACGATCGCGGTTCCCGGGTTCGGCACCCGGCCGACGAGCGACCGGGTTCGCGAGGCGATCTTCTCGGCGCTCGATGCCCGCGATGCCATCGACGGCGCGCGCGTACTCGACCTGTACTCCGGATCGGGTGCCCTCGGTCTCGAGGCAGCCTCCCGTGGGGCATCCCATGTCACGCTCGTGGACCGCAATGCCGCGACCTCGAAGCGCAACGCCGCGCTCGTTGTGCGGCAGGCACCTAAGGACGCTCGACCGGAAATCATCGCGACCGGGCAACCCGTGCAGGCGTACTTGAACTCCGCACGAGCGTTTTGGGACGTCGTGTTCATCGACCCGCCCTACGACATGGGGGTGGCCGAACTCATCCACAATCTCGAAGCACTGGTACCGCGGCTGTCCCCCGACGCGATCGTCGTGGTCGAGCGCAGCGCTCGCACGCCCGCACCCGAGTGGCCCGAGGGCCTCGAACTGGATCGCCGCAAGGACTACGGCGACACGGCGTTGTACTGGCTCAGCGCGACGTAAGCTGCGCCGCTACGCGGCCTTAGCCACCCCGTCGCGAGCCTCGACGCGGGTATCACGGTCGACGCGCACGCCGTCACCGACGTGTACCAGCGGCGCAACCTTCGAGTAGCTGCCGACCTTGGCACCGCGCCCGATGTGGGCACCCTCACCAATGTGCACGTTGCTTCCGATGAACGCTCCCGCACCCACGAAGGCACCCGCGTCGATCCAGCTTCCGGCACCGATCCAAGCGTTCGCAGCGACCTCAGCACCCGGTTCGACGTAGGCCGACGACTCGATGAATGCGGTGGCGTGGGCGGTCGCCTTGAGCGACACGAGCCCCCGTCCGTTGTCGTGACGACGGTACCGCGTGACGGTGCCGGACTCGTCTTCGAACTCCTCGAATACTTTTCTCATTCCCACTCCCTCGGGCCCTCGGGGGACCCTCGTCAGGCGTAACACCCAGCGCGGAGAAAAATTCCCGATCAGCGAGGTTTAGTGGAGACGCGTGAACCTAGGCAGAGCAGCAGCAGCGCAGCACCCCCGAATAGCAGCCACGTCGCCACGTGCGCGGCGGGGCCGGTGACGAACAACCCGAGAATCAGGGCCGCCACCCACGCCATCGCGACGACGACGAGGAGAACGACGACGAGTACGACGAAACGCCCTGGGTGCTGGCGGATGCCTCGAAACACGGTCACCTGCGGAACGGGGTCCCGGCGAGCGCTCGAAGGCAGGAGCAGTGCGGCTGCGAGCACCACGACGGGTACCGCGGGCAGAGCCCACACGGCGGCCGCCCCCGCCAGGAGCACGAACGCCGCCGACCACGCGAGGAGGCCGAGACCGCCCAGGCGCCCCGACGTGCACAGTGCGGCGAGCAACCACACCTCGGCGATAACGGCGAGCAATGAGAGCGCCGCGACGAGCACGAACAGCGGAGTCGCCGTGACATCCGGGTTTCCGGCGAGTAGTACGGCCTGAGTCACCGCGCCACCGGCGACGACTGCGATGAGGGCCAGTGCCTTGGTCCTCACGATCCGGCCCTCACGTACATCTCGAGTAGCTCAGTGAGGGAACCGGAGTAGAGCGTCTGAGTGCCCACCGTGATCTCGATGCTCGCATCATCCGCGGAGCTCGACGTGGAAGAGATTGTCATCCCGTCGACGGTCGTGCCCGTGCACGTGATGACGGTGCCGGTCTGCTCGCACGTGGGGGCATCGAGGATGTCCACGTTCTCGGCCACGAGCACGTCGATAGTCGCAAAGCGAACCATGGTCACGTCGTCGCCGCCCACGGGAGCAAGAGCGGCGATTTGGGAGCACCCGGCAAGGGCGAGGGCGGCACCGATGAGGGCGGCACCGGCTCCGACGCCCCTCACGAACGGCTCGCTTCGTACTTCGCGAGGCGAGCGCGAGCGGCGAGATGCTGAGACTCGAGTGCTGCGTCCGAGATCGCGGACAGATCGAAGGGCGCCTTGAGAAGCAGTTCCGTGTTTCGGTCGAGCGGTGAGCCACGCCGCATGAACGGATCCTCCGCCCAGTCGTTCGCGGCGAGTTCGCGGCTGCGCGAAGCGAGATCGAGGTAGCTACCACTCGTACCCGGGGTGACCGGCGAAGCGTGGTCGAGCACCGTTGTGAACAAGGAGAGAGTGCCGTCGCGGTTGTCGACGATCTCCACAGCCTGCTGCTGTTGCGGGAAGTCGACGCACGAGGCGGTCGTGATCTCCCAGAACCCGACACCATCGGTCGCGCCGCGGTGGGCGAGGATCTGGTTGAGGTGTGTGTGCCCGTTGAGCCAGCCGACGACGACCGGATACATGAGCAGCATGGCGATGAACTCCTCGGCGTGGTGCAGCACCTGGGTGTCGCCGGGCCGTTGAGCACTGTTCTCGAGCGTGACGCTGTTGTGGTGGCTGAAGATGAGCACGAGCTTCTTGTCGGCCTGCGCTTGGGCGAGTTCGGCCTCCAGCCACCGGAACTGGTCATCAGGCACGGCGCCGTCGGGGCCGGCAACCTGATTGCAGGTGTCGAGACCGAAGGCTCGGATGCTCGGGGTGAGGTCCGCCTTCCACCACGTCTCCCCCGACTCGAGGTTGTGCTGCGTGAATCCGTGACCGACGGGGCCGGGAGCATCAGTGGTGGTGAAGTGCTCCCTCATGAAGTCGAGTTGGCTGAACAGGGCGCGTTCGGGGTTCGCCGGCACCGAGCGGAAACCCGGGCGCCCCGCCTGCACGCCCGCGGCATCCAGCACGCGCTGCACCGCGCTCGCCTCAGACGCCCATCCGTTCAGGGCCATCGTGGCCGTGGCCTCGAGGGTGTGCGACTTCTGCCCGCCCACCGCGAGGGCGCGCAATTGGCTTCCGATGTCGAAGGTGCCCAACAGCAGCGTCTCGGGGTTTCCGTACACGGTGTACCAGGGCACGGGCAGTCCCACCGAGTCGACGGGTTTCGCGATGGCTTGTGCGAGCATATCGGGCAGGGTCGGAAAACCGTACTCGTCGAACGCACCGCCTGTCGGGTCGGTGGGGCGATACGCCCAGGTGGCCTCCGCCCAGGCCTGTACGCCCTGGAAGGTGGATGCTCCACTCGAGTTCGGCAGCACGCTCACCCCGTCCAGCACATCGATGTACCAGCGCAGTTCGAGACTCGAGTGCATGTCGGCGCTGTCGCCCGTCACGATGGCGGCGCCCATCGGTGCTCCGGTCAGCGGACTGTAACGCACATCCGCGAAGGCCTTGACCATCGCCGCGGTCGCGTGCACGGACACCGGATCCTGGGGGTGGAAAGCGGACCCCCAGGCCGCATGGTCTTGCACGATCATGGGCTCGATGCGACCGGGTGACTGCGCGTCGATGACATGCAGGTCGGAAAGGTGTCCCAGGTAGAGCAGCGAGCGCCGGGCATCCACGCGTGCCGGGTTGGGCGAACGACGCAATACGTCGATGCGGGCCAGGTACGGCTCTCCCGGACCCGTCGTGAGGGTGCGGTATTTGCCCCTCTGGATCGGGCCCATCAGGATGGTCTGCGCCAGAGTGGTGGGCATCTCTGCCGCGCTCGCGGGAGCACTCAGAATGGGGCCGAGCACGGCGGCGTCGATGCCGGTGGCGGCGGCGAGTGCAGCGACACTCGTGACGAACTGTCTGCGGGTGAGTCCGGGCACGCGGTCACTATATCGGTGGCTGAGACTCCTGAGACAGGAACGTGCGAGCAGCGATGACCATAGCGTCGACGCCTCGATCGATGGTGGGCTGAAGCACGGGTGCGAAGTGGGACGAGTGGTTGCTCGGGACGTCTTGCTCAACCCGGCCCGCGGCGACCGCGGCCGCAAATGCGGCCGGATCGGCACCGCCCGTGATCCAGAACACGAGGGGCGCACCGGTCGCCGTCGCGAGCAGTCCGACATCTTCGCTGCCCGACACGGTGCCAAAATCGATGAGCGCGGATTCTCCCCACGCCGAGCCGAAGGCAGACCTCAGAGTTTCCGCGTGCTGCACAGAATTGATCGTCGCGGGTGCGCTGAGTAGCTCGATGATCTCCGGGTCGACGGTCATGCCCGCTGCCGCCGCCTCCCCACGTACGATCCGTGTGATGGATGCGATGACTCGTTCTCGAGTCGCAGCGCTGATCGTGCGGACGTTGATCCCCAAGTGCGCGACGGCGGGGATGATGTTGCTCTTGGTGCCCGCATTCAGACTGCCGACCGTGACGACGGCGAGCTCACCGGGCGTGACCTCGCGCGACACGATGCTCTGCAGGCGAACGACGGTGGATGCGGCGGCGAGCACGGGATCGATCGTGGTCTCGGGTCGCGACCCGTGACCGCCCCGGCCGTGCATCACGACCTCGATATCGTCGGCACCCGCCATGGCCGGACCTGCCGTGAGCGAGACTATCCCCGCAGGCAGCGGCCCCACGTGCTGACCGAGAACGATGTCCGGCTGCGGGAATCGAGTCGAAATTCCGTCGTCGATCATGGCTCGCGCGCCCGAGATGAGCTCTTCGGCGGGTTGGAAGACCGCGACGACGGTCCCTGACCATTCCGACCGAGTCTGCACGAGGCGCTCGAGTGCGCCGATGAGCCACGTCACGTGCATGTCGTGACCACACGCGTGCATGACACCGTCGATGGTGCTTGCGTAGTCGAGTCCGGTCTCCTCCTGCACGGGGAGACCGTCCATGTCGGCGCGCAACCAGACGGTGGCTCCTCCCCCGTTCTCGAGTACGGCGACGACCCCCGTGCCGCCGACGCCCTCCGTCACATCGAGGCCGAGCGCGCGCATCCGCTCGACGACGACACCGGCGGTGCGATGCTCCTCGAATGCGAGCTCAGGATGGGCGTGCAGGTCGCGATAGAGGTCCTCGAGGGTGCTCATGCCGCCAGCGTAGGCACGATCCGGTTGTTCCGCGACGATCTGCGTCGTCGCATGCACGCCCGGCTGGCACGAATCTACCCTCGCTCCATAACCCACGTGATCTCGAGCGAGGTGGTGTCCCCGGGGTGGAGCGTGCGCAACGGGCCGAGCACCTCCAACTCGGCGACGTAGGCATCGGGGTGCAGGCCGGACAGTGCAGGCACCGGGTGCTCCATCGGAGCCTGCATCCAGACTTCCACCCGTGAACCGCCGTCCGGGTAGGTCTCGCCCGGTTCTGGGGTGAACTGGAGGGCGAGCCGCGCACCGTCGGCGGTGGTCCAGTCGATGCTCCCCGTCGCGTCGGCGAATCCGAGCTTGGCGACGACGTCCTGCACGGGGATAACCACCTGGGTGTCAGTCACGTCAACCGAGATCTCGTTCCACCAGGTTCCGAGCCGCACGGGCTCCGCCCCCGCGGTGGCGACTCGAATCACGGAATCGGCAACGCCGACGCTGCCGCGGGTGTCGATCTGGCAAACCTCCCAGGGTGCCCAGGTGACGGCACGGGCACCCGTTGCGCGAAAGACGATGCGCTCATGCATCCAGGTTCCGTGCTCGGGTATGGAGAAAATGCGGGTGATACGCAGTCCGGTGCGCGGGTCATCGGGACTCACGAGTTCAATGCGAATGAACTCGCCATCCCGACTCTCGCGCAGCGTCCATGCGCCGGCATCGAGAACCTCGTCCGGTGGACCGGGCCACTCGTTCTCACCGCCCCAGCCCTGCGGCGCAGGCCACACCTTCGATCCGCCCAGGTTGCTCCACGACGCAAAGGTGCCGTCGATCGGCGACCATTCCGCGCGCGGAACTCGCAGTCGTACGTCATCGTCGAAGAACTGTGGGTTGCGCCACAGCAGTTCGCGTCCATCGACGCGCAGGGAGATAAGCCGCCCACCCGCCGTCGGCAGGAAGACGAGCTCGAGGCGCTCGGTCGATACCCCGTAGAGGGGAGTATCCGGGTCGCCCGAGCTGTATCGGTCAGGGCGCGACATGGCTCTTCATGATCTCGCGGAGTCGCCTGAGCTCGTTGTCACGTGCCTCCTTTACGTCCTCGACGAACAACAACATCGTGGGAAGCGAGGTCGCGAAGTAGTCGACTCTCGCCGGGGTGGCGGCAAGCTGATCGATCCACTCGGCGAGGGCGTCTGTGAGCGCGCCGCTCTCGGACGCCCGCCCGAGTCGCGACAGGGCGAGGGCTGAAAAGACCGTCTGCTCGCTGTACTCGCGTGGTTTCATGCCCGAGAAGTCCCCCGTGAAACCCGCGGAGATCGACCATGCCGAACGCGCGCCCTCGACATCGCCGAGCAGGTCGAGGGCGTCACCCATCACGAGGTGCAGCTCGGCCACGTTCGCGAGCTCGTGACGACCCTCCCCCAGCTCGACGGGCGGATTCAGCGCACTGCGCATGGCGGCGACGGCGGTCTGGGCATCGTTCGCCTCGATCGCTTCGCGCGCAATCGCCAGGTGCGCGGTATCCCAGGCCGCGAGCACGAGACCCTCCCCGCCCTCCCACGGCTGGAATGAGCGACCCTTGAGCACGTCGATCGCGTCGCGCGCACGTCCGGCACCCGTGAGCAGGCCCGCCCGCACCACCGTGAGGTCGTCGCGCGAGGAAACCTCTTCGGGAAACGCGTCGAGCAGCGCAAGCCGACTGGACGCGTCATCGCCAAGCCGCGCGCGCAACTGGTCGAACTCGAAGAGCAACTTCGCATCGTGCTCGGCCTCAGCACGGGCCATCTCGTAGAAGTGGCGTGCTGCACCCGAATCGCCGAGAACGTTGTAAGACGCGAGACCGAGGTTGCGATTCGCGATGACCCGCACCATGGTTCGATCCGACACCGCAGCGGCGCGCCAGAAGTCGATCGCGTCTTCGCGGCGGGCGCACGAGTACATCCAGTTGCCGAGTAGCAGCGAGGCCACATCATCCGTGGTCTCGTGTTCAATCGTCGCAAAGAGGGTGTCCACGTCGTCGAGCCGTGACGCCTGGCAGAACCGAATGTCCGATGCGCGAGCGGATGCCCGATCACGTCGCGCCTCGTCCACTCGACCCAGCTTCTGCAGCTGAACGGCACGGTGGTACAGCGCGAGGGGTGCAACCTGCACCTGGCCGACGGGAGTCGTCTTCGCGGCCTCGAGCGTGCGGTCGAGTACGGCGATCGCGTCGTGGTGAAGGCCCGCCGCGGCGAACTCGAGGGCGACATCGAGCAGGGTCGGTGCGTCGGTCGTGACCGTGCGTCCGGCCATCCACCGCGCCCACTGGTCGAGCGGGTCGTGCGCGAGCGTCTCGGTGAGTAGTGCCGTGGCCGCAGCATCCTGGCCCGTCGCTCGCAGAAGTGCGGCGAGCAAGTCTCGGGATTGGGCGTGCCCGGGCGCCATCGACACGAGTTCGGTGAGTACGTCGATCGCACGTTCGACGGCTCCGTGGCGCGCGAAGAACCGGGCGAGCGCGAACGACGCGGGCACCTTCCAGGCGGCGGCCCAGGATGCCCTCGCGAACCATCGCGCACACTCCGCATCCTCGAGCCGCTCGAGTGCAAGCCCGAGGAGGTAGGCGGCTTCCCCGTCACGCGGCGTGCGCGCCCACGCCGTCTGGCACTCCACCGCGCGACGGAGCAGCCCGGCGGCGGTCGAGTACTTCGCCCGAGAGTAGGCGAGGGCACCGAGCGCGGTCAGGGAACGCGTGTCACGGGTGTCCCGACGGATCGCCTCGTTCCAATACGGCTCGGGCGAGCGGGTGGCGTGACGATACTGCTGCAGGTAGACGCCGATCGTGTACAGCTCGTCGATCGATTCCACATCCGCGGGGAGAGGCGGCTCGGTCGCGGGTCGCGGTTCGCCCTCGCTGGGAGTGGGAGCGGTGGCGCCCTCGAGCAGCACGCGACCGTTCCGCTCGAGAACGAAGGTGCCACCCGCCGAGCCCAGGGGAAGGGCGACATCGACCCTCGTAGTCGTGCCCGGATCGAGGGCTGCCGTGGTGTCGTGCAGCGCACTGCCCTCGGCGGTGAGGAGGCGGATGCGCACGGCATCCATTCGCTCTGACGGCGCGATTGCGAGGGTCAGGCGACCTGCGACCGCCTCGAAGCGTGCAGCCACCTCGAGCGCGGCGTGCGTCGCCGGGCCGAGCTGACGGATCGGGTACCAATACTGGCTGAAGGTCTTGAGCTCGCCGGGCGCCAGCCACGCGAAGTCGGGCTGGTTGTCGGTGAACACGCCGGCCATGAGCTCGATGTAAGGTCCATCCCCGTCAGTAAGGTTGTCGTTCCACCGGTGGCCGAAGTCGGCGTCGCCCCAGGTCCACATCTTCTTGCCCGGCGACACCTCCGGTGGTGCCCAATGCACAAAGCCCGCATCGCGGGAGTGGTCGTACCCGCCGAAGAACCCCTCGGCCGTATCGGTCACCATGTAGGAGGTGGGCACGGGGATGGTGCGATACCAGTCGATTCGCGCGTCATCCGCATCTCGAGCCGCGTAATCGATGCCGTAATAGTCGCGGTCCGCCTGTGGAAACGCGGTCACCGCGCGGCGAGCGTGATCCGCGACGAAGTGCACATCGCCGGGGAAGAACGACTGGTAGTCGTCGTGCACCGCCGCCGCGACGTTGGCCCACCACAGGAAGGTCTGGGGCGTCTCCGAGCGGTTGTAGAGGCGAACCCGCGCCTCAACCCGGGAGGAGTCGGGTCGCAGACGGATGCCGTGCATGCCTTTCATGCGGGCGAACGGGTCGTGGTCGGAGCACCACACCGTGACCGAGCCATCGGCCTCCCGCTCGATCTCGACGTCGGTGGGAAGGAATGTCGCCGG
>CAYZHZ010000113.1:0-9579 GCA_964477625.1 uncultured Salinibacterium sp.
CTGCTCTTTCTCGATGGCCGGGTGGATGACGTCATCAATCGCGGTGGCGAGAAGGTGCTGCCGGCGTACGTCGAATCGAAATTGAGCGAGCTGCCCGCCGTCGCCGAGGCTTGTGTCTTCGCCCTCGACGACCCGATCCTGCAGAGCCGGGTTCACGCCGTCGTGCGTCTGCGCGAGGGTGCCGACGAACCCAGCGCCGATGATTTCCGCAACTACCTCGCGAGCCGCCTACCCGACTACGCGGTACCCGAAACAGTGCGCATTTGGGGCGATCTCCCCCGTGGCGCGTCAGGCAAGGTCGACCGCCGCGCGGTCGTCGAGAAGCGCAAGACAGAAGGGGGTCGCGATGAGTGACCGGATGTGGGACGTGGTAGTGATCGGGGCCGGCGGCTCGCAAGCGCAGGCGATGCTTGAGGCTTCGGCACGCACGGGTGCGCTCGATCGATGGCTCGGAATCGACATCATGTGGCGGCCGGAAGCGGAAGAACGTGCTCAGCGGCTCGGCCTGGCAACTCGCACCCTCGACGTGCTGGGCGACGCCGAGTCCCTACGCGAGGTGCTCAGCAACGCCCGTCTCGTCGCGAACCTTGCTGGCCCCTACTACCGAACCGGGGTGACGGTGCTCAACGCCGCAATCGACACCCGAACCGACTACCTCGACATCTGCGATGACACCGACGCGACCCTCGCCCTGCTTGAGTGCCAGGAGGCCGCCCGCGCCGCAGGCATTACCGCTCTCATCGGCATGGGGTCATCGCCGGGAACCAGCAACGTGCTCATTCGCGCAGCGCACGACTATCTGGGTGGCGCCGAGGAAGTCAACATCTTCTGGTCGGTCGACATCGCCGACATGACGGATGCTGCAACCACACACTTCTGGCACTGCTTCAACCTGGTGGGTGCGGATGGTGTCACGAGCCCTGTTCCGACCTGGGACGACCTCGACATGCGAGAGGTCGACTTTCCGGGCAGCGTCGGTCGACAGACGCTGGTGCGATTGGCGCACCCTGAACCGCTCACGGTTCCGATGTTCCTCGGGGTGGGCACGGCAACGAACTACGGAACCCTTACGCCGTTCGAAGCGACTCGTGTTGCATGGGGACTCGCCTACTCGGTCGATCCGCTTCGACCCGCCCTTCGTGATGTTCAGGCGGCGACGCGCGCCGCCGTCGACGTGTTCGGGCGCTACCGCGAAACAACATCCACCTACCCACGAATGGGCAGCGGTCTGATCATCGACGTCCACACCGGGGGAAACGGCATCCGCTTCGCCGCGGGTGGGGAGACCGAGATGGCGGAGGCCACCGGCGTCCCTGCCGCCGCGGGCATCCAGGTGCTGCTCGGCGGGTTCGCCGAGGGGCTGGGGGTCGCTCCTCCCGAAATGCTGCGTCCGACTGACTTCTTCGACGCACTCGGCAAGGTCAGTCGCGGAGGAGGGGGCCTGCAGGTTTTTGAGCTCGTCAATGGCGAGGTGGCGGAGCGAGTGCGCATGCGCACCCTGCTCGGAATACACGAGGAGGTCGTGCGATGAGGCTCGACGGCAAACACATCCTGATCACGGGCGGCGGCCGCGGACTCGGCTTCGCATTCGCTCAAGCGGTCATCGATCTCGGCGCGAGCGTGTCGATCACGGGGCGCGACGAAGCCAAACTGCGCGACGCTGCCGAAGCTTTGTCTTCCGGGGGAGCGCGTGTCTCTGTTCACCCAGGCAATGTCGCGGATGCGACGGACGTGGCCCGCACTGTCGAGGCCGTTCTGGCCGAGTTCGGCCGAATCGATGGGGTCGTCAACAACGCTGGCATCGCTGACGAAGCTCCCTTCCTCGACATCACCGAGGCGGGTTGGCGCGAGGTCGTCGACGTCAATCTCACGGGACCCTTCCTCGTCACGCAGGCCGCGGCGCGCGTAATGACCGGCGGGTCCATCGTTAATATCGCGTCGGTCGATGCTTGGGGTGCCGACGGGCCCTACGCGAGCTATGTCGCCGCGAAGCACGGACTCATCGGTCTCACCCGAGCAGCAGCGGCTGAGCTCGGCAGCCGAGGCATCCGCATCAACTCGGTGAGTCCGGGCTGGACCATGACCGACATGGCGGCAGAGTCGGTGACCCCGGCGGTGCTCGCTCGCATGAAGTCCGCGTTCACTCGCGCGGCAATCGGCCGCGTCGTTGAAACCGACGAGGTCGCGGCGGCGGTGACCTTCCTGCTCTCCGATGCGGCAAGTGGAATCACCGGCATCGACATTCCCGTCGACGGCGGCACGCTCGCCAACCTCTACATCCTCGAGACGCTCGCGGACGGGGAGTGACTATGGCACTGAGGATCGCAGTCATCGGCGCCGGCACGGTCGGAGTCGGCGCCGCCCGTCGCGCGGCCGAACTGGGCGCGGAGGTCACGATCATCGATCGCGACGGCCCGGCATCCGGATCATCGGGGCGATCGGCCGCCATCTACAACGTGCAGACCGTCGACCCGCTGCACGTCGAGCTGCGCACACGTGCGAGGGAGTTGTTCTTCGAGCTCGAGCGCACGAGGGGTCTGCCCTTGCGCAAGATCGGCAATCTTCGCGTCGCCTGGACCGAACGCGACCTCGAGGTGCTTCGCGGGGTGATCGGCGTACAGCGGAGCCTCGGCCTCACTGAGGAGGATTCCGTCGTGCTCGACCGTGCGGGCATCCAGACCCTCGTCCCCGACCTCGTGACGACAGACCTCGCCGGCGGACTCTTCGGACCGCGCGACGGTGTCATCGACGGTGCCTACCTCACCTACGCGGTACTGCACTCGGCGATCGATCGCGGAGCCCACTACCTCAAGGCACGCGTGACGTCGTATGAGAAGCGGCGCGCGGAGCATGTGATCGGTACCGACCAGGGCGAGGTTACGGCCGACGTCGTCATCAACGCCGCGGGTGCATGGGCCGGCAAGGTCGGTGCGCTCATGGGCATCGACGTTCCCGTGCTGCCGCAAGTGCACGACATCGTCAAGGTGCGATTGGCGGATGCCCTGCCCTACACCGTCCCGATGGTGAACCTCTACATGCCCGGCAGCGAGGGCGAGGCGCTGTATTTCCGCCAGCTCGACGCTCGCACGCTGCTCGCTGGATTCCACACCTACGACGTGCTCGAAGACCAGCCCATCGTGGACCCCGACGACTACCGCAGTGAGGTTCAGCCCAACTATGTCGAGGCGATCCGCGACGCGCTCGCCGAGCGGTTCCCCGTGCCGGGCCTCGAGGTCGTCCCCGGCTGGACGGGCCTCTACCCGCTGAGCCCCGATGGCGAATTTCTCATCGGGCCGGAAGAGAGCGACCCCACCCTCGTCACGGCGACGGGGCTCGGCGGTGTGGGTGTCACTTCCGGCTGCATTGCCGGATACCTCGCATCGGAGTGGGCCGTACTCGGAAAGCCCACGACACTTGCTGGCGCCGAGCGTTGGCTTCCCGGTCGGTTCACCAAGAATGGAGCAGCGGCATGACGGTTCTCATCTGCAACGACGACGGGGTGCAGTCCGAAGGGCTCCACTCCCTGCGGGAGGGGCTCATCGCCGCGGGGTACCGCACCGTGTCGGTTGCCCCGCACGAGCCGCGCAGCGGTACATCCCGCTCGGCGACATTCCGTCGCCCCGTCAACTACTGGCAGGTCGGCGGAACCGACGACGACCCCATCTACGCGTGCGATGGCACACCGGTTGACTGCGTGCGTGTGGCGCTGATGTCTGATCTCCTCGAGAACCCCGAGCTTGTCATCTCGGGAATCAACGAGGGCGCAAACCTCGGCGACGACTCGACCTACTCGAGCACCGTGGGGGCTGCGATCGAGGGGGCACTCTTCGGCATTCCGGCGATTGCGTCGTCCCAGCAGTCCACCGACGGGTTGTTCCGACTCGTCGACCTCGTCGGGTACGACTGGACACCGTCGGTCGACGCAACCGTCTGGCTGGCCGGGAGGGTGCTCTCGACGGGAATGCCGGCTCGCACCATCCTCAACCTCAACGCGCCGGGTGCGGTCACCGCCGATTCGCGCATCGAACTCACACGACTCGGACGGCGGGCCTGGGCGCGTCGCAGTTTGGACGTCGAGGAAAACGATCTCGGCTCTGGCTACTTCGTCTTCGACGTCAACTCCGAGGGCGACCACCCCTACGAGCTGGAGGATGGCACCGACTTCGCCGCTCTCTCGGCCGGGCATATCTCGGTGACACCCATCTCGGTGCACTGGGCAGACAGCGCGGCCGGTGCCGCCTGGGCCGAGGCTCTCGCCCTCACTGATTTCACCCCATCGCGCAGCTAGATCGCGCTCAACCCATCCAGTGCAACTCAACTGATCGAAGGAGATCGAAGCATGACAGCACAACGAGAGGCCGAAACAGTCGCCGCGGATGCCCCGCAGCGACTCAAGGGGCGCCTCGGAACACTCGATATCGTTTTCACCGTTCTGGCGTTCAACGCCCCGATGTCGGTATTCATCGGCTACCTGACCGTCATCATCGGGGCCGGCAACGGCCTCGGCGCGCCCATCACGTACTTCGCGTGTGGTGTGCTGTTGCTGCTCTTCGCCGTGGGCTTTACGGCGATGAGCCGACGCCTGCAGAACCCGGGGGCGTTCTACGCCTACATCACGGCGGGTATTGGTCGTCCGGCCGGTCTCGGCGCCTCATTCGTGGCAGTCATCTCCTATTACTTCATCCTCCTGGGCGGTTACGCCCTGGGCGGCGTGGGACTCCAGGCCTTCGTGCGTGACGTACTGGGCGGCCCCGACTTGCCCTGGTGGCTGTGGGTCGGTGTGCTCATGGCGATCGTCGGCACGCTCGGGTACTTCAACATCACCATCTCCGCGAAGGTGCTCATGCTCTTCATGGCGGCCGAAGTTGTGCTCATCGTGGTCTACGACGCCGTCGTGTTCGCGACGGGGGGTGCCGAGGGATTGACGGCGGCACCGCTCGCGCTCGAGAACATCTTCTCGGGCAACATCGGAATCGCCCTGCTGTTCGGCATCGTGTGCTACTCGGGATTCGAGGCGACGGCGGTCTTCCGTGAAGAGGCCCGCGACCCCGACAAGACCATCCCGCGCGCAACCTACATCGCGGTACTGTTCCTGGCGCTCACCTACGGTCTCTCGACGTGGGCGATGATCGTGGGAGTGGGCGCGAGCACGGTCGTGGAGACCTCAGCCGTCGATCCCGCAGGTACCGCGCTAGCTTCGGTCGGAACGTATCTCGGCAAGGTCGGACTCGACGTCGTCACGGTGCTGCTTGTCACGAGTGTGTTCGCGGCCAACCTCGCAACCCACAACGTCACGGCCCGCTACTCCTACTCCCTCGCGGTGGATGGGATCTTCCCCAAGTTCCTCGCGAAGGTTCACCCGAAGCATGTCTCTCCGTTCGCCGCGTCGATCGTCACGACGGCCGTCGGTGCTCTCTTCCTCCTGGTGCTCGTGATCATGGGTCTCGAGGGAAGCCTCATCTACGCGGTGCTCATCGGAATCGGGGGATACTCGCTCATCATGTTGCTCGTACTGACGAGCGTCGCGGTGATCGGGTACTTCTGGCGCCGTCCGGAGATTCAGCTGTCGTATTGGAAGCGGCTGATCGCTCCTGCGCTCGCCACGCTCGGTCTGCTCGCCGCTCTCTACCTCGCGACGATCCACGTGGCCGACATGATCGGTGGAGACCAGGTGCTGGCGACGATCATCATGCTCATCTTCTACACGGCACTCGTGGTCGGCATCGTCGTCGCATTTGTGTTGCGGTCGAAGAAGCCCGAACTGTACGAGCGCATCGGTCGGTCGAAGGGCTGACACCATGAACCAGGTTGCATTCGTCACGGGCGCCGCAAGCGGGATCGGCCGCCAGGTCGCACTCCGGTGCGCGCTCGAGGGCTACCGAGTGGTCGCGGTCGATCGAGAGCCGTCAGGTCTCGCGGACACGATCCATGAGATCGAGGGGTCGGGAGGCACCGGAATCGGCGTTGTTGCCGACGTCTCCGATCCGGTAGCCCTCGAGGTCGCCACGATCTCCGCGCGCGACGCGTTCGGACGAATCGACCTGGTCGTTGCCGCCGCCGGCATCGAGGTCCTCGGCACTGTCGCGGACCTCGATGTCGCCGACTGGCGACGTTCACTAGATGTGACTCTCACGGGCACATTCTTGACGGCTCGGGCGACGATCGCGTCGATTCTCGAGACGCAGGGCTCGTTCGTGGCGATCTCGTCCGATGCCGGTACGACGGGAGCGCAGGGGTACGCGGCCTATGCCGCGGCAAAGCACGGCGTGGTCGGACTCGTGCGGTGCATGGCCCTCGATCATGGACCCGCCGGGGTGCGCAGCAACGTCATCTGCCCGGGCTTCGTCGAGACGCCCATGGCGCGGCGCCTTTTCGACAACTCGCCCGACGGCACGGAGGAGTTCTACAAGCAGAGTGTGCCGCTGGGCAGGTTCGCCACGACTGACGACGTCGCGGACGTCGTGCTGCACCTCGCGTCATCCGCGTACGCCAACGGGCTTGTCTATTCACTCGATGGCGGCTCGACGGCGGGCTACTTCGTCGCGGAGGCGTCATGAGAACCGCTGTCGTCACGGGAGCCCACGGCGGGCTCGGCCACGAGATCTCGATGGCCCTTCTCGCGGACGGCTACCGCGTTGCGCTCTTCGAGCGGGATCAAGAATTGGCGGATGCCGCGGCCGCAGCCCTCGGCGACACCGAGTTGGTGCAACCCTTCGCCGCCGACCAGGAGTCACCCGATGCCGTGGAGGCTGCCTTCGCCGCAGCACGCGAGTGGGGCGGAGCGCCGAGCGTCACGATCGCCAACGCGGGCTACGCCAAGTTCGGGCCCATGCTCGACATGCCCACGCGAACCTGGAACCGGCATGTCGCCATCAACCTGTCGGGAACTTTCTTCACCGTGCAGGCGGCAGCGAGAGCGATGGTCGAGGCCCGGCAGCCGGGTTCCATCGTCGTGATCTCGTCGAGTCTCGCTCGGGCGCATAGCGACCAGGTCGGGGCGTACTCGATCACGAAGGCAGCGCTTTTGCCTCTCGTCAGATCATTCGCCGCGGAGCTCGGAACCTACGGGATCCGCGTGAACGCGGTACTCCCGGGCGTCATCGAGACTCCCATGACCGCGGGGATGCTCGACGAGGGAACGACTCGTCAATCGCTCCTCGGACTGACCCCTGCGGGTCGCATGGGGCGTCCCTCGGATGTCATCGATGCGATCCGGTTCCTCACCGGTGACGCCTCTTCGTGGATAACCGGAGCCACCCTCGATGTCGACGGCGGACAGTCGATCTATGGCGAACCTCGGTGGATGGCGCAAGACAGATCAGTTCCTGGTGACCCCACCTGGAAGAAAGCTCACTAAAGAGCAGCAAGGAGAGAAACACAATGGTCAACGTCGATTGGGAGCGCGTCTCCGACGGCCTCGAGCGCTCGCGTCACCGCATGATCTGGAAGCCATACGGTGCTCCCGAGATCCTGTCGTTGGAGCACACCGCGTTCCACGATGGCGTCGTATCCGAGCCGTGGGACATCGCCGAACCCATGATCGTCTCCGTTGCGATCACGGGGGCCTTCTTCCGCAAAGACCAGAACCCGAACCAGCCCATCACGCCGCAAGAGATTCTGGCCTCAGCGCGTGAAGTGGCGCAGGCGGGGGCGAGCAGCATCCATATCCACGTGCGCGACGACGACGGCTACAACGTGCTGTCGCCCAAGCGCTTCCACGACGTCATCGCGCCGCTCCACGAGGAGTACCCCACGATGGCGATCGACGGGTGCATGGTCCCCGCTCTGACGGGCGAGTGGGAGAAGATGATCGGGGTTCTCGACTCGGGCTTGCTCGACGCGGCTCCAGTCAACACGACGGCCACCTATATTGGCGACTCGCTCTTCGTGAAGCCCATCCCGGTCATCATGGAGAAGACGCGACTCATCGTCGAGCGCGGGGGAACCCCCGAGCTCGCCGTGTACACCGACGCGGATGTGTCGATCGCGCACCGCTATCTACTGGCGAGCGGTCTCGTGTCGACGCCCGCGAAGTGGGTCGTGCTGCCCGGACTGCCCGGTGGGAGTCCGATCAACAACACGCGTCAGATGATCGAGGGCCTCACCCGCATGATCAACGCTATCCGCGATGTGGACCCCGAGGGCGTCATCATCGTCTGCACTGCGGGCCGCGGAGCGATGCACATGGCGACGCTCGCCGCTCTCATGGGCGTGCACATCCGCGTCGGCATGGAGGACACTTACTTCAAGTGGCCGCACCGCTCCGACCGTTTGTCGTCGAATCTCGAGGCGTTCCAGCTCGGTAAGCAGATCGCTGAGGTCGTCGGTCGACGTGTCGCCACGCCCGAGGAGACTCGCGCGATCATGGGCCTTCCCCCGCGTCACGTTTTCAATGGAGATTCTGAATCCCTCGTCTCCCTCGGATGACATACTGGGGGCCGATGGGAGGTGCGTGTGAGTAAGGCTCCGGTCAGCGCGTCAGGCGCAACCGAAGAATCTTTCGCGCACCAACTCGGCGTCGAACTCGCCCGGCCCATCGACGAGGCGCTCGCTCGCTTGCGCCTCGTCGATCCGGACGTGGGTGAGAAACGGTCCGACACGCGCGAGCGCATTCTGGCGACGGCACTGCGACTATTCGCATCGGCCGGCTTCCAGGGCACGTCCATCCGCACCATCGCCCAGGAGGTGGGGATTAAAGCGCCTGGCGTCTATTCGCACTTCGACTCGAAAGAAGCGATCCTCGCCGCTGCCGTCGCCCGTGCGCTCGGAGAGTTCCTCGAGTTCGTCACTCGACCCGATGAGGGTCTCTCGACAGTGGAGCTGCTTGAGTTCGTGGTGCGCAAGCACGTGCGATTCCAGATAGCCAACGCTCAGGTTGCGATGCCGAGTGATTCGCTGATGGCCAACGTGCAATTCCTTCAAGAGATCGAAGACCGTCACCGGGATGCGCTTCGGGACGCCCAGCGCGCCTACGTCGATCTCGTGGCCGCAGCGATCGCGCGCCATCAGGGTTCGACTCCGTCGCAACCTCGCACATACGCGCACGTGACCATCACGATCTGCGATGGTGTCAATCGCTGGTATCGCGAGGGTGGCCGCATGGGTGCGGCGGAGGTCGAGGACTTCATGTGGTTCCTCGTGCGTGCGTCACTGCGTAACTAGGTTCGCGCCCCTCACGCCTCCGGAATCACCCGGTCGAACAGTTCATCGCGAGCCACATCGGGGTCGGGTCCGCTGCGCACACCGCTGTCGAGGGCGTCGATGCGGGCCATCTCCTCGGCGCTGAGCTCGAAGTCGAAGACGTCGAAGTTCTCGGCGATGCGCACGGGGTTGGTCGACTTGGGAATCACCGAACGACCCTGCTGGATGCCCCACCGCAGCATCACCTGAGCGCCGCTCTTGCCGTGGTCGGCGGCAATCGCGGCGATCGTCTCGTCGTCCATGACGCTGCGCCGCTCACCCCACGGGCCGGGGTAGAAGGTGATGCCGCCGATCGGCGACCAGGCCTGGGTGAGGATGTCCCGTGCACGATCCGCTGCCTGCACATCGACCTGCGGGAAGTACGGGTGCAGCTCGACC
>CAYZHZ010000114.1:0-9571 GCA_964477625.1 uncultured Salinibacterium sp.
AGGCGGTTAGAGCGCTTCGCTGATAACGAAGAGGTCCCAGGTTCAAGTCCTGGTACCCCCACTGCAAGCTGGTGATCGAGCTTGTCGAGATCCGAGGGGCCTTAGCTCAATTGGTAGAGCGCCTGCTTTGCAAGCAGGAGGTCAGGGGTTCGATTCCCCTAGGCTCCACAATGAAGAAGAGCGCCGCCCCTCGGGTGGCGCTCTTCTTCGTTTCGGTGGGTGGTCGGAATCGAACCCCGGGGTCCCCGACCCGGCAGTCCGGACCAGCTTGCTGGGCCGGCGGCAGGGTGGGGCGTCGATTCCTCTAGGCTCCACGGTTTCGGTCGAGGGCGAACCGCATCCACAGGTCGAGCATCTCGTCGTCGCCTGCGGCGTCGGCGTCGAGACGTATCCACCCGACGCCCATCGACCGACCGCCCATCATGGGACGTTCCGCCTCCGGCCGTTGCAGAAGCTTCTCGTCGTCTTCTCGGGGCACCCGAACGAGCAGACTCCCGTCAGTCTGTGCCGCGACGATCATCGCTCCGTTGAGCATGACGGCGACGGCGCCGAACATCCGCTTCTCCTCGAGGGGGAGATCAGGCAACCGCAGCCGCACACGATCGAGAAGGTCGATCACTCGTTCCGGCAGTGCGGCCATGCTGCGCTCCTCTCGAGCAGCAGACTACCGGCTGCGCGCCCGCAACCGGTTCGGTTGCGGTTCAGTACGCGGGACGTGAGGGGGGAACCTACTGCACTTTGCGAGCGGTGAAGCCTCCGTCGACGAACAGCACCTCTCCGGTGACGAATGACGCATCATCCGACAGTAGGAAGAGTGCCGCTTTGGCGATCTCGTCGGCTTGCGCAAGTCGGTTGAGTGCGTGGAGTGCGCGCACATCTTCTTTGAGGTCGCCCGAGGCGATCGCCGCGCTGATGAGCGGGGTGTCGACGTACCCGGGGGCGATCGCGTTGACGCGGATGCCCAGCGGCGCCCACTCGACGGCGAGTGTTCGGGCGAGGGCCGAGATTCCGGACTTGGCGACCGCGTACGGCAGCCGACCCGGCCACGCGAAGTGTTGAGCGACCGACGAGAACGCAACGATCGAGCCGCCACCCTCCTCGCTCATCTGCTTGGCAGCGGCCTGGCTCGGCCAGAGCGTTCCGTCGAGGTGCACGTCGAGCACGGCGCGCCACTGTTCGGGCTGGATGTCGATCGAGGGGTGCTTGCGCTGGATGCCCGCACAACACACGAGGCCCGTGACACCGCGCCCCGCCCATTCGCGGGCGTCGTCGAACGCCGCGTTGACGGCCTCACGATCGGTGACGTTGAGTTGTCTCAGCAGCACGCGACCCGGATGAGCGGACTCGAGCGCCTTGCCGCCCTCGACATTGGCGTCGAGCACGACAACCTGTGTTTGCTCGTTGCGCTCGAGCAGGAGGCGGGCCGATTGGAAGCCGATCCCGGACGCGCCGCCCGTGATCGCGCACAGGCCGGAGTGGGTGGAGGGTCCTGGACCCGTGTCGCTACTCAACGGGGTTCTCCTCGAGCCAGCGCAGTGCGCTATCGGACTGGGAGTAGACCCACAGCACCGTCATCGGCGCGTCAGCGTCGGCTTCGGTGCGGTGCACGCTGTGGGGGGGAGTGAGCACGACGTCCCCGGTTGTGACGCGGGTGATCTCACCGTCGATCTCGATGACCCCGGAGCCGGCGGTGATGATCGCCAGTTCTTCTGCCGCGTGCGAGTGCGAGGGAGTGGTGACGCCCGCGGGCAGTGCACTCACCCCGATCGCGAAGTGACTCGCCGTAGACGAGGCGGCGCTCGCGAGCAGACCCACGATGCGCCCATTGATCCACCGACCCGCGACGGGATTCTCGCTCGAGAGGTCGGTGAGTAGCTGTTGAGCCAGCTCACCCTGGTTCCACGCATGTATCGACGTTGACACGGTCTACCTTTCGGACTGGGGATGCTGCTCAGCGGTCATCCGGATTGCTATAGTATCTAGCAGACGCTCACGCCTTGTCAAAGGTCTCGCCGGAATGAAACACCGCGAACGAGGAGTCGTCGCGATCGCGGCGGATGAGCCCCTCTGATTCGAGTTGCTCGAGGTGCCCCGCGATGGGCGAAACCAGGGCGGCCATTGAGGTGTGCTTGGGCCAGGATCCGACCTCGGGGTTGAGGCGACGGGCGAGCTCTTCCAAACCGACACCGGTGCGAGCGTCCCGCACTGCGGTGAGCACGCGGGCCCTGAGATCGAGAGCGAAATCACGACTCACGTTCAGAAACCGCGTGGCCTCGGGTCCCGTGAAACTGCCGTAGTGTGCGGTCACGATAGAAGCGACATCGAGGTCCCGCACTCTCTCGATGGACTGCAGGTAGCTGCGTTCGAAGCGGTACGTCGGGGGAAACGCCGGAGCGCCCGAGGCGAGCGGCACGGCATCCCCGAGAATCGCGTCACCGATGGCCAGCGTCCCATTCTCGGGGTCGAGCACGGCGAGATGTCCGCGTGAATGACCGGGCAGATGGATGATCTCGACGACACGGTCTCCGAGGTCGATCTGCTCATCCCCTGTGAGTCTCCGATCGACCCAACCCTCGCGAACGACCGAACGCGACCACTCGTCGGGCCCCTCGTCGTACCCGTAGGCGAGTCTGAACGAGCGTCCACGATCGCGCTCGAACGCGTCGAAATTCTCCATCGCGTCGGCATCCAGCTCGTGGGCGACGACGCGCGCGGCGGGGAGATAGTCGTGCACGTCGCCGATGCCGCCGAAATGGTCAACGTCACAGTGCGAGATGACGACCAGTTCGATGTGGCTCAGGGGCAGCCCGAGCTCGCGGGCGAAGGGAATGAGGTACGTCGGGATCGTTCCATCGATGCCCGAGTCGAACAACACGGAGCGGTCACGCCCCACGAACAGGTACAGGCTCGAGAGTCGGTCACCCAGTGGAGCGTCTACGCGATAGACCCCCAGGTCGGCAGAGTTAGTCGTCGTCGACATGAGCGGTCTGCACACGAATCCGCTCCGCAGCCGTATCGATGTGCAGCGCGATCTGCTGCTCCAGCCGCTTCTCGTCCCCGCTCGCGATGGCGTCAATGATCTCGAAGTGCGACTCGGCGTGATCCGCGAGCTCGCTCGTGCTGAGAGCGTCGTTCGCCGCACGAAGGAAGCCGTTGATGCGACCCCGCAGCTGAGCGACGGTGGCCATGAGCAACTGGTGATCGGCGAGCTGCCAGAGGGTTTCGTGGAACTTCTGATCGAGCGCGAACATCGTGTCCACGTCTCCAGCACGGGACGACTCAACCATCCCTGCCGCGATGTCACGCAGCAACTTCTCGCTCTGCTCGTTCCACGCCGCCTGCGCGCGCGCGGCGACGAACTGTTCGAGCACGATGCGCAGGCTCGAGATCTCGCGCAGCCCCTTCTCGGAAAGCGCGGCGACGCGCGCCCCACGACGAGGCGTTCGCTCGACGAGGCCCTCATCGGCCAGACGACCGAGCGCTTCCCGGATGGGGATGTGGCTCACCCCGAGCGAGCTCGCAAGGGTGCGTTCGACGAGCCGCTCGCCGGGTTTGAGCTTCCCGGTTTGAATGGCGGTGCGAAGTTCCTGAGCGATCTGCTCGGACACGTTCTGTGTGACCACGGTGCCGAAAACCATTTGACTCACATTCTCTTCCTGGAATCGCTAGTACGTGTGCACGACGCGAGCGGGTCCCAAAGTGAAATCGCACGTCCAATAGAAAGCATCGAGCATCTCGACCACCGGCAGTCGGTGGACGGGCGCCTGGGCGTGCGGGCTGATCTCGACCGTTCCCGGCGCGCGCCAGCACTCGTGCACCGTCACGGCGCTCAGTTCACGTGCCGTGATTTCGCGAATGTCGACGCCGCCGGTCGAGGCCGGGATCACCTTGTAATTGATGTTGGTGATGAAATCGAAGATCGCACGCGCCTCGCTGATCTCGGCCCGCTGTTGCTTGTAGGGGGTGGTGACACGAAGGAACCGAACCCCGTTGCGCTTGATGGTGCCGACGATGAGGTCTTGGTCGACCGTGAGCTTCGGCTGTCCGTACTTCTTCGGTTGACCGTAGACCTCGCGCCCCGCGGCGATCGCGCCGTCGCTGTTGAGGAAGAGGTACGGAGAGTACGCGCCACGAACATCGCTGTCGGGGATCATCACGTCGACCTGCACCGCGGACTCTTCGTACGGACCGAAGAAGTCGGTGTCGGTCATCTTGTACAGGTGTACCGCGACGATGTCGCTCGCGGGCACGAGGGGAGGAGGAATGACTGCAGCGACCGCGTCTCGATCCGTGCGATAGAAGGTCGTGAGGATCGTGACCTTGCGCATGTCGAACGGGAACTCGGGCACGAGCGGCGCATCCCACGGTGTCGACACCGCGGCGAGCGGATCCCTACTGTTCGTCATTGAAAGCCCTTCGCTCTCGCTAGGACGCCGACCCCTGGTCGCTGCCCGTGTTCACATTATCTCGATGGATCGCCGGCGCACCGACGGGACTACCTCACTACCGGCGCGCGTTGAGTACGGCGGGCACGGGTCGATCGGCAAAGTAGTCCACGATGTTCGCGGCGGCGTGACGCGGTAGATCGATGAGGGACTCGGGCGAGTACCAGCTGGCATGGGGCGTGAGGAGCACGTTATCCAGTCCGCGAAGTCCGCTCGTCGGCTCGAGCGGCTCGGGCTCGAAGACGTCGAGCGCTGCACCACCGAGGTGTCCCGAGCGCACCGCACCCTCAAGGGCCTGGTCATCGATGAGCGCACCGCGGCACGTGTTGACGATCATGCTTCCGGGCTTCATGGTGGCGATCGCGCGCGCGTCGATCATGTGCCGCGTCTCGGCGGAGAGCGGAGCATGGAGGGTGAGGACATCCGCCCGCTCAATAGCCTCGTCGAGGGCGACTGGCTCATGGCCGGCGGTGCGGATGCGCTCGGCCGGCACGAGCGGGTCAGACACGAGAACCGTATAGCCGAGTGCCGAGCACCCCGCCGCCACGAGGGAGCCGATGCGCCCGAAACCGATGACGCTCACGACCATCGACGAGGGTCGCCCCGCGATCGGCGGTACTGTGACGGCGCTCCACTTGCCCGACTGAACTGCCCGATCGTACGCAGTGAGCCCTCGAGTCATGGCGAGGATCATCGCGATCGTGTGGGTCGCGACCTCTTCGGTGCAGTAGGCGGGAGTGTTGGCGACGAGGATGCCGCGCTCAGTGGCAGCGTCGATGTCGATCATGTCGCAGCCGATGCCGAGCCGACTGATGATGCGCAGGTTCGGCAGGCCATCCATGACCTCGGCGGTGATCGGCTTCCACTGCACCATGAGGGCTGCGACTTCTCCCGCGCGGTCGTGAGCCGCAGGATCCTCACCGAAAATCACTGAATGACCACCCGCCTCAAGCGCGTCTTGCGCGTCGGTGCCGGGCAGGTCGATGTCGGTGATGAGAACCAAATGAGACGACATACAGCGAACGCTATAGCATCTAGCGAAACCTGTCACCTGTTGAGAGCCGTCAAATGAATGCTATAGCGTTTGCAGCATGTCACCGAGATACGCACTGATCACGGGCGCCGGAGGCGGCATCGGAGCCGCGACCGCACTCAACCTCGCCGCCGACGGCTACTCGCTGTGGCTCACCTACGCGTCGAGCGAAGCGGGTGCGCAGGAGGTTGCTCACGAGAGCCGGGAGCTCGGGGCCGCCGATGTGCACGTGAGCCACCTCGATCTTCGTGACCCCGCGTCGATCGCCGCGCTGCTCTCAGAGATCGACGCGGCCTGGGGTCAACTCAACGTCGTCGTCAACAACGGTGCGGTGTGCCACTACCGATCTTTCGAGGACATCGACATCGACGAGTGGGACGAAACCCTCGAAACCAATGCACGCGGCACGTTCCTGATCTCGCGCGGGTCGCTGCCCCTGTTGCGGGCAGCGACCGGTGACCGCGTCATCGTCAACGTCTCATCGATAGCGGGTCAGATCGGGTCGGTCACGACAGGCATGCACTACGCCGCGAGCAAGGCGGCAATCCTCGCGATCACCCGGAGCTTCGCACGCGCGCTCTCGGCCGAGGGCATCCGCGTCAACGCCGTCACCCCCGGCCCGATCGCGAGCAACATCACCGACAAGCTCACCCCCGACACCCGCGAATCTCTCGCCGGCATCGTTCCCCTCGGCCGGTTCGGCACGTCGCAAGAGGTGGCGTGGATCATCTCCGCGGTGGTCTCCCCGCAGGCGTCGTTCGTGACCGGCGCGACGTATGACGTCAACGGCGGAGTTCGCATTGACTGAGTCGACTCCCCTCGCGATCTTCACTGCCCAAGTCGAGGCGTTCAATGCTCACGACCTCGACGCGTTCCTGGCGACCTACTCGATCGAGGCCGACGTCATCAGCAGTGCCGGGTCGACGCTCAGCGGACGCGACGCGATGCGAGAGCACTACGCCCGCCGACTCGCCACGCCCGGTCTTCGTTGCGATGTGCTCTCCACGGCACCGGTGGGAAGTCGCTGGCTTGTCGCCCACGAACTCGTCGGCGATGACCAGACCTGCACCGAGGTCGTGGCAACGTTCGAGATGGTCGACGGGGTGATTCGACGGTCGCTGCTCATGATCGGCGACACCCGACCACGGGATGATGCGCCGTGAGGTTGCCCTAGTGCGACTCCCGAGTCACGACATCGCCCGAGCCGCCGACGAGGAAGTCGAGGTCGGCTCCCGTGTTCGCCTGCATGACGTGGTCGATGTACAGCCGTGCCCACCCTCGGGTCGGTGCCGCGTACGCCGCCTCGCTCGCGGGCGAAGGACTGCGCTTGCTCAGTTCTTCGTCCGAGACATCCATCGACAGGATGCGGTTCTCGACGTCGAGGGTGATCATGTCTCCCGTGCGCACGAGGGCAAGCGGCCCGCCGGCCGCGGCCTCGGGTGCCGAGTGCAAGATCACCGTGCCGTACGCCGTTCCGCTCATGCGCCCGTCGCTGATGCGCACCATGTCGCGAACCCCCTGCTCGAGCAGCTTCTGGGGCAGCGGCATGTTGCCGACCTCGGCCATTCCCGGGTATCCGCGCGGCCCGCAGCCGCGCAGCACGAGCACGGTGTCCGCGGTGACCTCCAGGTCGGGGTCGTCGATGCGGGCATCCATGTCTTCGACCGAATCGAACACGAGCGCCGGGCCCACGTGCTGGAGCAGCTCGGGACTCGCCGCCGCGGGCTTGATGATCGCGCCGAGCGGTGCGATGTTCCCCCGCAATACAGCGATGCCCGCGTCTTCCATGAGCGGCTTGTCTCGCGGGAGTATGACGTTCGCGTCCCAGACCGGTCGGTCGTCGAGGTAGTCGACGAGCGGCTTGCCGGTCACGGTGATGGGCGTCGGGTCGAAGAGGTCCTTCACCTCTGCCAGGAGGGCAAGCAGGCCACCCGCGCGGTAGAGGTCGTCGGTGAGGTACTCGCCCGCGGGCTTCAGGTTCGCGAGAACGGGGACGCCCTTGCCGGTGGCGTCGAAGTCGTCGAGGGTGAGGTCGACGCCGAGCCGTCCCGCGATGGCCAGCAAGTGCACGACAGCGTTCGTCGAGCCGCCGACCGCGGCGACCGCGACGATGGAGTTGAGAAACGAGCTCCTCGTCATGATGTCGGACGGTCGCCGGTCGTGCGCGACCATGTCGACGATCAGGCGACCCGTCTCGTGGGCCATCACGAGCAGTCGCGAGTCGGGAGCCGGTGTACCCGCGAATCCGGGGATCGTCATTCCGAGTGCCTCGGCGACGACCGCCATGGTCGAGGCCGTACCCATGGTGTTGCAGTGTCCCTTGCTGCGGATGGTCGCCTGTTCCGATTCGAGGAACTGGCCGTTGGTGATGGTGCCGGCACGAACTTCTTCGCTCAGGCGCCAGACGTCAGTACCGCATCCGAGCGCCTCGCCGCGAAAATGCCCGGTGAGCATCGGTCCGCCCGGCACCACGATAGCGGGAAGGTTGACGGATGCTGCGGCCATGAGCAGCGCGGGGATCGTCTTGTCGCATCCGCCGAGGAGCACGAGGCCGTCGATCGGGTTTGCCCGGAACATCTCCTCCATCGCCATAGCGGCCATATTGCGCCAGAGCATCGCCGTGGGCTTGACCTGGGTTTCGCCGAGCGAGACGACCGGAAGGTTGTAGGGCACACCGCCGGCCGCCCAGATTCCCTGTTTGACCGACTCCGCGACCTCGGTGAGGTGCATGTTGCATGGAGTGAGGTCGGAGGCGGTGTTGGCGATAGCGATCTGTGGCTTGGTCGCGTTGAGCGCGTCCTCGGGCAGGCCCCTTCGCATCCACGCGCGATGGATGTACGCGTCGCGGTCGACGTTGCCGTACCAGTTGGCGCTGCGCAGGTTTTTCACTCGAGTCTTCCTGTCTCTCTGGAGTACACGGTAGTTAATGAAATACACTTTTTATCTAGTGGAAGGGTAGTGGCATCTGACTATGGGAGTTTCTGTGAGCAATGAGGCCGGAAATTCTGGCTCACTGCGCGTTGCGGTGGCTGGTCTGCTATGGGAGACGAACACGTTCGCCCCCGGGCTAGCTACAGTCGATACCCTTCGATCGTCGGGCTGGGCCGACGGAGATGACGTCCTGACCTACGGTCAAGGCATCGACTCCATCGCTGGTGCCATGAAGGTAGCGCACGCGCACGGAGTCACGCTCGTTCCCACGACGGCGACGGGCCCCGCGAGCGGATCGACGATCGCCGCCGGTGAGTACGCGAAGTTTCGCGCCCGCCTGCTCGACGGACTCCGACCCCTCGTAGGCCAGGTGGACGGCGTCTACCTGAGCCTCCACGGCGCGATGGTGTGCGAAGACGAGGACGATGTCGAGGGCGACATCATGCAGGCGGTCTCCGACATGATGGGGGTGCCCGTCGCGGCATCGTTCGACCTGCACACACACTTCACCGACAAGATGGGCCGCGCGACGCCCCTCATCTCGGGCTACCACACGTGCCCCCACATCGACATCTACGACGTCGGCGAGCGGTCGATGGAATTGCTTATCCATCGCCTGAAGGGCGGCAAGCCGTCGCTCGCCTGGGTGCAGATCCCCATGCAAGCCTCGGCCGAGGGTCACGACACCAACGTGGAACCGATGGTGTCGGTCTTCGCGCGGCTCGAGCAGATGATGGAGGATCCGAAGGTCATCGACGGTGCGGTGTTCATGACGCAACCGTGGCTCGACGTTCCCGACCTCGGATGGACGGCAATCGTCGTCACCGACGACGACCCCGAGCTCGCTCAGCGCCTCGCGTCTGAGCTCGCCGAGATGGCGTGGGAGCGCAGGACGCGACTTGCGGCTCCGAAAGTCGAGATCTCAGACGCGATGCAACGAATCTGCGCCGTGTCGCATGATCCAACGCTCGGTCCGTTCGTGTTATCGGACGGCGCCGACAGCGTCTCGGCGGGAGCGGCTGGCGACGGCGTCGAGCTCGCCTCGGCACTCGCCGCGGCGCCACTGCCCGGCCCCGCGATGTTCGTTGTCGCCGACGCACCCGCTGCTGCTCAGTGCCTCGCCGCCGGAGTCGGCGCGCGAGTGAACCTGTCGCTGGGTGGT
>CAYZHZ010000115.1:0-9476 GCA_964477625.1 uncultured Salinibacterium sp.
CCCCTCAGAAGGGCTGTTGACGAGAGCCTCAAAGTTGTCGAGGATGTGCGCTATACGGATTTGATCTTCTTTGCTCGGTACCGGGAACTCGACCTTTGCAAGTCGACCCTTCGAAACATTGAAGCGAGTCACCCCGCTCGCGGTCTTCACGATTTGCTGGCGCATCTCGCCGGAGCGGAAGAGGTGCTTGGCGAACTCGGGGTCGAGCAGATCAGGGTCGTTGAGCCGATAGCCGACGCTGAAGCTGTTGAGGTAGATCGGCTCTGTAACGTCTCGCGTCACCACTGAGGACATACCTACCTCGTCTGGCGTCTCAGATGATCCGGTAAAAATGACGTCCCCACGGGCGAGACTGCGCTGACGCTCCCCAGGCTTCACTCGCACGAAGTCGTCTCGCTGGAGGTCTATGGTGATGTTGTTGAAGACGTTGACGTAAGACACGAAGCGCGCGTTGCCGTCCGCGAAGTCTGCCTTTGACTTGCCTGTGAGCCCACCGAAGAAGTGACCTGCCTCACCCATCGGAACTCTTCGGACTTCGTCCCTTTCATGGAAGGCCAGGAGCTGATCCCGATAGAAGGCGTACTGAAGACGCCGGGCTTCCAGCTCCGCTTCCAGCTCCGCTTCCAGCTCGGTGAAGTGATCCAAGATTCTCACGATCTCCCGCTGCACCTCGAGCGGCGGCACGGGAATCCGCACCTTCGCTAGCGCGGCGCCAGAGACACGACGAACTTTTGTCCCGGTAATGTGCTTTGCCTTCTGCCCCTGGAAACCCTCGGACTGGAAAAAATACGCAACATAGCGCGGGTCGAGAGAATGCCGGTAGATATAGGCGTCGCTTGACACCACGACTTCGCCGTCGCCAATCCAGGCGGTGGCCTTCGCGACCGCCGAGTCGTCTTCGCTGGTTGTCGCGATGACGAGGTCGCCGGTCTCAGCGCGCCGCAACCTAGCGGCAAGCGCCGGAGCGGTAAACGACTTCGTCATGTTTGTCCAGGTGCCGTAATAGGTGTGGATCTGCCCATAATGAATGGCCGGAAAGCCCTCCCCCGTGAGATCAGCCTTCTGAAGGCCGTTGCCCCGAATAAACTCACCAACCTCGCCGAGCGTCCTGAACTCAACCCCCTTGGGGGCCAGCTCCGCGATCAGTTCATCGATCAGGCTCACGCCTCAACTCCTTCGAGGTCCGCGACGATGGTGTCAATCGCGGTACGGAGCTCGGATTGCCGGGAGACGATACGGGCAATGTCGGCGTTCAGTGCTGTGATGTCCGTCGCAACGCGTGTGTCTTCGGCCTCGACGTAGGAGGACACGGAGATCAGGTAGTCACGCGCGGCGATCTCGCCATTCGAGATCACCTTTGTGAAGTGGGCCACATCCTCCCGATCCATGAAGGCTTCGAGAATGCGCTGCCGATTCAGCTCTGTGAGCTTGTTCTTGTTGCCCGTTCGGATGAACTCAGCAGAGGCGTCAATGAAGAGCACATCGTTGCTCCTCTTGGACTTCTTGAGGACCAGGATGCATGTCGCGATGGTGGTGCCGAAAAACAGATCAGGCGGTAGCTGGATCACGGCGTCGACGTAGTTGTTGTCGATCAGGTACTTGCGGATTCTTGCCTCTGCTCCGCCGCGGTACATGACGCCAGGGAACTCGACGATGGCCGCGGTGCCGTTGACGGCCAGCCAGCTGAGGATGTGCATCGTGAAGGCGAGGTCGGCCTTGGACTTCGGCGCGAGCACTCCGGCCGGCGCGAAGCGCGGGTCGTTGATCAGGAGGGGGTTGGCGTCCCCATCCCACTTGATCGAGTAAGGCGGGTTGGAGACGATCGCCTCGAAAGGTTCATCGTCCCAGTGCTGCGGATCGGCCAGGGTGTCGCCGTGTGCGAGGTTGAACTTCTCGTAGTTCACGTCGTGCAAGAACATGTTGATCCGCGCGAGGTTGTATGTCGTCAGGTTGATCTCCTGGCCGAAGAAGCCTTGGCGCACGTTCTCCTTGCCAAGCACCTGCGAAAACTTCAGTAGCAGCGAGCCCGATCCGACTGCGGGGTCGTAGACCTTGTTCACCTGCTTTTTACCGACCACCGTGATGCGCGCGAGGAGCTCGCTGACTTCCTGCGGCGTGTAATACTCCCCGCCAGACTTGCCCGCCTCGGATGCGTACATCTGCATGAGGTACTCGTACGCGTCGCCGAAGAGATCGATCGAGTTGTCCTCGAAGTTGCCGAGTGGCAGATCCCCAATGGCCGCGAGCAGCTTCACGAGCTTCTCGTTGCGTCGGGCGACCGTCTGCCCGAGCTTGGCGCTGTTGACGTCGAGATCGTCAAAGAGCCCCTTGAGGTCGTCCTCGCTGTCGGCACCGACCGCCGAGCCTTCAATGTTGGCGAAGACCCGCTCCAACGTCTCGTTGAGGTTCTCGTCAGCCGCCGCGCGGGCGCGCACGTTGGCGAAGAGTTCACTTGGCAGGATGTAGAAGCCCTTTTCGGCCACCGTTTCCTTACGGCCGAACTCAGCGTTGGCATCGGAGAGCTTGGCGTAGTCGAAGTCAGCATGACCGGCCTCGTGCTCTCCCTTGTTGATGTAGGCCGCGAGGTTCTCAGAGATGAAGCGGTAGAAGAGCATGCCGAGCACGTAGCTCTTGAAGTCCCAGCCGTCGACCGATCCACGTAGGTCATTGGCGATTCGCCAAATGGTCTTATGCAGCTCGGCGCGCTGGGCTTCTTTTGTAGTTGGTGGCATCCCGCAGTTCTCCCTGGCACAGCGACGTGCCGCTTATTTGCTTCCCGATTCCGGTGTCACAAACCTATCGGCGTGTGCAGACACTGCGGCAGAAGCGAACCGCGACGAGGGAGCGACGCTCGAACCTGTCGCGATATCTGCTCAAATTATACGCTGATCAGGCATTCTTGTGAATACCCTGTAACGGCGTGACGCTTGTCGGGGGTGCGTTCCGGCTCGACACTCAGACCAGCCGTTGAGTTCGGGCTTTGCCGAGCTCCGGCCCTCCTCGGTTCGATGCGGCCTTGTTGGAGAACCATCCGGTTCGCCGGCCGCACAAGAATCGAGGAGGTTGTCACCATGAGTGACCCCATCACCACCAACCGGCCAGTTTTCACTGGCCAGCCGGTCCCGCTCGCCGTCAGGGTGCCCGAGGAGCTCGCCAGGTTCCTGGAGCTACTCAGCGACATCAACGGGCGCAGCAAGACCGACGAGTACCGCGTGGCGCTGGAGAACCACGTGATCGCGGCCAAGTCGGACAAGCGCGTCCAGGACCGGGTGCAGCAGGTCATGGGGGAGGTCGAGCGCGAGGCCAAGGCCAAGCGCGACGTGCTGTCCTCCATCCTCGGCCCGACCAAGCCGTCGCCGAAGCCTGCGATCAAGATCACGCCGATCAAGGAACCGGTCAAGTCGACCGAACCTCCGACCGCCAAGTGACGGGCATGGTCGGTCCCGATGTGCTCATGAGGCGCAGCGGGGCCGGCCTCTCACCGTCAGCTAGCGGAAGGAGGTGGGCTTTGCAGTACGGCATCTACATCCCGCGAGATCAGTGGGAGCCGGTGCGGGAAGTCGACCTGGCGGATGAGGAAGCGGTGCGGGACATCCTGCACGGCGACCCGATGCCAAGTCCGATCGGGCAGCTGAACCTGTCGATGCTCGCCGAGGGTCCGGTCTCCGGTCGGAAGCGGTGGCCGAACGTCAGAGCCACCCGACTGGTGTGGTTCCTGACGGGAGGCATCGTGACACCGATCTACGGGGACGCGATTCTCGTTTCCGACTATGTACGAGGCGAGAAGGGTGCCCGAGCCGCTTCGCAGGAGGCTGCTCGGGCTCGGAGGTCCGTTCCGGATCCACCTCGGGCTACGGCACGAGGACGCCTGGTTCATCCAGGAGGGCGTCCAGTTCGACTACTTCGATGCGATCGAGGAAGCGATGGACCTGCACAGAAACTCGATGGGTCACGTCGAGCACATCCATATCGCCCGAGCGGACGAAGCGCTGCTCTGGTGACGAACAAGCCCCCGCGGGAAACTGCGGGGCATTTCACTCCTCGTCGCCGTCCAAGTCGTCGGTCTGCGATTCAAGGCCGAGCAGATGCCGCAGCGGCGTTGTCAGGTCTCGCGGCTCTGTGAGTTCGACCGTCAGCTTCCCCTTGAACACCTCGTTGTAGCCGCGAGTCGTGGCTCGCCACGTTCCTTCGACCGACTCCGGCGCCTCGCCGAAGATCACGAGCACGGTCTCCTCGTCGTCGGTAACGAAGGTGGCCTCTGGCCGCAAGTCACCCACGTCCACCTCGACGTCCACGGAGCCAGAGTTCTTCCAAGTCGAGCTCGAAGGGCGAAAGCTCGAAGGGTTGAAGTTCGATTGATAGACATTCGGCATGGGGATGTAGCCACCGATGTCCCGCTGGACTGGACCCCACTTGCGCGGTGGATGCGGCAAATCGAGATGGATCTCGGACATACGATCGGGCAACTCGAAGTACTCGACTGATGTGACCGCACCCTTAAGGTGGATCTTCACCTCCACATCGTGCAGAAACGTCTGGGCCTTGTTCTCGACGGCAATCTCGCTGGCGTCCATTGCGTAGCCGGCGAGCTTGACGATCGCATCCGGCCAAGCCGCACGAAGCTTTGCTTCCCACTCGTCGATCGCGTCCCGGTACTCGTCCTCGGTGCGCTTCTCGGGCACCGTCGACAGGAGCGACGACTGGAACGCGACGCCCTTCGCGATGTCACTCATTGTCGAGCCGAGCTTGGCGTACTCGGCGAGCACGCTCGAAACACCAAAACCTCGTAGTGCATCAGCGTCTCGCGATGAACGATCAAAACTGATACCTCTTGCCTCCGGAAGAGGTTCGGGCGCTGGCTCCGGCTCGGGCGCTGGCAAAGCTGCAAACAGGCGTCGTCGCGTCGTCGCGACATATTCTTCGAGCGTTTGCTCCTCGTCGACGACGATCGGAACGACCTTGCCCGCCACGAAGACCTCGAGTTCCACCGGGGCCGCAGCAGAGGTGACCGCCCGGTCTCGGATGGCGTCCTGTTCGGCCGACGTAGCTTCGCGAGTCTCGCCATCGGCACGCATGTAGACACGACCATCAGTGAGGCCCTCGCCGCTGTCGCGGCAGATATACACCGGCTGTCCTGGCTGCGGGGGCTCCACCACGATGACGAGCACTTGCTTGTCCGAGTTCTCGACGGGCACGCGGAACACGTCCCAGCGAGGACCAGGCACACCCAGGAACGGTTGGACGACTTTGGATAGCTCGAGCATCTCGATCGGCGGCAAGCCTTCGACGCCTTTCGCGGTGACACCGAGAATCATGACGGCACACCCCTCGAAGGCCTCTGCGGCCTTCTCAGTCAGGCGGTTGGCGGCCCCGAGAATGAACTTCGCCACCTTCTGCTTGTTCGCCTTGGAGTCGAGATCACTTGGGCCTTTGAGCTCGAGGTAGTGCCGCTCCGCCAGATCCCCAATCTGAGCAACTGCCTCAACAAGCTGGGCAGCAGCGAGTTCCCCGCGCGGTGCACGGGTTATGTCGAGGACAGACTTGGGATCTTTGGCATTCATCTGCGCCTGATTATGGACTGATCCACCGACACGTCAAGCACGGGGCCAACGCTATTCAGACGCTGCGGCCCAGAGTTCAAACCGACCAGCGCGACCGCGTCGGACGACGGCGTCCGGGAACCGGCCCTGCAACTCCGTTAGTCGCTTGAGCGTTTCATCGATGGACAGGCCAGAGGGCACGACCGCGAGAGGTTCGGGCTTCGGCGGCTCCGGCGCTTTGGGTTGGGATCGCTCGATCATCGAGAGGAACATCTCGCAGACACGCTGCATGTGCGCGGCGTGTTCCGGCCACGCAGGACAAGGGAACTGGGCGTCGGAGAGAACCCAGCCATGCTGGAAAAGCGGGAGCGTGCAGTCGGCGCACATGTCATCGGCCGTGAGCGGCGGCACTCTTTCGAGCCGATCAAGCTCTCGGCTCGCAGTCGCTAGCGCCGACCTCAGTTTCGAGCGCACGTCCTTCTCCGTGCTCGCTTTCAAGCGTTCTTCGATCTCGGGAACCTCGACGAGGAGCTCGCGAACTCTCCGCTCGCATCTGATCGAGTAATCGACCAGGTTGAGCGGCCGGCGATCGCGAGGGAGCATGCCGTGCTCATCCACCACCTCTTCACGGTCGCCCATGACCGGGCTCAGTCGCGCGATCACCGCCTCGGCATGCGCGGCCCGGCGGCCGAGCTCCTCCATTCGCTGCGAGCGAGGCTTCTCGCTCCACCCGGCGTATCGGCCACCCTCGTCAAACTCGCGGCGTTCCTCCGTGACGCGGCGCAGGTTGTTCTCCTGCTCAAGGATCACCAGTCGCGCGGCTGAACGCTCGGGGTCGTAGCGCTCTTTGTCTCGCGCGTAGCGTGCTTGGTCCGCTGCAATGCGCTCGTCCGACTCGGCGTCCCATTCCGCCATCATCCGGTCGACTTCTTCGTCGGTCATTTGGTGGAAGTCCGGTTCGGCTCGCGTCCATTCGCCAAAGGTGGCGAACGCCGCATCGAGTGCGGGCTGACGTCCGTCGCGGAGCCACGGATTCCAGTTCGTCTCCGCGAAGATCGTTCGGAGGTTCTGGCGTGCCGCCACCATCTCATCGAAGGTGCTCGTCGCCCCCGGCAGCGCTTTCCAAAGCAGGCCGTCGTGCTCGAAGATCTCGCCTGCCTCGGTAGTGGCAGGACGAGGGCTCTTGACGTGGCACGTAAGCCGAAACGCTCCAAGCTCGTTCACTTGGTCAAAGGTTCGAGTAAGAGCGAAATGGTGGACCCTAGGGGATTTGAACCCCTGACCTCCTCGATGCGAACGAGGCGCGCTACCAACTGCGCCAAGGGCCCGTGCGCGGAACAGCTAGCTGAACAGCACGTCTAGAAGGGTATCACTAGCCCGCGGCTCGCCTGCGCGCGAGGGCGGCATCGAGATCGGGTGCTGCGGGACGCTCGACATCGACGATCCCCATCGCGGCGAATCCGGTCTCGTCACGCTCGGCGGCGGCGGGGATACTCGGCGGTCGCTGTGCACCACGAAGGGCACGCTCGGCGGATGCTGCGGCGAGCGCGAGCTCGTGAGCCGGGTCCTGCTTCTCGGCGGCCTGCATGATCGTGGCGCGCGACAGGTAGAGGGGCTTGGGAACAGACACCGGAGTCCACGGTTCTTCGCGACGCTGCGGTGCCTCGCGCTGCTGACGCGTGTCCGCGAAACGCTGGGTGCGTCGCTGGGTGCGCGGCGCGGCGACGGGCTGGGCACGGGCCGCCTCTGCGAGGCGCGCGAGAGTAACGAAGGAGACGAGGGACACCAGGGAGGTCGTTCCCAGCACGAGCCAAGCGGCGCCCACCACTCCCGCGGTGAACATGATCGCGATCTGTACGACGCTCACCACGATCGCGGCGAGCAACACCAGGGTTGCTAGCGCACGGGCGCGGCGGCGGCGGGCTGCAGTGAGTGCGGCATCCGGTCGACGTTGCGGGGCCGCGACCGGGCGACCCACGGCGACGGGACCCACGACGGGTCGTTGGGCGAGCTGAGAGATGCGTTCGGCTCGGGCCGCCTCCCCCGACTCGGCGAGCGCTCGCATCGCGCGACGCTCGGTGGCGAGGTACTCGCCGCGCTTGAGCCAGGTGGGCAGGAGGTACATGAGCCACAGCACCGCGGCGATCGCGAGCATGATGCCGCCGCCGAGTCCCGTGAGTTCCATGAACCTACGGTACGAGCGCTCCCCGCTTCAGTCGCGGAGGCGCGCCCTGTCACACTGACGATTCGATGCGCTCAGCGCTGGGGGATGAGCGGCTGGGCCGCGCGCGCACGGTCGGCGGCGGGCACCGCGGCATCTTTCTCCGGCGCCTTGCCGTCGAGCCAACGCCGCAGCACGCCCGTCGGCAACTCGTCGACCGTGAGGGCGAAGCAGAAGTGATCGCGCCAGTCGCCATTGATGTGGATGTACCGCCGCCGCAACCCCTCGTAGCGGAACCCCAGCTTCTGCACCACACGCAGCGAGGGCTCGTTTTCGGGGCGGATGCAGATTTCCATGCGGTGCAATCCGACGCCGTAGAAGCAGTGGTCGGTCGCGAGCGCCACCGCGGTCGGCGTCGCGCCCTTGCCCGCAAAGCGCTCAGAGACCCAGTAGCCGATCGTCGCCGACGACAGCGATCCGTAGGCGATCGACGAGACGTTGAGTTGGCCCGCGAGCTGGCCGTTGTACTCGATGATGAACGGAAGGCCCTGGCCTGCGCGTGCATTGTGCTGAAGATTGCGGATGCTCGCGCGCACGTCGAACGACATGGGGCCGTACGGGCTCGTCGCCTCCCACTTGCGCAGCCAGCCGCGGTTCAGCATGAGCTCCTGCTCGAGCACGCGCGAGTCCCGCAACCGGATCGGTCGGATCGTCGTCGGCCCCTCAGAGAGGGTGGGGATGTAGGCCACGGTCAGTCGTCGAGGGTCGTCACGAACTGGGTGAGCCAGGGCCGCAGCTCGGGGCCGAGGTCGTCCCGGTCGACGGCGAGCTGCACGATCGCTTTGATGTAGTCGACACGGTCACCCGTGTCGTAGCGGCGACCGCGGAAGACGACGCCGAAGACGCCGCCAGCGATATCGTCCGCGGCGAGCTTCTGCAGAGCATCCGTCAGCTGGATCTCGCCGCCCTTTCCGGGCTTCGTGTTATCGAGTACATCGAAGATCTCGGGGCGAAGTACATAGCGTCCGATGACGGCGTAGTTGGAGGGTGCGGTGCCGGGCGCGGGCTTCTCGACGAGTCCCGTGATGCGCACGACATCCGCGTCATCGGTGGGCTCGACCGTCGCGACGCCGTAGAGGTGGGCCGCTTTCGGGTCGACCTCGAGCAGTGCAACGATCGTCGCCTGGCGCGACTGCTGCTCCTCGATCATCCGCGCGAGCAGCACGTCGCGTTCGTCGATGAGGTCGTCACCGAGCAGCACGGCGAACGGCTCGTTGCCGACATGCATGCGCGCGCGCAGGATCGCGTGGCCGAGACCCAGCGGGTCACCCTGACGCAGGTAGTGCACCTCGGCGAGATCGGTGGAGGACCAGACTTATTCGTATTCATCACTGACGATCACGATTGGCACCGACACGCTCACCACGGCTCCGTCGTTCTTTTTCGATGAGCTGGATTTCTGCGATACCACTGAGGATATTGACACCGCGACATCAGGTTCGAAATGTGTCAACGTTTGTGCGGTCGTTAGCGGCGAAGGCGGCCCCCTTCCCTAAGTTATGCTGGGACTGCGGCAAATATGAAACGAAAATTGATAATGATCCGAAAACTGTGGCGTGATGAAGCGGGTAGTGTGATCTCCTGCGAAGTCTTGCTGCTAACTACTTTGCTCGTACTAGGCGTCATTGTCGGCGCGAAGTCGTTTCGAGACTCGGCGGTCACTGAATGGGCGGACTACGCGCAGGCGATTGGGGATTTCGATCAGAGCTATTTTG
>CAYZHZ010000116.1:0-9369 GCA_964477625.1 uncultured Salinibacterium sp.
CCGGGGTCGGCCCACGCCTCCCGCTACGCCGCGCTCGGCGACTCTTACGCCTCGGGCGAGGGTGCCCGGGCCGCAGGGCAGCCGTACGACACCCGTTGGTGGCTCGGTCCGACCGGCAACCGGTTCGGATCACCGGCGTGCCGCCGTTCATTAGGCGCCTACCCGGGTCGCCTCGCCGGCGCCCTCGCCAGTGGGGACTTCCTGTTCGCCGCCTGCAGCGGCGCGACGACAGAGGACCTCACCGGCCCCAGCCGCCATTCCGGCGAACCGGTCCAACTCGAGGCCCTGAGGGGGTTCGCGGAGGTCGGCCCGGTCGACCTGGTGACGCTCACCACCGGAGGCAACGACCTCGGCTTCGCCGACGTCCTCGCCGCCTGTGTGGCGGGCTCTTGCCCATCGCCCGACCCGTTCGGGCCCGGCGGCCCGCTGAGCCGGGCCGCCTTCATCGACGGTGTTGCCGGTGCCGTCGGTGCCGTTCGGTCCGTCGTCGGCTCCGGCGTGCCCGTGCTGCTCGTCGGCTACCCGCAGATCCTGCCGTCCTCGACAGCGGCGAGGTGCCTGGGCCTCGTCGGACTCAGCCCGCCCGAGCTCGACGGGCTACGCCGGGCGACACGAGTGGTCGACCAGGCGATTCGGGCGGCCGCGAACCGAAGCGGCGCCTGGTACGTCGATGTTCTCGGCGCGTTCGGGCGACATCAGATCTGCTCGCCCCAGCCCTACGCCCACGGGCTCACCGTGCCCGACGTCACCCAGCAGCCGGCCATCGTCGCCCCCGACAGCTTCCACCCCAACCCCGAGGGGCACGCCTGCCTGGCGGACACCCTCCTGGCCCAGTACCCCGACCCGGCGGCGCTGGCCGGGACTTCGACCCCCGACGCTCAACCGGCCGTCGGCTCTGCGGGAGCCTGCTCATGACCCGGCGCTCCGCCACCGGATCCCCGGCCGGTGTGACGACGGGCCTCGAGCACGCGGTCGTCGTCGAACCGCTCATCCACCTCACCGAGGACCTGCCCACGACGAGCGGTCCCTCCCTGGTCGGCTCTCGCATCGGCTGGGTCAGCGCCCGGCTCGTGGCGCTGCTCCCGAACGACCACCGCAACGGCATCGCGCAGGAGCCGTTCCTCGCCTTGTTCGACAACCTCGCGGCGGCCTCGACCGAGTTCACCGTCACCCTTCGGCTTTCGACCGCCGCCGGCGAACTCGGCCCACGCGTGATCGCCGACCTCGTGGTCAGGGCGACTGGAGGCGACGAGATCGAGACCGAGCTCGCGGCGGTCGCCCTTCTCGCCAGCACGCTCTTCAACGACCCCAAAGGGTGCTGGCAGGTCGAGTTCCTCCCGTTCCGCGACCTCGGATGGCCGGCCGAAGGGCATGCGGTGGCGATCCGGCAGGCATCGGCCCCTCTCCACGTCGGGGAACGGACGGTCGACGTGCCGACTCGGTTCGCCGACCCCGGGCCGTCGACCCAGGCCCGCCTCTGGGATGTCCTCAGCACCGAGCGCGAGCGTGCCGAGGTGTTCCTGTCGCTCACGCCGGGGAGGGCCGGAATCGACGACCTCAACGCGCTCGGAGTGATCACAACCCTGGCCGGGTTCGCCGAGCCGCTCACCGGCGTCGACCTCGGTGGCGAACGCGAGCGGCTCGCCGGCCACCTCGGCGCCTACCGGGGAGCGGTCGCGCGCCTCGAGCTGGTCGCAGTGAGTGCGCAGCCCATCAGTGAGATCAAGGTATCGGCGATCGCCCACTGCTTCACCGCTCCTGCCGGGACGCTGATCGCGCCGGGAGCGCGGGTGGCGACGGGAGCCAGCCAGGTGACGAGCGGTGGATTCGTCCTCGAACCGCTGCGCGACCCCGCCGTGCTGTTCTCCAGCCTGGCTCGTGGCCATGTCCGCACGACGGATCGCCCTCGTGCGCTCACCGACCTGGTCACCCCCACCGAATGGTCCTTCCTCCTCGGCTGGCCCCTCACCGACAGCGGCACCCTCCCCGGGCTGCCCGTCGGCGGTCCAGCCCCTCCGGAGGTGCCCGAGCGGTCGGCGGTGACCCTCGGCGCCGACCCCCTCGGACGGCCCGTCCAACTGACCGACGCCGACCGCCGGCTGCACCTGCTCGCCCTGGGCGGGACCGGCTCGGGCAAGACCAGTCTGCTCGCCCACCTCGCCGCCCAGGATCTCGCCGCCGGGAGGATGACGGTGGTCATCGACTCCCATGGCGACCTCCTCGAGCGGACCCTCGCTGAGGTCCCCCGCCGTCGGCGTGGCGACATCGTGCACCTCGATTGCGAGGATGGCACCGGCGACACCGTCGACGTCCTCGGGGTGCTGGGCCGATCGCCCGAGGCGACGGCCCAGACGGCAAAGGCGATCGTCGCCGGGGTGGCCGGCGAGCTGAGTGTGGACTACGCCGGACCGGTCTTCCGCCGGTACGGCGCCGCGTTCCTCGCCGCCCTCGGAACCTGGGAGCTGCCCATCACCGATCTCACCCGGTGTTTCGACGACGGGAGTTGGTTCACGAAACGCATGGACGACCGGTTCGACGGCGACTCCAGCCGGGTAGCGGTCGAGTATTGGGGTCGGGGCGACCAATCCCGTTCGGAGATCTGGGCGTACGTCGAATCGAAGTTCGAGACGCTGCTGACCGGCCGCGCTGCGGTCACCCTGTCCCCTTCGACGTCGGGGATCGATCCCGAGCGCCTGTTCACCGACGACCGCATCCTCGCCGTCCACCCGGGATCGGACCCCGACCAGGCTCAGATCGTGAGCTCGGTGATCCTCAGCCTGTTGCTCACCTGGGCACGGACCCGCCGCGCCACGGAACCGACCGCCGCGGTCTACCTCGACGAGGTGCAGCACTGCACCGGTCACGTGCTGCGGCGGGCCATCCACGAGGCCAGGAAGCGAGGACTCGCCCTCAACCTGGCCACCCAGAACCTGACCAACCTGTCCTCGGAGGCAAGTGTGGTGCTCGGCAACGTGGGCACGATCCTCGCCGGGCGGGTCACCGAGAGCACCGCAGCGTCCATCGGGCACTCCTTCGACCTGCCCGCCGAGCGGCTCCGCGTGCTCCCCAACCTCCAGATGCTGGCCCGCCTCATGCGCGACGGGAATCCGGTCGCCAACATCGCCGTCACGGTCCCCCCACCGGATCAACGGGCAACGGTGCGGCGGTGAGCACCCACCCACGCCGCATCGTGCCCCCGCCCCTCCGCACGGTGGTTCCCGACGGCGAGTCACGCCTGACCTTCTGGTGGACGGCGGTCTCGGTGCACGTGGTCTGGGCCGTGGGCTGCTGGACCTGGGCCATGAGCGTCGTGCCCCCGCGGACCGCCGCAGCGATCACCGGCGCCCTGGTCGTCTTCGCGGCGCTCGCCCTCAACGCCCTCTGGCTGACTTCGCGACCGGTGGTGGTCGGTGGTGTCGTCGCCGCCGGCGTGGTGAAGCTGCTCATGGTCGTCGGGGCCACGACCGCCAGTGGCCTCCTGATGGCCTTCGCCGCAGGACTGGCCGCCATGCTCATCGGCTCGACCCGCCTCCTGGCCCGTACGTATCTCGACGAGGCGCGGTCGGGTCCGATGCCCCCTGACCGGCGTTCGTGAGTTGCGTTCGCCAGACCCTCCCTCAGGGCGCGCCTGTGCTACGTCCGGTCGAACTTGGCGGAGCAGTTCGGCGGAGGCCGCCAACGAGGTCTGCGATCATCGACGCCGCCTCCGCCTGCATGCCGGGGATGACGTGGGCGTACTGCTTCAGGGTGAAGGCCGGCGTCTCGTGGCCGAGGCGCTCGCTGATCACCTTCACCGGCACGCCGGCCTTGAGGGCGATCGTGGCGTGGGTGTGTCGGAGGTCGTGGAGGCGGATCTTCGGTAGCGCCGAGCAGGCGACAAGGCGCTCGAACGCCTGGGTGAACGTCTGTGGGTGCAGTGGTGTGCCGTCCTCCTTGCAGAAGACCAGGTCACCGTCGACGTAGTCGCCACCCCACTCTGCCTTCTCGGTGAGCTGTCGGTCCCTGTGTCGGCGGAGGTGGTCGACCGTGGTGACGTCGAGGTCGACTACCCGTGCCTGATGCGTCTTCGGTGTCGAGATGACGAGCTCGTAGGCCACGGACACGAGGGCTTGGCGTACGTGGACACGAGCGGCATCCAGGTCGACGTCGCGCCAGCGCAGGCCCAGGACCTCGCCCCGGCGCATGCCTGTCATGGCCGCCAGCCGCCACGCCGCCTCGAGGTGGTGACCGGTGACCAGGTCGAGGAAGGCTCGGAGTTCCTCGGGTGTCCAGAACCGCAACTCGGTCGGAGCGGCCGATCGCGGTCGGGGCGGCTTCGCCCGCTCGGCCACGTTCGTGGCCACGAGTCCAGCGTCGACTCCATCAGCGAGGGCCTTGTGAAGGATGGTGTGGATGTACCGGACCGTCTTGGTGCTGAGGCCGCCGTCACCGTTCAGTCGGCCCGACTCGAGCAGCTCGCCGTACATAGCGTTGAGCAGCAGGGGAGTGAGCTCGTGGAGGCGGCGACCGCCGATTCGAGGGAGCACGTGGAGCTCGATGTTGCGGCGGTACGAGTCGAACGTGCTCGGCTTCAGCTGCGACTTGATGGTTGGGAGCCACTGGCCAGTCACCCACTCAGAAAGCGTCAGCTGGTTCGGCGCCGAGTAGGTGCCCGCGTGGAGGTCCCCGACGATCTTGGCCCGGGCGACCTCGGCCGCCTTCCGGGTGCGGAAGGCGCCGTGCCACTTCTGGCGACGCTTGCCAGTGGCGTCTCGGCCGAGGTCGACCACGACGTACCAGTTAACGGTCTGCTTGCCGTCCTTCGTGGTGTGGACGCGCTTGCGGAGGTGTCCTTGCATGGCGGACGCTCGTTCAGGCGGCTGGGGTCGAGACGCCGAGCCACTCGAGGAGCGCAGGAACGGGCACGATCACGCGGCGCCCGAGCCGACGGCAGGGGATCTCGCCGCGACGGGCAGCCTCGTAGGCAGCGCTCCGCCCGAGTCCGAGGAGCGCTGCTGCCTCCTCGACGGAGATGGTGAGCCGGGACTCGATGTCCGCAAGCCCGAAGGGAACGGAGCGCGTACGCTCGGTCATGTCGGAACCTCCATGGGGTTCTGGCCAGGCCCCGGGGTGTTCCAGCACCGCCGGGGCCACTCATCTGTTGTCTACTTTATAAGACTACCGTCCCGCTCCGGTTTCGTCAACTTCCCTAGACTCACCCGGCAATGGGCCGCAGGATCGATGTCGATGACCTGGTGAGTGCCGCCGAGGTGGCGGAGATCCTCGGCTTGGCCCACCACAACAGCGTCACCACCTACCTGCATCGGTATCCGGACTTTCCGGTGCCGGTCGTTGACAAGAGCAACGGACGGATCAGGCTCTGGCTCCGCGAGGACATCCGGCGATGGAAGGTCGCTCGCGCTGCTTCCGGATAACAGGGTCGCCGTGCTACGCATGCGGCAATCCTGTCCCGTGGCATGCGACGATCGTTGGGCACGGAACCACGAAGTCGAGTGAGGGGACCGAGGTGGCTGCCAGACTTCCGAGGTTTGCTGTCCATGTCACGAGGGCTGGTGCCTGGGAGACAATCCGGGAGCAAACCCTCCTGACCACCGAGGATGTGGTCGCGGGCGGCGCGACGGCAGATGGCCCGATCGACGTGAAGGCGTTCATCTCCACGCACCGAAAGCAGCCAGTGGTGGTGACGCCTCGCTACGGGGGCACGGTCGTCGTCAACCACAACGGTCCGATCAGAACTCGTGTCCTCGAGCAGTGCCTGGCGAACGCACCAGACGTGGATGGCAGGCCCCCAACAGCAGCGAGCTTCTACGAGTCGCTGAACCGGCATGTGTTCTTCTGGCCGAGCCACACCCTTGGAGCCGCCGGTCGTTTCGCCGCAACCTTCGAGAAGGAAGTCTCGGCGACCGGCAGGAAGCTCCTGCGACCGCCAGAACTTGACCGCTTGTGGGTCGATCTGCCGCGCCTCGCGGATGCGGTCGGGGACAGGATCGGCCTGTCCAAGTACAACTCCGGCTCGACTCCGCAGTACGTGAAGCAGGTCGAGCGTTACGGGATCGCTCGGGGCCCTCGTATGTGGGATCGCGTCGAGAACTGGTCCCTTCCGCCGGGCAAGGTCAAGGAAGTCGCCGTGGAGCACTCGATTGCCCCCGAGCAGCTCCTGCCTGCTGTTGTCCTCGTGGAGCGAGGTAGACGGGACTCCGGTTTCGACCACGTTCTTACCTCTAGGGCGATTGCGAACCGGTTCTGCCGCATGGTTCGGCAGGGTCGCAATTCCTCCTGCGTCTTCCCGCTACCCGCATGAGACAAGATTGTGAAATGCGGGCGGGCGATGAGAAGGTGGCGAGGGCGGTCGCCGCAGCGGAGCTCCTGTTCAACGAGCGATCGGGCGCCGAGGTTCAGGAGTACTTCGAACCCGATGATCGAACCAGCGCCCGCGCAGCGGTTGCTCGCCTGGCCGAGCTCTTCGACGCATTGCCCGGTCGCATCAGTGAGGCGCTGGGGCGTGCGGCGGACCACGCGGACTCACTCTCAGCGGACCGCTTGCAGGGCTTGTCGGAGATCGTCCAGAACGCTGATGACGTCGGGGCTTCGGAGGTGCGGTTTCTCCTGAGGCCCGACGAGCTGCTCGTCGCTCACGATGGGAGCCCTGTTGAGCTTCGGCATGTGATCGGATTGTCTACGCCGTGGCTCACGACGAAGGAAGGTGAAGAGAGCTCGACGGGTCGTTTCGGTATCGGGTTGATGACGCTCCGATCGTTGGCTCCATCACTCGAGGTCCACTGCGAGCCGTATCACTTCAGGATCGGTGCGCCCACGCTCACTCCGATCGGCGCGTTGACGGTGCCACCCAAGCTGGCCTCCGAGGGTTGGACTGTCATGCGCGTCCCGCTGGAACGAGGAGTTCTGTCGGCCGGCGAGCTCAAGGCGTGGTTCGACCGCTGGGATGACGCGGCGCTGTTGTTCCTGCGTCACGTTCGCCGGATCGAGCGGCTCGATGGCAGAGGTGCCAAGGTGCAGGAGCTCGGGCTTAAATGGACTGAAGAGGAGAACACGCGCCGGCGGGTCGGTGCTGCGGACGTCCAGGTTCTGCGGCGTCACGCCAAGGCGCCCGATGGGCGTACCTGGCTCGTCTTGGCCGCTGACCTGCCGAGCCCTGCGAACGCACGAAGAGCCCGGAAGGCGGCTGGGGAGAAGACGCCGGTGGGTGTGGCGTTGCCGCTCCGGCCGGGCGACCGGGGAGCACTGTACGCGGGCCTGCCAATGATGGCGACCGATCTCCGGCTGCGGGCGCACGCCCAATTCGACCCGCTGACCAACCGCCAGGGCCTCGCGGACACGGCCTGGAACCGCGGGGTGGTGGAGCTGGTGGCCGATCTGTGGACGGTGGCCGTGCTCGACCTCTTCGCCAGATCACCGAAGACGGCGTGGTCAGCGGTACCAGTGGAGCCGGCCGAGGCGGCAGGCAACGACTTCGACATCGCATCCGTTCTCGGGGATCTGCTCCTGGAGAGGGCTCGCTCGCAGGTAGCGGCGCTGCTCGCGTTCACGACCGGGGGAGGGGATCACACGCCGGTGACCGACCTGGCGGTGGAGTCCGTCGAACTCGAGAGTGTGCTCACGTCCCCGGAAGTTGCCGGCCTCGCTGGGCTCGATGCCGCACTCCCGGTCGAGGTTCGTGACAGCGGCGGCACCTGGCGCCAAGTCCTGTCCGATTGGCGGACCGCGCGCGGAGACCTGAGCCACGAAGTGGAGGTTCTCGACGCTCTCCCCCTTCTCGATGACGCCGGACGCGACGTTCGAGCGACCATAGACCTGGCGGCGGCGGCGATCGAGGCCGGTCTGGGGAGCCAGTTGCCTGGTCATGCCTGCCTGACCACCTACGACCATGGTCGGATTCCCCCACCGGGCCCCTCGTCGCCGGTCGTTCTCACTGCTGGACCCAGTCCGCTTGCGGAGCAGCTGGGATTGGCGGTGCGACTGCACCCAGCACACACCGAGGCGAATGACCGTGCCGAGATTCTGCTGGAATGGCTCCGAGGTCGAGACTCACTCCTCGACGGGGACGACCTTCTTGGCGTGCTGGGACGGGTCGCAGCCGCGGGTCGAGCTGGGCACCAGATGAGCGAGCCGCTGACTGACGAGCAGGCGGTGGCGCTTCGCGCCGCGTTCGAGCGGCTCGACTCGAGCGAGCGCATCCAGTTAGGGCCAGGTGTCGGGCGGGCCGTCCTACTGCACGGATACGTCTGGGAGGGCGACGAGCAGCTCCCGCTGGAAGTCAGTCCGACGGAGGCGTACCTCCCCAAGCGGATCGACCGCGAGCCGTTGAGCTTCGCCGATGCCGCAGCGCGGACTCCCGGCGTGGTATGGGTCGATGACCGATACGCCGAGCTGCTTCGCTCGCCCGCCGGCCGCGCCGGCCTCGGTGCTCAACGATTCCTGAAGCTGCTCGGGGCGGAAACGGCCCCGAGGATTCGCCGCCACCCGCGGTCGATGAAGCGGTTCGCGGACCGGCGAACCGGGGTGGCCGCGTGGGTCACCAGAGGCCCGCGTGAGCGGCAGGCCGAGCTCGAGCTGCTCGGTGCGACCTATTCACTGGATGACCACGACAGTCCAGATCTCGACGAAGTCGCCCGCGACATCGCCGGTGAGTCGAAGTCTGCGAATCGCCGGAAGCGGGCTCGGGCCTTGATCGCTTCGGTATCCAGAGGCTGGGATCGGCTGGGCGACGACGCAGTGGTTACTGCCGCTCACGACCAATACAGCTGGCAGCATCGAGGAGAGATCCCCGCATTCTGGCTGTGGCAGGTGAGAAGCCACGCTTGGTTGGACAACAGTCGTGGGGAGGCCTGTCGCCCCGTCGGACTACGGGTCAAGACCAAGGCGACCGAAGCCGTGTACGGCCCCGACGTCGATTACCTCCATCCCGACCTCGACGCGCCCGGACACCGGACCGTGCTGAGCGCACTCGGTGTGACCGGCGAGCCCACCGCGCTCGAACTGATCAACAGGCTCACCGCCCTACGTGCCGACGGTGACACGACCGACACGTCCGCGGAGACGGCTGTCGTCTACCGGGCGCTGGCAGGTCGTGTAGCCGACATGGAACTGGGTCAGGCTGACTTGTCGACCGCTGAGCTCCGCAGAGCGTTCGGAAGGGCTCCTGGGCTCATCTTCACGGACGGCTCGTGGCTTCCTCCTTTGCGAGTCAGGTCTGGGCCGCCGATCTTCGGATCGCGACGGCCGTTCGTACCGTCGGTGTCGTTGACCGAGCCACTCTGGGCCGCGCTGCGGGTCCCGACGCCGGACGCAGCGGACTGCCTGTCGGTACTGAGGGAGATCGCCCGCGACGACGAACTCGACCCGATCGAC
>CAYZHZ010000117.1:0-9190 GCA_964477625.1 uncultured Salinibacterium sp.
GTGTGGCGAGCTCGCGAGTGGGGGCGAGATATAGTCCGAGGGGGCGGCCGGGGCGAGGATTTCCGCCGGCGAGCTTTCCGCCAAGGCGGGCGACCTCGGCGAGGAACGCGGCGAGCGTCTTGCCCGAGCCGGTCTTTCCGCGACCGAGCACGTCCTTACCGAGAAGGGTGTCGGGCAGGGTGTCGACCTGGATCGGGAACGGGGAATCGATGCCGTTCGCCGCGAGGGCGGCAACGAGCGGTGCTGGCACGCCAAGCGTGCTGAAGTTCGTTTCAGTCATGAGTGTGTTTCTGTGCTGTTCGCTGGTTGAGTAGCCGCGCAGCGGCGTATCGAAACCAACTGGAAGGCGAACGTGGCGGCGCCACATCCGTTCGCCGGAGAAAGTATCTACGACCCAGTGAAACCGGGGAGAAGAGTAAGCGTTCAACGACGCAGGGAAGCTGTATTAGCTTCGCAAGTGATTACACGATAGCAGAGGCAGGCTCAACGTTGCCCGTACGTTGCGCCGCATCATCCGCCTCGCTCGTCGCGGGACCCGCCCCGCAGGCTGGTGGGCATGTCATCTCTCCTTATCTGCAGCACGCCCGTGCACGGGCACGTCACCCCCCTTCTCGCCGTCACCCGCGCACTCGTCGCCGGTGGTCACGAGGTGCGCTTTCTCACCGGCGAGCGCTACCGCGACGCGGTCGAGGCGGCCGGCGCCACCTTTGTCCCCCTGCCCCGCGAGGCTGACTTCGACGATCGCGAGATCGACCGCTCGTTCCCCGGACGCGTGGGCCTCACGGGTCCCGCGGCGATCCGGTACGACATGATCGAGATCTTTCTGCGTCCCATGAAGGCGCAGGCCGCCGCGGTGCGCGAGGCGCTCGACACCACACGAGCGGATGCCGTACTGGCCGAGCCCCTCTTCGCGGGCATCCTCGGTCTGGTGGTCGACGAGAACCGCCCCCCAATCATCAATCTCGGAATCGTGCCCCTCGGGGTCGCCAGCAAGGACACGGCACCGTTCGGTCTTGGCGTGCTGCCGAAGCCCGGGGCTGCCGGGCGGGCGCGCAACGCCATGATGCGGTTCGTCGCCGAGAAGATCATCTTCGGTCCGGTGCAGAAGTTCGCCACTCAGCAACTGCTCGAATTGACGGGCAAGCCCATGCCCGGCTTCTTCCTGAATTGGATGTCGCACGCCGACGCCATCGTGCAGTTCACTGTGCCGAGCTTCGAGTACCCGCGCAGCGACCTGCCTGCCACCGTGCATTTCGTCGGTCCGGTCTCGACGAGCGCCCCGAACGCGGGCGGTCTACCGGAGTGGTGGGGCGAGCTCGACGGGTCACGCCCGGTCGTGCACGTCAGCCAGGGCACGGTCGCGAACCAAGACTACGAGGAGCTCATCCTGCCCACCATCCGCGGCCTCGCGAACGACGACGTGCTCGTGGTCGTCTCGACGGGGGGTCGTGCGATTTCGACGGTGCCCGGCATCATCCCCGCCAATGTGCGCATCGCCGAGTACCTCCCCTACGACGAGTTGCTCCCGCGCACCGACGTCGTGGTCACGAACGGCGGCTACGGTGGCGTGCACTTCGCGCTGGCGCACGGGGTTCCGCTCGTCGTGGCTGGCATGACGGAGGACAAGACGGAGGTCTCGGCCCGCATCGAGTGGACTGGTACGGGCATCAACCTGCGCACGAATCGTCCCACCGATGTGCAGGTCGGCGACGCGGTGCGCCGTGTGCTCGCCGAGCCGTCGTTCGCGCTCGCGAGCGCGCGCATCGGGGTCGACATCGCCGAGTCGCCGGGCGCGAAGGGCATCCTGCCGATCGTGCGCGACGTCATCGCCGCGAGGGCCGTGCGGTGACGCTGCGCATCGCGGAGCCGCGGCTCGTGCAGACTCGGCTGGGCCGGGTCGCGGTCCGCGAGTACGGCTCCCCCGGCGCCCCGGTGGCTGTGCTGTGGCACAGCATGTTCGTTGACTCGTCGAGCTGGAGCCGTGTTGTCCCGGCGCTGCGCGAGCACCGCCGGCTCGTCGTTGTCGACGGTCCCGGCTATGGGGACTCCGACGATCTCACGTCGGTCACGACGATGGCCGAGTGCGCGGATGCCGCACGCGAGTTGCTCGATGCCCTCGACGTGCCCGCCGCCGACTGGGTCGGCAACGCCTGGGGCGGACACGTCGGGTATCAGCTCGACGCCGATCACCCGGGCAGAGTGCGCAGCCTCGTCGCGATCAGTTCGCCGCCGAAGCCACTCCCGGCCCTCGAGCGCGCGAGGGTCGCCCTACTCCGTCCCGTGCTTGCTACCCTCGGCCCGGCACCGTTTCTCGTCGATCTCGTGGCGGAGGCGCAACTGACCGACTTCAGCCGCGCTGCGGACGCGGAGTCGGTGTCGATCATCCGCAATGCGATGGCCCGGCAGTCCCGTCGCAGCTTGTCGACCACGGTCGCCTCGTTCGTGATCGGGCGACGCGACCTGACACGCGCCCTCGCTCGGGGCTCTGCCCCCGCGCTCTTCGTCGCGAGTGACGACCGGGGGGAGTGGGGACCGGATGACGCAGCGGCCGCCGCTTCGCTCCGCAGTGGGGCGACGGCGATCACGGTGTCGTGGGCCCGCACGCTCATCCCCGTCGAGCAGCCGGCCACCTTGGCGCGTCGGATCATCGAGTTCTGGCAGTCCCGGGATCGGCTGTGACGATCGCTGACGTGCTCCACAATGGTGTCGTGTCGACCGACGTCTGCGTGCGCATCCTCGGACGCACCGCGGTCGAGATCGACGGTGTGCCGCTGGATCTGCGGGGTGCGCTGCCGCTCGCGATCGTCGCGCGCTTGGCGGTGAGCGCGGGCGAACAGGTGCCGCTCGATCGATTCGTGGAGCAGCTGTGGTGGGAGCCGCCGAGTTCGGCCGCGGTGACACTGCGCGCGAACATGTCGCGGCTGCGGGCGGCGGGACTCGGTGAGGTGCTGCAGGGCGGTCGCGGCGGCTACACGTTCTCGACCGATGTGCGTGTCGATGCACTCGATTTCTTGGCAGCCGCACGGACCGCCAACGACCGAGCCTCCCTCGAGGCTGCGGTGGCCCTGTGGAGCGGCGATCCGCTCATGGGCGTTGACGCCCCTTTCGCGGCACAGCATCGGTCCGTGCTGCTCGAGGCATGGCGACGTGTTTCGCTCGAACTGGCGCGGCTGCAACTCGACGCCGGAGAGGTCGAGCAGACGCTCCTGAGATTGCCGAGTCTCGTGCGGGACAACCCCGCCCACGAAGAACCCGTTCGACTGCTCGCGATGGCGCTCGCGCGCGCCGGTCGAACGTCGGAGGCTCTCGAGGCGATCGACGAGTTCACTCGTCGGCTGTCCGAGTCCCAGGGGCTCGACCCCTCGGCAGCGCTCGCCGAGACCCGCATGTCTATCGTGCGCCAAGACCCTGCTCTCGCACCGCCCCGGGCACGAGCGCGCCAACACGGCGTTCCGCTGCCCATTACGCGGTTCGTGGGTCGTCGCGACGAGCTCGACCGCATCGCGCAGGCGCGTCGCTCCGCGCGACTCGTCACGATCACCGGTCCGGGCGGTGCGGGTAAGTCGCGCCTCGCGGTCGAGTCGCTTCGTGCCGCTGCGGGAGACGGCACCGACGAGGAGCAGTGGCTGCTCGAGATGGCATCGCTCCCGACGGGACGCGACGTGCTCTTCGCGCTCGCGGAACTCACGAGTGCCGCCACCCCGACCGTCGACGCGGTCGCTGAGGCGCTCTCGGGGCGCGGCACGCTGCTCGTGCTCGACAACGCCGAGCACATCCTCGACGACGTGGCGCGACTCGCGTCCGACCTGCTCGCGGCGAGCCCTGGCCTCGCGATCCTCGTCACGAGCCGTGAAGCCCTGCGCGTTCCTGGCGAGCGCCTCGTGCCCGTGTCGATGATGCTCGGCGATGCCGCGGCGGACGGCCTCGACCTCTTCGCCGAGCGGGCGATGGATGCGCATCCAGGGTTCGCGCTCGATACCGCCACCCGCCCGCTCGCTCGGCGCGTCGTGGACCTCGTCGATGGACTCCCGCTCGCGCTCGAGCTCGCGGCCGCGCGCCTCGACGTGATGGGACTCGACGAGCTCATCCGCTCGCTCGAGTCGTCAGAGCTGCTCGCACTGGGGTCGTCCACGGGTCGCCACGGCAACCTCCAGGCCGTCATCGACTGGAGTGCTCGGTTGCTCACGCCCGAGCAGCTCGAACTTCTCGCGCAGCTCGGCAACTTCGCGGGTGCCGTGAGCCTCGACGCGATCGCGGGAATTTGCGTGCTCCAGGGCGCCGACCCCCGCACGACGGCACTCGAACTCGCGCAGAAGTCACTCCTCGCTGTCGCCGGAGGTGGAACGCGGCGCTATCGCCTGCTCGAGTCGGTCAAGCTCTATGCGCGGAGACTGGTCTCGCGCGACGATCGGGACGCCTGGCGTGTGCGGCACTCCCACTGGTTCGCTGACCGTGTGGACGCGCTCGAGCGTCGCGTTCGGGGCGTCGACTCCTTCGCGACGCACCAGGAGTTCGATCTCGAGCGCGCCGAACTCATCGCCGCCATGACGACCGCGATTACTCGAGGGGATCGCTCGACGGCCGTGCGGCTTGTCGGCGGCCAGGGTTGGCACTGGTTCATCCGCGGCGCTCTGCCCGAGTTCAAGCGCTGGATCGATGATGCGCTCGCGCTCCCCGGCGACGTCGACCCGTACTTCGAGGCGCGCGCCATCTGGGGCGCGGTCATGATCATTTACCGTTCGGGCGACAAGTTCGGCGGGGAGGCCTACGCCAAGCGCGGCCTGCCCCTCGCTCGCGAAGCGGGCGACCCGACACTCCTTGCACTCTTCCTTGCGTGCAACGCGATGTGGATGTCCGAGGCCGATCAGCCCGGCGCTCATCGGGTCATGGCCGAGGTCGAGTCGATCATCGCGCAAGGCGGCGTCGCTCCCTGGGTTCCCGCCGAGGTCTACACGTTCCGCAGCATCATGTGGATCTACGCGCGCAAGCCCGCCAACACCATGGCGGATCTGCAGTTGGCGCTCGAAGCGGCGCGCGAGTCGCACAACTGGTGGGCCGGGGTATCTGCCTCGTGGCGCCTCTCGCACACCCTCATCAGCCTGCGGCGAGACCGCGACGCACTCGATCAACTCGTCTCGTGCCTCGCGATGCTCGAGGGCCACGATGACGTGCTGGGGGTCATCCTCGCCCTACACGCGAGTGCGATCGCCCTCATCGGTGTCGAACGCCAGACGGATGCCGCGCGCCTGTTCGCGTCGGTCGACCGTCTCGGCGCCCTGTATGGCTTGCCTCGTAGCGCCGTCAACGACGAGGATCACGAGCGCCACCGGGACCGCGCGAAGCAGGCCCTCACGACCACCGAGTGGAACACCGCCTACCGCGAGGGCGCGACGTTCTCGCTCGACGAGGCGGTCGCCCACGTTCGTCGAATCGTGCGCTTCCTGCCTCCGCGCCGCTGAGGTCGACTCAGTCGCTCTCGCCGACCGGGATCTCGACGAGCGCGAATACCCGCCGACGCCAGTCGGCCACCGCGACGGCGGTGAGACTCACGGCGTCCAACCGCGCGCGAGCCGCCGCATCCCGATCGCGCGCCACTGCCAGAACGCCCAATAGACGGGCCACAGCAGCAGGGTGAGCGGGCCGGCGGTGAAGCGCAACTGGTCGCGGTAGAGGGTGCCGCCGCCCGGCGCCGGCGCGACGGTGAGGGTGTGTTGCCACGACGTGATGAGCGCGAGCTGCCCGCTGAGGCCCCGGCCGGTGTCTCGCATGGCACGCACGCCCGGCAGTGTCGGATATGAGATGCCGATGATCTGCTCCCCGAGCGGGATGAGCCCCAACGCCTTCACCCGCACCGGATGCTCGCCCGCCTCCCAGACGGCGGGAAAGCCGCCCGCTTCGAGCGACTCGAACGTCGTGAGGGGCGCGGAGACCTCGCGCAGAACGCTCGGACTGCGGATAGCGCGCCAGGCGGCATCGGGTTCGCAGTCGAGCACGATCTTCAGGAGTACGCGCATGCCCCCATCCTCTACCCTCGACACCGTGACTGCAGCAGCTCAGACGAAGTACCAGGTGAGATTTGCGTTCGGAGTTCAGGCGGGCCGAACGATCGCGCAGGGAGCCCACGTCGTGGTGTGGGCGGATGCGCTCCCCTCGCCCGGCGTCGACCCCGCGGCCCTCGGCGCGACCGGCGCCGTCGTGACGGGTTCGGTGGGCAACCGCGCGGCCGTGGCGCAGTGGATACTCGATCGGCAGGCAGCTCAGGGCGACCGAGTGATCGTCGCCGTCGTGGCGGCGGGCGCGGCCGACGGCGGCTTCGCGGTCGAGGACTTCCTCGCGGCGGGGGCGGTCATCGACGCCCTCGGTGACGTCGGCATCGACTTCACCTCCCCGGAGGCGGCCGCGGCGGCGGGGGCTTTCGCGTTCCTGAAGAACGCTGCCTCGCACATCCTCTCTGCCTCGATCGCGGGCCAGGAGGCGGGCGCCGAGGAGGTCGCGGCGGCGAAGGTTGCGCAAGCGGGCGAGGAGTTCGAGGTGCTGCAGGAATTCAGCGCCCCCGCGTAGCGTTGCCCCCAGTACGACCATCGGAGGAAAACATGAAGGCTGTTCTGGGCGACACGATCATCGCTGAAGCACCCAAGGAAGATCTCATCTCGATCGAGGGCAACTGGTACTTCCCGCCGTCGAGCGTGAACGAGGAGTTCCTTCAGAAGAGCGACACGCCCTACACGTGCCCGTGGAAGGGCGAGTGCCAGTACTTCTCCGTGAAGGATGGCGAGCAGCTTCTGCAGGACCGCGCCTGGAGCTACCCCACGCCGTACCCCACCGCGTTCGATCGCGTCGGCAAGGACTTCTCGAACTACGTCGCCTTCTGGAAAGAAGTCAAGGTCACCGACTAACGAAGTGCGTTGTGCGACCGAGGATCCCAGACCGCTCGATCGACGATCGCGCGCGGGGCTGACCGGCTGGAGCGTGCAGCGGTAGCGACTTCCGCGTCGAGGATCCAGACGTGCGTCACGACCGCCGAGCGGGCCCCGCCCGGTCGCGGCCGGCGATCGCCTCGACGATGTCGAGATGCGCTCAGGCTACTGGGGGAGTCGTCGTGAGAGTCCGCGCGACTACGACCTTGACCGCGCCAACGACCGCCTCGCTCAGCATGCGGCGGTGTCGGGAAGGGTGTCATTGTCTCGCGCGCGTGGATCCGAACCGTGCAGCCGATGCCGAGTCGGAGGTTTCTCGAGCGGTGACCGAGCTGGGTTGTGTGGGGGTCTATCTCGACCCTGACGAGGACGTGTTTGGCGCACAACTGGCCGCGCCCGTGGTGCGCGAGGCGCAACGACTTGGCGGACCGGTTGTCATCTCGGCAGGAATCCCTAGGCGCTCGGAGCCCTTGCAGGTACTCGACCTCGTGAGGCAGGTCCCTGATGCGACGATCATCATAGGGCGGGCAGATCAACACCTTCGGACTCAGCATGATCGATGCCTGGTTCGCGCTTACGGCGCACGAGCGCTTGATCGTGATGTCGAACGGCGGGCAACGCCTCGCGAGCGCGCGCATGTCCCCTGACGATCGTCGCGCTGTCGAAGGCGGTAACGCTGTTCGGCTGTCCGGCATCGCGGGGTAGGGCCCCGCGCCGGGACGACGTGGCCTAGGTGGCGCCGAGCCACTCGCTGAACCACTCGTCGTCTTCCCCGAGCGCTGGCGGGGCGATCGCAGGGTGGTTCAGCGGGGGTGACCAGGTGAGAGGAATGCGCACTTGCGAGCCCGAGGGCTCGCCGTCACGATCGTGAAGTGCGACGAGCGGATCGGTGCCGAGGGCCTGGGCGTAGGCCAGCCCCTCCGAGACCGTGCGTACACGGGCGGCCGGGACCCCGACGGCGCTCAGCGCACCCTCCCACGCGTCGGCATTCGCGCCACGCAGTCTTGCTTCGAGCAGGGGAATCAGTTGTTGTCGGTGTTCTACGCGAGCCGAATTATGGCTGAATCGGGGATCATCGACGAGTTCCGGCACTCCGAGCACCTCTGCCAGTCGTCGGAACTGCCCGTCGTTTCCACACGCGATCACGAGGCCGCCGTCGGCGCAACGAACGGCTTGGTAGGGGCAGATCGACGGATGCGCGTTGCCCATGCGCTCCGGCTCGACCCCGGCTCCCAGCGCCGCCTGACCCTGATTGACGAGCGCGCCCTGCAGGCTCGACAGGAGGTTGATTTCGATGCGCGCGCCCGCCCCGCTCGAGAGTCGGCGGTAGAGCGCGGCGAGGATGCCCGCGATCGCATCCTTGCCCGCGAGAACGTCTACGACGGGTAGTCCGACCTTCGTGGGGGAGCCGCTGCGCTCTCCTGTGATGTGCATGAGCCCGCCCGCGGCTTGTACCGCGAAGTCGTACCCGAGCAGCCTCCGACCGGCACCGATCGTGCCGTATCCGGAAATCGACGCGTAGACGATGTCGGGATTCTCGGCCGCAACTGCGGCGTAGCCGAGTCCGATCGCGTCTAGGTAGCCGGGACGGAAGTTCTCGATCATCACGTCGGCACGGCGAATCAGCCGGCGTGCGCGCTCGAGGTCGTCTGGATCGCGCAGGTTGAGCGTCACCGAGCGCTTGTTGCGGTTGACGCTCTCGAAGTAGGTCGCGACGCCCTCTGCCGTGACTGGCGGACCCCACGATCTCGTATCGTCACCACCGTCGGGGTTCTCCACCTTGATGACTGTCGCTCCGAGGTCAGCGAGGGTCATTGTTGCCATGGGGCCAGCGAGCACGCGGGAGAAGTCGGCAACGACGATCCCGTCTAGCGGTAGGGCGGACGTGTCGGTCACCGAAAGGCCGCTAGGCCCGTGATGGCCTGTCCGATGACGAGTGTGTGCACCTCGTCGGTTCCCTCGTAGGTGCGCACACTCTCGAGGTTTGCCGCGTGCCTGAGGGGCGAATAGTCGGTAGTGATTCCGTTCCCGCCGAGCAGGGTGCGGGCCGACAGCGAGACCGCGATGGCGGTGCGGCAATTATTGAGCTTGCCCATCGAGATCTGGTGCGGCTGCAATTCGCCGCGTTCCTTGAGGCGGCCGAGGTGCAGGGCGAGCAGCATTCCCTTGTTGATATCGAGGGACATCTCCACGAGCTTCTGTTGGGTCAGCTGAAAGCCGGCGAGTGGGCGATCGAACTGCAGACGCCCCTGCGAGTAGTCAAGCGCGGTGGT
>CAYZHZ010000118.1:0-8987 GCA_964477625.1 uncultured Salinibacterium sp.
AGCGCGCGACCGACGATCACGCTCATCGCGTAGTCGAGGTACGACCGCTGCATCTCGAGTTGCAGGTCTACCTGGTCGATCTTGTCGTGCGTTGTTTCTTCGTCAGCCATCGGTGGCCTTTCGTAAGGGATCTCGACGTCGCTCGATCACCGGCGGGCGTGAGTCTAGATATCGAGGAAGCGAACGTCTTTGGCGTTGCGCTGGATGAAGTTGCGTCGCGACTCGACGTCTTCGCCCATGAGGGTCGAGAAGATCTCGTCGGCGGCGGCCGCATCATCCAGCGTCACCTGCAGGAGGGTTCGAGTCGCGGGATCCATCGTGGTCTCCCAGAGCTCGGTGTAGTCCATCTCGCCGAGACCCTTGTACCGCTGGATTCCATTCTCCTTGGGTATGCGTTTGCCCGCGGCGATTCCGTCGGCGACGAGGGCATCGCGCTCACGGTCGCTGTACACGAACTGGTGGTCGGCGTTCGTCCACTTGAGCCGGTAGAGCGGCGGCTGAGCGAGATACACGTAGCCCTTGTCGATCAGGGGGCGCATGTAACGGAACAGGAGGGTGAGCAGCAAAGTCGTAATGTGCTGGCCGTCGACGTCGGCGTCGGCCATGAGAACGATCTTGTGATACCTGGCCTTGTCGGGATCGAAGTCCTCCCCGATGCCGGCGCCGAACGCCGTGATCATCGCCTGAACCTCGTTGTTGGCGAGCGCACGGTCGAGTCGCGCTTTCTCGACGTTGAGGATCTTTCCACGCAGCGGCAGGATCGCCTGAAACTCGGGATTGCGTCCCTGCACGGCCGAACCGCCAGCCGAGTCACCCTCGACCAGGAAGATCTCGCTGAGCGACGGATCTTTGCTCGAGCAGTCCCGCAGCTTGCCCGGCATGCCGCCGGATTCGAGTAGTCCCTTGCGACGAGTCTGCTCCCGAGCCTTGCGAGCCGCGATGCGAGCGGCCGCAGCCTGGCTGGCCTTGCGGATGATGTCGCGTGCCTCGGTGGGGTTGCGATCGAACCAGTCACCGAGCTGTTGGCCGGCGACGCGCTGCACGAACGCCTTTGCCTCGGTGTTTCCGAGCTTCGTCTTGGTTTGGCCCTCGAACTGCGGTTCAGCGAGCTTCACCGAAATGACGGCAGTGAGACCCTCGCGCACATCATCACCGGAGAGGTTCTCGTCTTTCTCCTTGAGGATGTTCTTTTCGCGGGCGTAGCGGTTGACGAGGGTGGTGAGCGCAGCGCGGAAACCCTCCTCGTGGGTTCCACCCTCGTGGGTGTTGATCGTGTTGGCGTAGGTGTGCACGCTCTCGGTGTACCCGTTGGTCCACTGCATCGCGACCTCGAGCGAGATCTTGCGATCGGTGTCCTCCGACTCGAAGGCGATGATCTCGGAATGGATGAGGTCGTTCTTCTTCGTCTTGTTGAGGTACTCGACATAGTCGACGAGACCGCGCTCGTAGAAGTAGGACTGCACGATGTCTTCGTCACCGCGCTCATCGGTGAGGGTGATGCGCAGTCCCTTATTGAGGAACGCCATCTGCTGAAAGCGCGCCCGAAGCGTCTCGAAGTCGAACTCAACGGTCTCGAAGATGTCGGCGTTCGGCCAGAAAGTCTGGGTGGTGCCGGTCTCGGTCGACGACTCGCCCTTCTGCAGGGGAGCCCGCGGCACACCGTTCTCGAAACTCATGCGCCAGACGTGACCCTCGCGACGCACCTCGGTGTCGACCTCGCGGGAGAGGGCATTGACCACAGAGATACCGACGCCGTGCAAACCACCCGAGACGGCGTATCCACCACCACCGAACTTTCCGCCGGCGTGCAAGATCGTCATGACGACCTCGACAGTGGACTTGTTCTCCTGCTTGTTCAGTCCCACCGGGATGCCGCGACCGTTGTCGACCACGCGCACGGAGCCGTCCTTGCGGATGGTGACCTTGATGTCGTCGCAATATCCTGCGAGCGCCTCATCCACCGAGTTGTCGACGACCTCGTAGACGAGGTGGTGAAGACCACGCGGACCAGTCGACCCGATGTACATGCCGGGGCGCTTGCGCACCGCCTCGAGCCCCTCGAGGATCTGGATCTGATCGGCACCGTAGTCGGAGTCCGCGGGACCGGTGCTTGAGTTCGGCAGGTCTTCGGGGGGCGTAGTCGTCATGAAGAGTGGTGCTCCTGCCTGTTCGTCTATGTGTCATCGACGGCGAGGAACTCCACGCGGGAGAATGCCGGTCGCGACCGGTGAAATTCTATCAAAGGGCGCGCTCTGAGCGGCCGAAATCCGCTGTCTGCGGACATTTCTTTGGTCAAGTGACCGAATTTGCCTACTTAACCGTAGGTATCGCGTGGACCCCGGCCTGGAATTGATCTGGGACCCCGTTTCCACGAAGGAGCGTTGGGTCCTTCAAAGCGCACAGAATGGATGCCCGCGTCGGGGTAGCGCTGCGCGATCGTCGTCGTGACTTGCGATCGCATGAGCCGCAGCTGCGTGGCCCACGCCGTGGAATCACAGTGCACCGTGAGAACGCCGTCTTCGATACCGGCCGGAGTCGAGTGCTCAGCCGTTTCGGCCCCCACCACCTCGGCCCATGATGCGAGTAGTTCCGACCGGGCGAGCGGCGACGTCCACCCGAGCTTCGAGGTGAGCGAGTCGATGACATCGCCGAGACCGTGCGGATCACGACCGGCGCCAAAAGGCACCGTCGCTCCCTCCTTCTTGGTCGCACGTTTTCGCGCCGTCGCGCCCCGCGTGCTCGGGTCGCCGAACACCCGCCGAAAGCGCAGGTACACCGCGACGTGCTCGGGATCCGCGGCAGATTGCGCGACCTCGGGATCGTCGTCAGTCACCGTCGACCACCTGACCGGCACGGATGTGCACTACGTGTGCCGCGAGGGCGTGGGGTACGTCGTCGAAGACTGCGGCGGTGATGAGAACCTGCTCGAAGTCTCCGACGGCGTCGGCGAGCCTGCCCCGACGGGACTCATCGAGTTCGGCGAAGACATCATCGAGGATGAGAACGGGGTCTCCGGCGGACGACTCGCGGCGCAGCACTGCTGCCGACGCCAGCTTCAGCGCGAGGGCGAACGACCATGACTCTCCGTGGCTCGCGTACCCGCGGGCGGGCAACCCATTGAGGCCGAGCACCAGATCATCGCGATGCGGCCCGGCGAGGGTGAGCCCGCGATCAAGTTCGGCGCGCCGCAGGCGCGCGAGTGCCGCACGAAACGCCTCCGCGGCGACTGTCGCGGAAACCACACCCGAACGCGTCGCCTCGAGATCGTGGGTCTCGGAATCCGGGTTCGCCGAGTAGATGCTGAGCTGACTCGTGAGACCGGCCGCGTGATCAGCCCCCGCTATCGCCGCGTAAGCGGCGGCGACCTCGGGAGTCAATTCGGCGACGAGCGCGGAACGCGCCTCAATCAGCTGGGAGCCGAGGTCGACGAGACGATCGTCCCAGACGTCCAGCGTCGACAGTTGCTCACCCCGCACACCCGACGAACGCGCCGACTTGAGAAGCGTGTTGCGCTGACGCAAGACGCGGTCGTAGTCAGAGAGCACGGCGCTCATGCGGGGGGCGCGCAACACGAGTAGTTCATCCATGAATCGCCGCCGACCGGAGGGCTCACCCCGCACGAGCGCGAGATCCTCTGGCGCGAACAACACGCTCGAGAAGTAGCGGGGCAGCTCACGCGTCTTAATGGCTGAGCGATTCACTTGCGCGCGATTTGCTCCCGACCGATTGATCTGCACCTCGGCAAGAACTTCCCTGCCGTCGTGGGCGAGTCGGGCTCGAATGATTGCCGAGTCCATTCCCTGTCGGATCATCGCGTGGTCCGTCGAGACTCGGTGCGACCCGAGGGTGCTCAGGTAACCGAGCGCCTCGACTAGGTTCGTCTTTCCCTGTCCGTTGCTGCCAACAAAGAGATTCGATCCGGGTGCGAGAGCGATGTCGAGTTCCGCGTAATTGCGGAAGTCGGTGAGGGCCAGCTGTGTCACGATCACGGCAGTTAGCGCTCAGCTCTTGCGAACGGCGTGTCCACCAAACTGGTTGCGGAGCGCGGCGACCGCCTTCATCGACGGGGAGTCTTTCTGACGCGAGACGAAGCGAGCGAAGATTGCCGCGCTGATGGTGGGTACCGGCACGGCACGATCGAGTGCATCGTGCACGGTCCAGCGACCCTCGCCAGAGTCTTCGACGTAGCCGGCGATGTCCTTGAATTCCGGGTCTTCTTCGAGTGCCTTCACGAGCAGTTCCAGTAGCCACGACCGCACAACGGTTCCGCGCTGCCACGCCTTGAAACTTCCCGTCACGTCGTGAACGAGGTCTTTGCGGCTGTCGAGCAGTTCATAGCCCTCGGCCCATGCCTGCATGAGGGCATATTCGATTCCGTTGTGCACCATCTTCACGTAGTGACCGGCACCGACCGGTCCCGCGTGAACGAATCCTTCATCGCGGGGACCCTCGGGTCGTAGTGCATCGAAGATCGGCATGCACTCCGATATATCGCTTGCATCGCCGCCGGCCATGAGGCCGTAACCATTCTCGAGGCCCCAGATTCCCCCCGAGACTCCTACGTCGATGAAACGGATGTTCTTGCTCGCGAGAAACTCGGCATGAACCGGGTCGTCCGTGAACCGGGAATTTCCGCCGTCGATGACGAGGTCACCCGCGCCCAGTACTTCTGCGACATCGTGGATCACCTGGTCGGTGATTGCACCCGACGGAACCATGACCCAGACGACCCGCGGAGCCGGCAGCGCGGTCGCGAGGTCGGCGAGCGACGCAACATCCGTGACCTCAGGATTCGGGTCGTATCCCGTGACCTCGACGCCGTTCTTCTTCAGTCGGGCACGCATGTTGTTGCCCATTTTGCCGAGGCCGATGATTCCGATGTGCATTAGCGCAGCAGCAGGTTCGGCTGGAGGAGGTACTTGTAGTTGTCCGCACCCGGCTGGTCTTTTGAGGACTGGCTCGTAATGAGAACCGGGCCCGGCTTGTTGGGGTTGTCGGTCTTGGTGAATGAGATCCGCACAAACTCGGAGTGAACGGCGCCAAGTCCGTCGAGCAGAAACTGCGGCTTGAGAGAGACGACGGTGTCAGAACCGGTGAGGAAGGCATCGATCGATTCAGACGCCTGAGCCTGCTCGGATCCGATCGCCTCCAGTGTCAGTCCCTCTATCGTGAAGGTGAAGCGCAGCGCGGCCTCACGCTCGAGCACGAGAGAAACACGACGAACAGCCTCGATCAGCTCAGCCGTATTGAGCACCGCATAGTTATCGACCACCTCGGGGAACAGCCGTTTGACCGGCGGGAAGTTTCCCTTGATGAGCAGCGAGGTCACGGTTTTCTTGTCAGCCCGAAACGCAATGAGCTCGCGATCATCCGAACTTGTGATTGCCACCGAGATGTTGCCGCTATGACCGAAGGTCTTGCCTATTTCGATCAAGGTTCGTGCGGGCACGAGTGCCGTTGCGGTTTCGATACCGGAGTCAGCCGCATCCCACGGGATTTCTCGAACGGCGACGCGGTATCGATCGGTTGCCACAAGTGAGATCGAGTTCTCAGAAACTTCGAGCTGAACACCCGTGATGACGGGAGTGACGTCGTCTCGAGACGCGGCCACAGCCACCTGTGAAATGGCGTTCGAGAAGTCTTCGGCCTGAAGAAGTCCGGTCTGGTCTGAGATGTGGGGGAGTGTCGGATACTCCTCGACCGGCATGCTCAGGAGCGTGAAGTGTGCGGAACCACAGGAAACGCTGATGCGGCCCTCATCCGTAGAGAAGGTGACTGGCGCATTGGGCAGTCGTGACGCGATGTCGGCAAGCAAGCGACCGGAGACGAGAACGGTTCCCTCTTCGTCCACCTTCGCGGAGATTTCCGTTCGAGCAGACACCTCGTAGTCGAATGACGACAGAACGAGTCCTTCACCCAAAGCTTGGATGAGCACGCCGCTCAAAATGGGAAGGGTGGTGCGCTGGGGCAGCAGTTTCACTGCAAAAGAGACGGCCTCGCTGAAGACGTCGCGATTGACCTGGAACTTCACTCATCACCCCTTAGAAACCATGTGTTACTTGGGGCTCAATACTGGCACAGGCGAGTTGACCCTGAGCCCATGGGTTGTCTCTCTCCCACTCTCTTGTTAAAGGGATCAATATTCTTAACCGCTGTGGGAACTGTGAGTAACCTCGTCGACTCCAGTCGGCAATTGGGAACTACAACGGTGTGAGATGTTGAGGAGTCGTGGATTGATCGGGGAAAAGCTGCTCTATGCAGAGTGAGTCAGCTTCGCTTTCCACAGATTCGGTCTGGTGATCAACAGAACGTCCGGCGAGTCTCACTAGTTATCCACAGGTTACTCACACAGTGGAAAAGTTCTAGTTCTTGTTGAACCTATGGTTCTGTTTGATGCGGCTCGTCAGCTCTGTCACCTGGTTGTAGATCGACCGTCGCTCTTTCATGAGTTCGGCGATCTTTTTGTTCGCGTACATCACCGTCGTGTGGTCACGGTTGCCAAACAACTGACCGATCTTCGGTAGCGACAGATTGGTCATTTCGCGGCACAGGTACATGGCGATCTGTCGAGCCGTCGCCACCGCCTGCGAGCGTGACGAACCGTAGAGATCGTCGACGGTGAGTTTGAAGTACTCCGCAGTGTGGTTGATGATGTCGACCGGTGCGATGACGTTGTCGTCGTCGAGGGTGATGAGGTCCTTGAGCACTGTCTGTACGAGGGCCATGTCGACCGGCTGTCGGTTGAGGTTGGCGAATGCCGTGACGCGAATGAGAGTTCCCTCGAGCTCGCGGATGTTCGACGAGACCTTTGAGGCCATGTACTCCAGGATCTCGTTCGATACCTGCAGCTTCTCGCTTTGTGCCTTCTTGCGAAGAATCGCGATGCGTGTCTCGAGATCGGGCGCCTGCACGTCGGTGATGAGACCCCACTCGAACCGTGAGCGCATGCGATCTTCGAATCCGGTCAGGTGCTTCGGTGGCAGGTCGCTCGTGATGACCACTTGCTTGTTGTGGTCGTGCAGTGTGTTGAACGTGTGGAAGAACGCTTCCTGGGTCGAGTCCTTGCCCTGCAGAAACTGGATGTCGTCGATGAGCAGAATGTCGATCTCGCGATAGCGCGACTGAAAGACAGACGCACGGTTATTGGCGATGGAGTTGATGAAGTCGTTGGTGAACTCTTCTGAACTCACATATCGAACACGGATGCCCGGGTACAGGCTCTCCGCGTAGTGACCGATGGCATGAAGAAGGTGAGTCTTACCGAGCCCCGACTCTCCATAGATGAAGAGTGGGTTGTAGGCCTTCGCGGGTGCCTCGGCAACGGCCACGGCAGCTGCGTGTGCGAAGCGGTTCGAGCCGCCGATCACGAAGTTGTCGAAGCTGTACTTCGGGTTGAGTCGCGAGTCCGATCGACGCGCCGGAGTCTCGGTCGGCGGCACCACAGTCGGTTCGATGTAGATCTGGTCGGCGGGATCACTCGCCTGCTCCAGAACATCCTGCTGAATCTCTGGGTTGACGACGATCGCGAAATTCGAGACCTCGTGGTCGGAGCTGAGCTCGGCAATCGCGTTGAGCAGGGGCAGGCGGATTCGCTGCTCGAGCATCCCGCGAGTCAATTCGTTCGGCACCTCTAGATAGAGGGTGCCCGCCATCACTCCCTTGGGTTCGACCAGATTGACGAAACCGAGCAGCTGTGGGGTGATGCGATCGTCTGCGGTGAGTCGGGTCATGACCGACTGCCAGATCTCCCGGGTCGAGTCTGGTGCTTCGGACATATCAACTCATTTCCACAAGAACTATTCACAGTGTTATCCACTGGCAGGAGAGGCCTCGCAACCGACGATGTGTGCCGTGGTCCCCCAGGATTCGGCAGGCTCTCACCTTAGTTCTCCACAGGCTGTGGTTTCCAACCCCAGTTCTGACTATGTGTATAACTCGCTGGGAAAGTTTGACCCGTGGCCGTTAACCCCGTACTTTTAATCAGTTGACTTCCGGCCTCACGGCCACCGACTTCTTTCCGGCTCTTCAAAGCTGGGCTTTGGAGCATCACCATGAGCAAGAGAACTTTCCAGCCGAACAACCGCCGTCGCGCCAAGGTGCACGGCTTCCGGCTTCGCATGCGTACCCGCGCCGGCCGTGCCATCCTGGCCGCTCGTCGTCGCAAGGGTCGCACCGAACTCTCCGCGTAGTCGCCGACGGTGCTCGCCAGGGCTAACCGGGTTACCCGCCCGGTCGACTTCCGCACTGCTGTGCGTCGAGGTCGCCGCGTGGGCACGAACGGGGCCGTCCTGCACGTTCTTCCTTCGGCCACCGCGGATGCTCGCCGCTTCGGTTTCATCGTCAGCAAGTCCGTCGGCAACGCCGTGACACGCAACCTCGTGCGCCGGCGCCTTCGTGCCGTGAGCCGCGAGCTCGTTTCGGTCGTGCCGGCCGGAACGGACGTCGTCATGAGAGCACTCCCAGGCTCGGCAACACTGCCGTGGTCTACCCTTCAGTCGGAGATCACGGAGTCGGTCGGGAGGGCAGTCAGTTGATGAGACGCGTCCTCACCCACGTGATCCTCATACCGCGCAACGCCTGTGTCGCAATCCTCAAGGTCTATCGGGCTGTCATCTCTCCGCTGTATGGCGATGTGTGCCGGTACTACCCGTCGTGTTCTCACTACACGATGCAAGCGATTCAACAGCATGGGGTCGCCAAGGGAACTTGGCTCGGCACCAGGCGCATCGCACGATGCCACCCCTGGGCGGCGGGTGGCGTCGATGATGTTCCCGCTCGCACCCACGATCGTTACGCGACAACCCGTTTCGGTTTTGTCGTACCCGCGCCCGCCGCAGTAGTAAGCCACGGAAAGGGCTGACTAAGGAACTCATGGATATCGTCGGATTCTTCAACACGCTCCTTTGGCCCATCAAGTGGGTCATCGAGGCGATCCTTATCGGCTTCCACACGCTGATCACCGCGCTCGGGCTCGACCCCGATGCGGG
>CAYZHZ010000119.1:0-8915 GCA_964477625.1 uncultured Salinibacterium sp.
CTCCCAGAAGCCGGGCTTGCAGTGCGGGATGTGGTGCTTGCGGTATTTGCCGAGGATCGTGCCGTCGGACTCCACGATGACGGCCGTGTTGTAGTACACGCCTGTGATGTCCTCCTCGTAGATGGGGAGGATCATGACGATGCCGAGCTCCTTCGCGAGCTTCGCGAAGCGCTGCACGATGGGCCCGTCGGCGGGCTCAGCGTAGCGGTAGTACTTCTTGTCTTCGGTGATGCCGAAGTACGGGCCGTAGAACAGTTCCTGGAAGCAGATGATCTGTGCGCCGTCAGCCGCCGCGTCCCGAGCGAACTGCTCGTGCTTGGCGATCATGGACTCCTTGTCACCCGTCCATGTCGTCTGGGTGATTGCTGCGCGTACGACTGTCATAGCTGCCTTCCGGATCAGGCCCCCAGTATTCGCGGGGAACGTTTCCCCATTGTTTCCCTTTGTGACGACCGCGTAAATAGACTGGGGGCATACAGACCCGTGCGCCGGTTATGGCGTGGTTCGCTGCCCGGAATTGGACAGCTGGTGCTGATCAGAGGCACATTCGTGCCCGGATGCCCCACGCCCCCTTTCTCGGAGAACCCATGCGCACCCCTTCCGCCCTGTCCCTCGCCGCCTCTCTTGTCGCCCTGCTCGCCCTCGGCGCGTGCGCCGGCACACCCATGACCGGAGCGACTCTCACACCGACCCCATCGATCGACCCCTCGGCCCCCGTGACCGTCGACAACTGCGGGTACCCCGTGACGTTCGATGCTGCCCCCGAGCGCGTCGTCACGATCAAGTCGTCCACAACCGAAGCGCTCCTCGCGCTCGGGCTCGGCGACCGGATAGTCGGCACTGCCTTCCAGGACGGTCCCGTGCCCGAGGAATGGACGGCGGATGCGGCGGGCCTCGAGTCGATCGCCGACAAAGTACCGAGCGAAGAGGTCGTCCTCGAGCGTGAACCCGACCTTGTCTACGCGGGCTGGGAGTCGAACTTCTCGTCCGATGGCGCCGGCGAGCGCGACGAGCTCGAGGCGCTCGGCGTACACACCTACGTATCGCCCTCCGCGTGCCAGAGCGCGAACCAGCCCAACCCCCTCACGTTCGACGACATATTCGCCGACATCGAAGAACTCGCCGCGATCTTCCGTGTCGACGCGAGCGAGCTCATCTCCGCGCAGCGCGCGACTCTCTCCCTCGTCGAGAAGGCGGGTGCGAACGGGGACGGCCGCACCGCGCTGTGGTTCTCGTCCGGGTCAGACACCCCCTACGTGGGCGCGGGAATCGGCGCACCGCAGCTCGTACTCGAGGCTGTCGGACTCACCAACATCGCGGGCGACCTCGACGCCACGTGGGCGCCCTTCAACTGGGAAGCGGTCGTGGATGCAGACCCGGACTTCATTGTGCTTGTCGACTCGACGTGGAACTCCGCCGACAAGAAGATCGGCGTGCTCGAATCCAACCCGGCAACCGCCAACCTGACCGCGGTGCAGCAGAAGAAGTACCTCATCGTTCCCTTCGCGGCCTCGGAAGCGGGCGTACGCACCGTGGAGACGGTCGCGTCGTTGTCGGACCAGATCTCCGAACTCGATGGGCGCTAGCCGCAACATCCTGATCGGGGTTGGCCTCGCGGTCGCCCTTGTGCTGTCGATCGTCGTCGCGGTGACGATCGGGCCAGCGGACATCAGGTTCGACGAGGTGTGGCGCTCGATCTTCGCCCACCTCGGAATTGGAGATAGCGGACTCACCGTTCTGCGCGACGGCATCGTCTGGGAACTGCGGTTGCCCCGAGTGCTCACGGCGGCCGCGGTCGGCGCGGGCCTGGCGATCAGCGGCGCCGTCATGCAGGCGATCACTCGCAATCCGCTCGCCGACCCCTACCTGCTGGGGCTGTCGTCGGGGGCCTCGCTCGGGGCGGTCAGCGTGCTGCTGCTGGGCGCCGCCCTGTTGCTGCCTCTTGCGGCGTTTCTCGGGGCGATGGTCGCGCTCGGGCTCACTCTGGTACTTGCCTCGTCGCTCGGGGCGATTACGCCCACGCGCACGGTACTCGCGGGTCTCGCGGTGTCGTCGCTCGCTTCCGCGATCACGAGTCTCGTGATCTTCTGGACCGTGACGGGTGACAGTTACCGCGAGATCCTCGGGTGGTTGCTCGGGTCGCTCGCGGGTGCCCGCTGGCCCGCCGTCGCGATCTCGTTCGGGGCGGTACTTGTCGCCGGCATCCCGATCATCGCGACCGGTCGACTGCTCGACGCCTTCGCCTTCGGCGACACGGCCGCGCGCTCGCTTGGCGTCAACGTGAGCGGCGCAAGGTGGGGCCTGCTCGCTGCCTCCGCACTGCTCACGGGCGCGATGGTCTCGGTGAGCGGGGCGATTGGATTCGTGGGCCTGATCCTGCCGCACGCGGTCAGACTCGTCGCGGGATCCGCTCACCGCGCGCTGCTGCCGCTATCAGCGCTCACGGGGGCCGTATTCCTTGTCTGGGCCGACACTGCGGCGCGCACACTCTTCGACCCGCGCGAACTGCCGGTGGGCATCGTCACGGCGATCATCGGCGCGCCCGTGTTCGCGCTCATCCTCGCCCGACGCAGGAGCGCGACATGAGCGACGAGCCGCACGGTCTCGAGGGGCGAGGCATCACGATTACCGCCGACGGCACGCTGATCGTGGACGGCGTCGACTGCACGGCACCCGCCGGCGCCCTCACTGCACTCATCGGTCCGAACGGCGCCGGCAAGTCGACGCTCCTGCGCGCCCTCGCGGGCGTCGATCGGCCGGATGCCGGCGCCGTCGACTTCGATCACATCGACCTCTTCGCGCTCGCGCGCCGGCAGCGCGCCATTCTCGTCGCGCTCGTGGAGCAGGATTCGTCGACGGAGGTCGCGCTCACCGTGCGCGCCGCCGTCGCCCTCGGTCGCCTGCCGCACGACGGTCTGTGGGGCGGCGGCGAGTCGGAGGCAGTCGTCACCCACGCGATGTCGACCGCCGGTGTGCTCGATTTCGCGGAACGGGAGTTCTCGTCCCTGTCGGGCGGCGAGCGGCAGCGTGTCATGCTCGCACGCGCGCTCGCTCAGCAACCCCGCCTGCTGTTGCTCGACGAGCCCACCAACCACCTCGATATCCGTGCACAGCTTGACGTGCTCTCGCTGCTGCGTGGATTCGAGGAGGTCACCGTGGTCGCCGCGCTCCACGACCTGGGGCTCGCCGCGACCTACAGCGACCACGTCATAGTGATGCGTGAAGGTCGTGTAGTCGCCGCAGGAGCGACCCTCGAGACCCTCACTCCGCAGCTCATCCACGAGGTGTACGGAGTGACCGCGACTGTGCTCCACAACCCGACGACGGGTCGCCCCGTCATCGCCCTGAGCTGAGAACGCCCGTTCGACCGGAGAACGTCAGGCGCCGACGATCTGGGCGAACCAGCGGGTGAAAAGAGACCGCGGAAAGACGATCCCGAGGAGGCGCTGACCGAAACTCGCGCGCCGCTGCAGAGCCCTGCGCACAGTGCGCACATCGGCGACTGCGGCCTCGCCACTGCGCTCCGCGAAAGCCTCGGCCTCCACGGCCTCGAGCAGCCGTCGCAGTGCAGGGGCCCCCCGGTCATCGACCCTCGGAAGCAGGTCGGCTGCGAGTTGCCGCGGAGTGCGCGAGTCGCTCGTGGGGATGCCGAGATCGTCCGCGGTGGCGCGCAGCTCCTCCCACGCCGCGGTGGCCGAGCCATCCTGCACCTGCGTCAGTCGGCGCTGGCGGCGCAGCTGCCTCACGACGAAGGGGGCTGCGAGCAGAAGCACCGCGATCGCGACGAGGCTCCACCACCACGGAATGCTGCGGGCCGCGCCAACCTCGCCCTGGGAGTCGGGGGTTGTGGGATCGGTGGCCGCATCATCCTCGTCGGGCGTGGCCGTGGGCGCGGTCGTGGGCGCCGCCGTGGGATCGGGCGCGGGAGGAACGGACTCGTCGACCTCGGGTGTGGCCGGATCATCCTGCGCGAGGGGCGCGAAACGCGGTGCCTCGCCACGACCAGGAGTCGGCTCGAACCGAACCCAACCGATACCCGCGAAATAGAGCTCGGGCCAGGCATGGAAGTTGTGCGTGGTCACGCGGTACTGGGTCAGCGTTGTGGGTGCCTCAGTCGGAGCATCCTCACCCGCCCCCGACGTCGGCGACTCGACCGCGACAGGCTCCCCGGGAGTGAACCCGACGGCGACACGCGCCGGAATGCCGAGGGTTCGTGCCATCGCCGCCATCGCCGACGAGAAGTGCACGCAGTAACCGGAGCGGGCATCGAGGAAGGCGGCGAGAACGCTCGCACCGGAGCCGTCGTAGTTCTGGTCAACCGGCGCTTGCTCGGAGTAGGTGAAGTCGCCACCCGTGAAATACGCCTGGAGTGCGACAGCTCGGTCGTAGTTCGTGGCCGCAGCCGACGTCACCTCGGCGGCGGTCTGCGCCACGACATCGGGAAGATCGGCGGGAACGTCTAAGTACCGGTCGAACTCGTCCCCGACCGTGGGATCAGCAGCGACGAGCTGGTCGACGGACGGAGAAACCTGCACGCTCGTGACGACGTATTCCTGCCCCCGGGCGTTCGAGTCGTCGGTTCGCACGGAGAGACCGTCCGGCTCCCACGACCATTGCCCGACGAGACCCTCGATGGTGGAAGGGGCATAGGGCGCGGGAAGCCAGCGCGACAAGATGTTGCCCACCGTGATGGAGCTCACGACACTCGTTGATGTGATGCCGTCGGCGAGGCCCGGAACCGGTCCGATGGCATCGACGCGATTCGCGGGATCGAAGTCGGTCTCTGAGGGAAACCAGGATTCCCCGGTGAAGTCATCGAGAACGGCAAGTCGGAGGTAGAGCGGGGTCGGTGAGGTTGACGAGTAGGTGACAGCGAGCGTCGGGTTGCCCCGACGCAAGTCGTCGCCGAGGGTGAGGATCGGGTTCAAGCCCGTGGCGATCTGTGCCCCACCGGAACCGGCGGTGGGAGTCGCGGGGCGCACCTGCGGTAGGGCGAGCGGCAGCACGAGCGCTGCCGCGATCGTCACCACTCCGATGCCGACCGCGAGGCGCCGACCCCCGCGACGTGCCCCGACGAGCAGCATGCCGAGGTAGGCGCCTGCCGTGAGCGCGAAGAGGAATGGCTCCCCCAGCTCGGGTCGCACGAAACTCGGGACGAGCAGCAGTCCGACGAGAGGGATGCCGGCGATCGCGGGTTTGCGCAACACCTGAGCCGCAAAGTCCATGAGGAACGCGATGATCGCGATGCCGACGCAGAGCAGATACTGGATGCCCGTGACGGCGTCCGCCGGAATGTCCTGTGTCGCGATCGAGCGCAGTCCCGCTTGCTCGAGGTCGTGGAACGCGTCGAAGGACTCGAAGGTGGGAATGATCCAGAGCAGCGCCGTCGTCGGCACGAAGATCGCCGTGATCGTGAACACCCCTGCGACGCATGCCACGAGCGGGGGCCACAGACGACCGCGCACGAGCGCGCGTGTCAATGCGGCGGCTCCCATGACGACCACGGCGAGCGCCATCGTCGCGAACCACCATTCCAACCCGTCGAGCACCGCGCCGAGCCCGGCGAGGGCACAGCCGAGGGCGACGAGCATCAGACCCGTGAGCAACCACTCCGCGGCGACGGAGCGCGCAGAGGCCCCGCGGTCAGGCGTGACCACGAGACCTCCCCGTCTCGATGACGACCGCGTCCCACGCGGCCGCGTGGTCGTCGTCGGCCCGCACGGGCACAACGAGCCAGCCGTCGTCGACGAGCAGCTCTGCCGCAAGAGAAGCCACCGGCGCGATACCGAACTCGCGGTTGATGCGGTCGACCGCCGAGGAGTTCTGCACGAGGAACGCGACGGCGAGTTCGCCAGGACGCCGCTGTGAAGCGAGCCAGTCGAGGGTCTCGGTATCGGACCCGCCCATGATCGCGATCACCGGGCCTTGAGTGCGCGGATCGGGCCTCGAGTGGTTCGTGTGGGGCGTGTCGACAAGTGAGATCGTGGCCAGTTCCGCAAGCAGTTCCTCGTCACCCCACGTGCGACGGCGAGTGGTCGATCCCGCATCGAGCTGCGGCAGCCCGGTCTCGTGGATCGTCACATGAAAGCCCAGGCGACGCAGGTGCACAGTAGCGGACGCGAGCATACGCACGACCCACTCGAAGGCCTCGCTCTCCGCGTCGTCGTCGTCGCCCTCGAAGACGTCACGGTATCCCTCGAACCTGGTGTCGACGATGACCCGCGCCTGCGGGAAGGAGCGCTGTTCCTCCTGCCGCACCATGAGGTCGCCGTGCCGAGCCGACGCCCTCCAGTGCACGCGTCGCATGGCGTCCCCCGACCGATACTCGCGGGTGATGGTGTCATCATCGTCGCCCGCGGCACGGCGCTGCACGAGGCGAGCCTCACCGTCACCGCCCGGGATGCTGATCGACGTCTCGGCGAGCGGGAAGACCTCCGGCGTCACAATGAGTTGCTGCGGATCCCCGGTCGTGTGCTCGCAGGTTGCGAGACCGAACGCGTCGCCGACCGTCACGTGCAATGGTCCGATCGAGAAGACTCCGCGCCGCGGAGGGCGAAGGTCGTACCCTACCGTCGCTGAGTTACCGCGACCGGCGAATCGCGGACTGCGCGGCTGGAGGGGCGGCAGATCGGCTTCAGGGGTGTGGCCCGGGTACCACGGCAACTCGTCATGCCATCGCGAGCGCAGGCTGCGTGACGGTGCCAGGTTGCGCATGGTCACACTGACGGAGGTCGTCGAGCCTGCCGGGATGACGTGAGGCGTGAAGACTCGCGACGCAACCAGTCGGGGACGCTTGACGAGCACGACGACGACGGCAACGGCGGGGAGCACGGCAAGCAGTGTGGCGATGTAGACGATCTCCTGGCGCCCACTCGAGTAGGCGACGATGAAGGCGACCACCGATGACGCCACGAACGTCAACCCACGTCGGGTCAGTCGCACTCCGCCGAGCGAGAGCGCGCGCCGGCCACGCGGAGAATCGGGCATATGGAAACTCAGGCGGACCCGGAGGAGAGGGGAACGGGGGTTTCGGCGACGATGCGCGCGATGATCTCGGGGAGACTACCGCCCGAGAGCACGCCAGAGACCCCTGCGCGGCGGGCCGGGATGAGGCGATGGCCGAGCACCGGGATCGCGAGAGCGTCGATGTCGTCGGGAAGCACGAAGTCCCGGGCGTCGAGAGCCGCGCGGGCTTTCGCGGCGCGCACGAGTTGCAGGGTCGCGCGCGGGCTCGCGCCGAGCCGAAGCTCACGATCGTGACGCGTGGCCTGAGCGATGGCAACGGCGTACTGCTCGACGGCGCGACTGGCGAAAACGCTGCGCGTCGTGAGAATCATCGAGGCCAGATCCGCGCCTGAGACCACAGGGTGCACCGAGTCCAGGGGACTCGACGTCTCCCGACTACTCAACATGGCGACCTCGGCTTGCGCATCCGGATAGCCCATGGAGATGCGGGCCATGAACCGGTCACGTTGTGCCTCGGGAAGCGGGTAGGTGCCCTCCATCTCGATGGGGTTCTGAGTCGCGACGACGATGAACGGGCTGGCGAGTCGATAGCTGCGACCGTCGACCGTGACCTGCCCCTCTTCCATGCTCTCGAGGAGTGCGGACTGGGTTTTCGGGCTCGCGCGATTGATCTCATCGCCGATGACGATATTCGCGAAGACGGGGCCGGGCTTGAACTCGAACTCCCGCTCGCCCTGGTTGTACACGGAGACCCCCGTGATATCTGCGGGGAGCAGGTCGGGAGTGAACTGGATGCGGCTCACCGAGGCGTCGACACTACGGGCAAGCGTGCGCGCGAGCATCGTCTTGCCGACACCCGGCACGTCTTCGATGAGGAGGTGCCCCTCGGCGAGGAGCACCGTGAGCGCCATCTCGACCGCGGCGCGCTTGCCGTCGATGACAGTCTCGATCGCTCGCAGGATCTGGCCGGACTTGGCGGCGAACTCCGCGGGCGTCAGCACCACAGCACCGGGCGCGGTGCGATCCGATCCCAGGTCCGTCGGCGTACTCTCCATCCTGCGAGTCTGCCATGTGCCATCCGGGTCGCCGACTGGGAATACGCTTGGCATGATCATTTTGAGCGAGGAGCACGTAGCGTGAGCAATTCTGGGCAGGCACAGGCCAATATCGGCGTCGTCGGGCTGGCGGTGATGGGCAGCAACCTCGCCCGCAACCTCGCGAGTCGCGAGGGCAACACGGTCGCCGTGTACAACCGCACCTACGCTCGCACCGAAACTCTGCTCGACGAGCATCCCGAGGCGAATTTCGTCGCGTCGAAGACCATCGAAGAGTTCGCAGCATCCCTCTCCAAGCCCCGCACCGCGCTCATCATGGTGCAGGCCGGCAAGGGCACGGATGCCGTCATCGACGAGCTCGTCGCCGTCTTCGAGCCGGGCGACATCATCGTTGACGGAGGCAACGCCCTCTTCACCGACACGATCCGCCGCGAGAAGGCCGTGCGCGAGACCGGGATCAACTTTGTGGGTGCCGGCATTTCGGGCGGCGAAGAGGGCGCGCTCAATGGCCCCTCGATCATGCCGGGAGGGTCGGACGAGGCCTGGGCTACGCTCGGTCCGATCCTCAAGTCGATCGCCGCCGTCGCCGAGGGTGAGCCCTGCGTCACCCACGTCGGACACGACGGTGCCGGGCACTTCGTCAAGATGATCCACAACGGCATCGAATACGCCGACATGCAGCTCATCGCCGAGGCTTACGATCTCATTCGTCGCGGCACCGGCAAGACCCCCGCCGAGATCGCCGAGATCTTCGCCCGGGCGTTACCTTGCCGGCCGGCACGCGTACGCGTTCCCCCTCCTTGCTTCCCTTCGGATAGTAGACGTTGCGGATGATCTTGCCGCCGTCCTCGAAGTAGTACTCGTTCTCCACCTGGTGGACGTAGCCCTTGTAAT
>CAYZHZ010000120.1:0-8387 GCA_964477625.1 uncultured Salinibacterium sp.
GTTCTTCTTGACGATGATCTCCACGACGGCCGAATGCAGGGAGTCGGACTTATAGATCGGTGCGGTGCATCCCTCAATGTAGTGAACGTAAGACCCCTCATCGGCGATGATGAGCGTGCGTTCGAACTGGCCCATGTTCTCGGTGTTAATGCGGAAGTACGCCTGGAGCGGGATCTCGACGTGCACGCCCTTCGGAACGTACACGAACGATCCTCCCGACCACACCGCAGTGTTGAGCGCGGCGAACTTGTTGTCGCCGGCGGGAATGACCGTGCCGAAGTACTCTTCGAAGAACTCCGGGTGTTCTTTGAGTGCAGTATCGGTGTCCATGAAGATGACGCCCTGCTTCTCGAGTTCCTCGTTGATCGCGTGGTACACCACCTCCGACTCGTACTGGGCTGCAACGCCCGCGACGAGACGCTTGCGCTCCGCCTCCGGAATCCCGAGTTTTTCGTAGGTGTCTTTGATGTCTTCGGGCAGGTCTTCCCAGCTCTGAGCCGGCTTCTCCGTCGATCGCACGAAGTACTTGATGTTCTCGAAGTCGATGCCGGAGAGGTCGGCCCCCCACGTGGGCATGGGCTTGCGGCGGAACAGTTCGAGACCCTTGAGACGATTCTTGAGCATCGACTCCGGCTCGCTCTTCAGCTTAGAGATGTCGCTGACAACGTCCTCGTTGATTCCGCGGCGGGCCGATGCTCCTGCCGCGTCGGAGTCGGACCACCCGAACTCGTACTGTCCGAGACTGTTGAGCTCAGGACGATCGATGAGTACGTCTGACATATCTACCTCTTTCCTTGCCGCCTACAACCGAGGTGGCTGGAGCGGCATTCCCTCACACAGGCCTCTGCATGCCGGGGCGATTCGGTAGGCAGCCGCGAGACGTGCTGGGGCTTGCTTAGACTGAAGCAGGACAAGGGAGCGAGGTGCTCCGGTGTCTACGCTGACTCCCCGGCAGGGCTGTGTTCCTGAACCTGTCGATTCTACAGGCAGTGGCCCGAAATAACAGGAGGTGCGGCTGTGAAAGCCGTGTTCGATCTACTGCCCTCGTCCGTGGATGTCCGTATCCGGGCGTTCGCGATCGCGACTCTCGTCGCCCAGATCCTGATCGTGGGAACAGGCGGAGCCGTTCGGCTCACGGGGTCTGGACTCGGATGCCCGACGTGGCCGCGGTGTACCGAGGACTCGTTCGTGACGACGCCCGAGATGGGAATACACGGAGTGATCGAGTTCGGCAACCGCCTGCTCACCTTCGTTCTCGTTGCGATCGCGATCGTCACGTTCGTCCTAGTTCTGAGGATCCGCCGCGAGCGACGCGACCTGTTCGTCCTCGCACTGCTCATCGGCCTATACGTACCCGTCCAGGCGATCATCGGCGGTATCACGGTCCTCACCAACCTGAACCCCTACGTCGTGGGACTCCATTTCCTCGCGTCTGTCATTCTCGTGTCGCTCTCGGCCGTGCTCGTCTACCGCGTGTTCATAGGTCCGCGAGAGCCGGGCTGGGCTGTTCCTCCGTGGTATCGCCTGACAACTCACGTCACGTCGTTCTTCGCCGCGGTCACGATCATCGTCGGCATCATTACGACGGGGTCCGGTCCGCACGCGGGCGATGGCGGCGCGGCGCGCAACGGGCTCGACTCCGAACTACTCCAGCACGTACACAGCTGGCCCGCATACGCACTGGTCGTGCTCACCGTGGTGCTCGCCTACGGAGCCGTGCGGCTGCACGCGAGCCGCCTCATCCGACTTACTCTCGTTCTTCTTGCGATCGAGCTCATGCAGGTCATCGTCGGCCTGGCTCAGGCTCGGCTTGGTCTGCCCGAAGTGCTCGTGGGAATTCACATGGTGCTCGCGTGTTGCCTGGCGGCCGCGATGACCGCCGTCGTACTGGCCTTGCGAGGCACGCGCTCGCGCGAGCGTTAGAAGGGCAGTAGCGGATCCACACCGACCGCGATGAAGACGAGCGTCAGATAGGTGATGGAACTGTGAAAGACACGCATGGGGCGCACCTCACCGTGTCGGATGGCTGTGGCGTAAAGCCGGTGCGATTCGTAGATGAACCAGCCCCCCGCGAGCAGGGCGACCGATGAATACACAATGCCCATGCCCGCCACGGGAATGAGCAGCAGTGAGCACACCACGGTCGCCCAGGCGTAGAGCACTACCTGCAGTCCCACGACTGTCCTGCCGCGAACGACTGCAAGCATCGGCACCCCCACTGACTGGTAGTCGGCGCGGTAGCGCATCGACAGCGGCCAGTAGTGAGGCGGCGTCCACAGGAAGACTATTCCGAAGAGGATTACGGGCACCCAACTAAGTGAGCCCGTAACGGCGGCCCAGCCGATAAGCACGGGCATGCAGCCTGCGGCCCCACCCCAGACGATGTTCTGCGGGGTGCGCCGCTTCAGAAGGAGTGTGTAGACGAAGACGTAGAAGAGGATCGCCGCCAGCGACAGCGCCGCTGCCAGCCAGTTCACGAGGATGCCGAGCCACAGCACGGAGATGACGCCCGTGATCCACGCGAACGCGAGTGCTTCGCCGTCCCTGAGCTCACCCGTCACGAGCGGGCGCTTTTTCGTTCTGTCCATGACGCGATCAATGTCGCGGTCAATGTAGCAATTGAACGCATTGGCGGATGCGGCACTCAGAGTGCCGCCGACAAGCGTGCCGAGCACGAGCCAGAGGTTAGGGATGCCCTGGGCGGCGAGGATCATGACAGGAACGGTCGTGACCAGGAGCAACTCGATAACGCGCGGCTTGGTCAGCGCGACGTAAGCCTTGATCTTGCGTCCGGGGCCGATTCGCTCTGCGGGCGCGCGGGTCTCGGCGTGCACGGTCATACTTCGATCCTAGGCGAGGCCCGTGGCATCCCAGTCCCCCGCATTCTCTACACCCCCGCATTCTCTATACTTGAATCGCCCGCCAGCCGATGGTGTTTCAGGCCACTTCCCTTTTCGCAGCGGGGACGATGGCTGCCCCCGGCAGGACCACCGCTTTGCATGAAGGGTCAATATTCACCGTGGCAGCTCTCCAGTGGGATCCCATTGACAACAAGGCGGTCGATACCGCCCGTATCCTCGCCGCAGACGCGGTCGAGAAAGTCGGCAACGGGCATCCCGGTACTGCCATGAGCCTGGCCCCGGCCGCTTACCTGCTGTTCCAAAAGGTCATGCGTCGCGACCCGAGCGACAACGAGTGGATCGGTCGCGATCGCTTCATCCTCTCGGCTGGTCACAGCTCGCTCACGCAGTACATTCAGCTTTATTACGGCGGCTACGGCCTCGAACTCGATGACCTGAAGGCTCTGCGCACGTGGGGCTCGAAGACTCCCGGCCACCCTGAGTACGGCCACACCGACGGAGTCGAGATCACGACCGGTCCTCTCGGGCAGGGCATCTCGAGCGCGGTGGGCTTTGCCTATGCGAGCCGATTCGAGCGCGGTCTATTCGACCCGGACGCCGCGGCGGGTACGAGCCCGTTCGATCACTTCATTTACGTCATCGCGGGTGATGGAGACCTACAGGAAGGCGTCTCGAGTGAGGCTTCGTCGCTCGCCGGTCACCAGCAGCTCGGCAACCTCATCGCGATCTACGACTCCAACCAGATCTCGATTGAGGACGACACCAACATCGCGTTCACCGAAGATGTGAAGGCGCGCTACGAGTCCTACCACTGGCACGTACAGGTCGTGGACTGGAAGAAGACCGGTGTCTACGAGGAGGACGTTCAGGAGCTGCACTCCGCGATCGAGGCTGCTCAGGGCGTCCTCGACAAGCCGAGCCTCATCATCCTGCGCACCATCATCGGATGGCCTGCCCCCCATAAGCAGAACTCGGGCAAGATCCACGGCTCGGCTCTCGGCCCTGACGAACTCGCGGCCACCAAGCGCACCTTGGGCTTCGACCCCGACAAGAACTTCGATGTCGACCCCGAGGTGATCGCACACACCCGCAAAGCCGTCGAGCGAGGTAAGGCGGCTCACGCCGAGTGGAATGTCGGCTTCGAGGCGTGGGCGAAGGCCAACCCTGAACGCAAGAAGCTTCTCGACCGCATACTCTCGGGCGATCTCCCGTCGGGCGTCGAGGATGCCCTCCCGGTGTTCCCGTCTGACAAGGAACTCTCCACTCGCGCCGCCTCGGGCAAGGTGCTCGGCGCCCTGGGCCAGGTGATTCCCGAGCTGTGGGGCGGATCGGCGGACCTCGCCGAGTCCAACCTCACCACCATCGAGGGCGCCGCATCGTTCATCCCGGCGGTTCACTCGACCCATGAGTGGACCGGAAACCCGTACGGTCGCGTGCTGCATTTCGGCATCCGCGAGCACGCTATGGCGGCGATCCTCAACGGGATCGTGCTGCACGGCAACACCCGCCCATTCGGGGGAACCTTCCTCATCTTTAGCGACTACATGCGCCCGGCCGTGCGTCTCGCGGCCCTCATGAAAGCGCCATCGATCTTCGTGTGGACCCACGACTCGGTTGCCCTGGGTGAGGATGGGCCGACCCATCAGCCCATCGAACAACTCGCGACGCTGCGGGCGATCCCCGGTCTCGACATTGTGCGCCCTGGTGATGCCAATGAAACCGCGTGGGCGTGGAAGACGATCCTCGAGCGCCGCGAAGGCCCCGCGGGTATCGCCCTCACGCGCCAGAACATTCCGGTTTTCGAGCGCGGCAATGATGTCGCAACGGGCGAAACACTCGCTTCTGCGGAGCATGTCTGGCGCGGCGCGTACGTGCTCGCGGAGGCTCACGGTGGAACTCCCGATGTCATCATCATCGCGACCGGGTCTGAGGTGCAGCTTGCCCTGGCTGCTCGCTCCGAGCTCGCCGCTGACGGTATCAACGCGCGCGTGGTCTCGGCTCCCTGTCTCGAATGGTTTGAGGAGCAGGATGAGGCGTACCGCGAGTCGGTGCTCCCTGCGGGCATCCGTGCCCGTGTGTCTGTTGAGGCCGGCATCGCCCTGACGTGGCGCCCGTACGTGGGGGACGCCGGCCGCAGCGTTTCGATCGAGCACTTCGGCGCCTCCGCCGACTACAAGACCCTGTTCCGTGAGTTCGGGATCACCACCGAGGCCGTCGTGGCCGCAGCACGGGAGACGCTCGCCGCCGTCTAGGCACGAGCAGGAAAGAAGAGAGCACCATGAGCACCGAAACCCCCACCGCCGCCCTTTCGGCCCTCGGAGTGAGCATCTGGCTCGACGACCTGTCGCGCGAACGCATCGTCTCCGGTGGTCTGCAGGGGCTCATCGACGATCGCAATGTTGTCGGTGTCACGACCAACCCGACGATCTTCGCCACGGCACTCGCCAAGGGCGAGGCCTACGACGCTCAGGTGTCTGACTTGGCCGCTGCGGGTAGCTCGGTGAGCGAAGCCGTCTTCGAGATCACGACGCATGACGTCGCGACCGCGAGCGACATTTTCCGTCCTGTGTACGACCGCTCGGGCGGCTTCGACGGTCGCGTCTCGATCGAGGTCGAACCCGGCCTCGCGCATGACGCCGCGGGTACCCTCGCTCAGGCCAAGGAGTTGTGGGCGAAAGTCAACCGCCCCAACGCGATGATCAAGATCCCGGCGACGGTCGAGGGCCTCGAAGCCATCGCCGATACGACGGCTCTGGGCATCAGCGTCAACGTGACCCTCATCTTCAGCCTGGAGCGGCACCGCGAGGTGATCAACGCGTACCTTTCGGGCCTCGAGCGGGCCAAGGCGGCGGGCATCGACCTCTCGACCATCCACTCCGTGGCCTCATTCTTCGTTTCGCGCGTCGACACCGAGATCGACAAGCGACTCGTGGAGATCGGCTCGCCAGAGGCACTTGCCCTCAAGAGCAAGGCCGGCGTAGCCAACGCTCGTCTCGCCTACCAGGTATACGAGCAGGCATTTGCGACTGAGCGCGCGAAGGGGCTGCTCGCGGCAGGCGCAAATAAGCAGCGCCCGCTCTGGGCATCGACGGGAGTCAAAGACCCGGCGCTCCCGGACACGCTCTACGTGACCGAACTGGCGGTTCCCGAGACAGTTAATACGATGCCCGAGAAGACTCTCGAGGCCACGTTTGACCACGCGGTGATCTCTGGCGACGAAGTCACTGGCAACTACGCACAGGCGAACACCGTGCTCGACGCGCTCGATAAGCTCGGCATCTCGTACGACGAGGTCACGGCGCTGCTCGAGAAGGAGGGCGTCGAGAAGTTCATCGTGTCGTGGAACGAGCTTCTCGACACCGTCTCGGCAGCCCTCGAGGCGGCGCGGTCCAACGCATGAGCGTGAGGATCGCGGTCTCCGGTGCTGCAGCCGAGGCTGTCGACCGTATCGTTCCGCAACTCATCAGCGACCTCGTCGCGAGCGGCATCACCGCGGGGGACGGTAGTCTCTGGGGTCCCGAGGCCGAGGAGGAATCAACCAAGCGTCTCGGATGGGTCGAGGCGGTGTCGATCTCCCGCCCGATGGTCGATGACATCTACACCCTGCGCGACACCCTTCGCGCCGCGGGCATAGACCACGTCGTGCTCGGCGGAATGGGAGGATCGTCGCTCGCTCCCGAAGTCATCACACGCACCTACGGCGTCGATCTGACCGTGCTCGACTCGACCGATCCCGCGCAGGTACTCTCCGCGCTGAATGATCGCTTGGCCACGACGGCCGTCGTGATTTCCTCGAAGTCCGGATCCACGGTCGAAACGGACAGCCAGAAGCGTATCTACGAGAAGTTCTTCGCGGATGCCGGCATCGATCCCATTGAACGCATTATTGTCGTGACCGACCCGGGCTCCCCACTTGACGTGTCGGCTCGCGCCAGCGGGTATCGCGTGTTCAACGCGGATCCGAATGTGGGCGGTCGCTATTCTGCCCTCACTGCCTTCGGTCTCGTGCCTTCGGGCCTTGCGGGAGTCGATCTCCACGAGCTGCTGGATGAAGCGGAAGCAGTCATGGTTGAGCTCGCGGTTGACAACGAGACCAACCCTGGCCTCATCCTCGGTGCCGCGATCGCGGGAACGCGACCGCTCAAGGACAAGCTCGGAATCGTGCCAGACGGCACACACATCCTCGGATTCGGGGATTGGGCAGAGCAGCTCATCGCCGAGTCGACCGGCAAGCTCGGCAAGGGCATCCTCCCAGTGGTACTCGATGTCGACTCCCCCGAGCTTTCGCAGGGCCTCACGGACCTGCAGATCGTGCGCCTCGTCGGAGACTGGGACGACACACGCGAGGTCGCCGACGGAGAAATCGAGATCGCCGGAACGCTCGGCGGTCAACTCCTCGTGTGGGAGTACGCGACCGCAGTCGCTGGTCGCATTCTGGGTATCAACCCGTTCGACCAGCCCGATGTCGAGTCCGCCAAGATCGCAACGCGCGCGCTCATCGATCACCCGACGGCACCAGCTGCACCGGCCTTCGTGGTCGGCGATATCGAGGTGCGTGGTACCGCGGATGTCGTCGCTGAAGCAACCGACCTAGCGGGCGCGATCGACGCGTTACTCGGGCAGCTACCTGCCGATGGATACGTCTCGATCCAGGCCTACGTGGATCGCGTCGCTCATCCGGGGCTCGTGACACTGCGTGACGCGTTCGCCGCTCGTGCGAAGCGCCCCGTCACCTTTGGTTGGGGACCCCGTTTCCTTCACTCGACAGGTCAGTTCCACAAGGGTGGCCCGGCGGTCGGCGTCTTCCTGCAGATTACGAGCATTGAGTCGGAGGACCTGCAGATTCCGGACCGCCCATTCACCTTCGGACAGCTCATCCGCGCTCAGGCAGACGGTGACGCGAGCGTCTTGGCCGACCACGGTCGACCCGTGTTGAGTCTTACGCTCACCAACCCGGGCCGCGCGTTGCCCGTCGTCGTCGCAGCACTCAGCTGACGCTGCCCTTCACTCACAGGAGCACCATGTCCCCAGTGGATATCTCGGCCGACTTCAATCCTCTGAGGCTGCCATCGGATCGCCGCCTCAATCGCATCGCAGGCCCGAGCGGTCTCATTATCTTCGGCGTGACCGGGGACTTGTCTCGCAAAAAGCTCATGCCGGCGGTGTACGACCTCGCCAACCGTGGACTGCTCCCCCCAGGATTCGGTCTCGTCGGGTTCGCGCGCCGCGATTGGGAAGACCAGGATTTCGCGCAGGTCGTGCACGACGCCGTCAAGCAGTACGCTCGCACACCGTTCGATGAGGACGTGTGGAAGCAGCTTGCTGCGGGCATCCGCTTCGTATCGGGTGAATTCGACGACGACGCGGCGTTCGTTCGGCTCAAGAGCACGATCGAGGAGCTCGACCGGGATCGCGGAACGATGGGCAACCACGCGTTCTACCTCTCGATCCCGCCGAAGTCTTTCCCCCAGGTCACGGAACAGCTGCGCAACTCGGGGCTCGCGGAGCAGGTCGACGGGCAGTGGC
>CAYZHZ010000121.1:0-8188 GCA_964477625.1 uncultured Salinibacterium sp.
GTGGTCGACCTGGGCCCGTGCCACTACCTCGGGAGCACCGCCTTCGCCGCGATCTGCCACGTCTTCACCATGATCGAGAGTTCGCCTCGGCGGCTGGAGATGACCTCGCCCTCGACTAACAGGTGGTCGCCGAGGTCGACGAGTTCCTTCCACCGCTCGAGCGACTCCTCGCCCACCTCGGCGAGCGAGACCATGGCCTGCACGCGTTGGCCGTCACCGGACTGCAGACTCGCGAAACACAGCTTGCCGGTGTTGCGCAGGTGCACGATACGACCCGCGAGCCCGACGGTAACGCCGGTCACGGCATCCGCCTCGAGGTGCGACCACTCGGCGCGCACGGCGGGGATCGTCGTGGTGATGGCGACGCTCACGGGGTAGGCGCCGTCACCGGAATCGATGAGGCGCTGGCGCTTCTCGAGACGCACGGCCTTCTGCTCGGAGACCTGGGCCTCGGTCAGTTCGGTGGTCTCGGGAGAGTCGCTCATAACCGGGCAATCTTACCGGGGGTTTCGATACGGGCCTGCGGCGATACGTGGGCCAGCGTGGTTAGCCCAGGTAGAGCTGCTCGTTGTCGATGAGGCGGGTTGAGCCGACGTTCGCCGCGATGATCGCGATCGCCTTGCCGCCGTAGCCGTCATCAACCGGCAGGAACGTCTTCGGCATGACCACCTTGAGGTAGTCGAGCTTGACCGACGGCTCGCCCATGAGCACCGCCTGGGCCGCCGCGATGACCGCGTCGATTCCGCGATCGCCGGATGATGCGGCAGCCTCCAACGCGCTCGACAGGGCCTTGGCGGCCCTGCGCTCCTTCGCATCGAGGTAGCGATTGCGACTCGACAGCGCGAGTCCGTCGGGCTCCCGCACCGTCTCGATGATCTCGATGCGCACCGGCAGGTTGAGGTCGTCGACCATGCGGCGAACGAGAAACAGCTGCTGGGCATCCTTCTGACCGAAGGTGACGACGTCGGGGGTGACGATGTTGAGGAGCTTCGCGACGACCGTGAGCACCCCGTCGAAGTGACCGGGACGCGCGGCGCCCTCGTACATCGTGCCGATGCGCCCCGCGGTGACGACAGTCTCGGTGGGACCCGTCGGATACATCTCGTGGGTGCTGGGAGCGAAGACGAAGTCGACCCCCTCGGCCTCGAGCTTCGCGAGATCGTCGTCGAGCGTGCGCGGGTACTTTGCGAGGTCCTCGTTGGCGCCGAACTGGGTCGGGTTGACGAAGATGGAGACCACACGAACGTCCGCGATCTGCGCCGCGCGGCGAACGTGCTCGAGGTGCCCCTCATGCAGCGCACCGAGCGTCGGGGTGAGCGCCACCGTGCGACCGGCGGCGCGTTCCGCGGCGATCGCCGCTCGAGTGGCGGCAATGGTCTCGAGTACGACGACGGGCACCCGACGATCGTAGCGGGGCGCCCACGGTCCGATAGCATCCGGGGATGGTTCTCGATGGTGAGTTGGCGGGTCGACGGGCGATCGTCACAGGTGGAGCAAGCGGCATTGGCAGGGCCATCGCGACCGCATTCGCGGAGCGTGGTGCTCACGTCATCGTCGCTGACCGTGATGCCGACGCCGCTGAGTCCGTCGCGAGCGTGATCGGGGGCGAGGCGTGGCACGTGGACCTGAGCGATGTGGCGGCGCTCAGCCGAATCGAGCTCTCCGCGGACATCCTCGTCAACAACGCCGGCGTTCAACACGTGAGCCCCATCCACGAGTTCGATCCTGAACGGTTCGGCCTGCTGCTTCGCCTCATGCTCGAGTCGCCCTTCCTGCTCACGCGGGCGGTGCTGCCGGGGATGTACGAGCGCGGGTTCGGGCGAATCATCAACGTGTCTTCGGTTCACGGTCTGCGCGCATCTGCCTACAAGTCGGCATACGTCGCCGCTAAGCACGGCCTCGAGGGACTCTCGAAGGTCACCGCGCTCGAGGGCGCTCCGCACGGGGTCACGAGCAACTGCATCAACCCGGGCTACGTCTCTACCCCGCTCGTGCAGAAGCAGATCGCCGACCAGGCGCGCGTGCACGGCATCCCGGAATCAGAGGTCATCGAGAAGGTCATGCTCGTGCACAACCCGATCAAACGGATGGTGGAGCCCGAGGATGTCGCCTCGCTGGCGTGCTGGCTCGCCGGGCCGCACGCGAGCATGGTCACGGGCGCGTCATACACGATGGATGGCGGCTGGAGCGCGCAGTAGTCGGCGGTCAGTAGACAGCGGTCAGTCGTCGGCGAGCAGCTGCGACAGATCGTCGAGTGACGGGTCGGCTCCCGCAGCCCGCAACGCGTTCTCGACGGAAGCGCGCACGAGTGGTCCGAGGACGGCGCCCGGGGCATCCACCCCAATATCGTTCAGCAGGGCCACCGACTGCGCGACGATCGCGGTCGAGAAGCTCGTGGCCGTCGCGATGGCCTCCGCGTAGGCGGCACGGTCGCCCTCGGCGACGACGATCGGTTCGGCCCCCATCTCCACGACGAGTGCCTGACCGATGGGCAACACGGGAGTAGGTGCGGTGACGGCGCAGTAGCTTTCGCGCAGGCGAACGAGATCCATGCTCGTGCCCGTGAAGGGCAGGGCCGGATGCACCGCGAGCGGTATGACGCCCGCCGCGGTCGCCGCGGCCAACGCCCCCACCCCGAGACCCGGCGCGGTGTGCAGCACGAGCTGACCCGGCTGCCAGGCGCCCGTCGCGGCGAGGCCGGACACGAGTTGCTCGATCTGATCCTGGGGGATCGCGAGGATCACGAGCTCACTGCGTTCGATGAGTTCGGGGATCTCGAGGATCGGAACTTCGGTGAGCATCGCGCGGGCACGATCCCGATTGCGCTCGGAGACCGCCGCGATGCCGACGATCGCGTGGCCGGCGCCCGCGAGCGCTGCGCCCAGTACGGGGCCGACGTGTCCGGCACCGATGATGCCGACGCCCAGCCGACCCGAGCGCTCCGAGGGAGACGGGCTCACTGCCCCGACCGCCAACGGTGGCTCGTGTCGGTGCTCGCACTGCGAATCGCGGCCTGCGCGGATGCTTCGAAGAACGCGACCGCCTCGGTCGAGTCGATCGCGCCGAGGCGGGCGATCACCGGTCCCGCGACCGTGTGCAGGCGCACCGAGGCGAGCGAGAGGCGACGCAGCAGCGGACCCTGGCTGAGCGAGGTGCCCTGCACACGCGCCTGCGGAACCACGACGAGCTCGCGCCAGATCGCGCCGCGGCGCATGAGGATCGAGTCGGTCGTGATCGCCCAGCCGTTGCGGCGCCACGAGAACCAGCGCAGCACGGCTGCGCGGCGGGGAGAGTTGACGAACCCGTCGTCGCCACCGGGGCTCGTAAGCCCTCGTTCGAGCAGCTGGATCGACTCGGGGTCGACGACCTTCGGCAGAACGAGTTCGAGCACCTTGCGCACATCCGCCAGATTGCCGACCGGCAGGATCGTGGTCTGTGCCTGACCGCCCGCGCCCTTCGCTGATGACGATGCGGCGCGGTTGATCTTGATCTCCCACCACCCGAAGGGTCGCCACAGCAACGGTTGACTCACGAGCACGGCGTGAATTCGCCCGGGCGGGAGGGTCTCGTTGCTCGTCGAGAGCAGGCCGAAGCCCACACGCACACCGTCGGGCGTCGCCGCGATGCTGTAGCGCAGCGACCGCGTGAAACGCGAGACGTAGAAGCTGCCGACACCGATGATCGCGGGGATAACGCCGAAGAGGAAGAAGAACTCCCCCGTTCGCGCGATGATGAACGACCCCACGATCACCGCGATGATCACGAAGACCGTCGTGCCACTGAGGATGAGGGAGCCGATGAGTCGCCCGAGGTGCATCTGCACGACCGACTCCGGTGGTGCAGCGTTCGGGTCGAGCTCGGGGGCGAGCAATTCGCTAACGCGCTGGGTGATGACGGAGGATCTCGACTCCGCTCGATCACCGGTTGCCGAGCTGTCGGTTGCCGAGCTGTCGGTGGTCGAGCTGTCGGTGGTCGAGCTCGTCGAGACCCCACCCGCGGCCAGCAGCAAGATCTCGCGCCGCAGTTCGTCGGCCTGTACGGACGACAGGTAGGCGAGCTGCACATTGGCGTCCTGACCCGCGACGTTGATCTCGAGTTTCGCCGCTCCGAACAGGCGCGCGAGGAACGGCCGCACGATGTTGATGCCCTGAATGCGGTCGAGGCGTCCGCGGCGGTTGGTGCGGAAGAGGATGCCGCTGCGCACCTCAACCTGCTCGTCGGTGATACGGAAGGTGTGCATCCGCCACGACACATAGAAGCCCGCGATGAACAGCAGCAAACCGCCGATGATGGCGAGGATGATGAGGCCCGCGTAGTCGTGTTCGATGATCCACACGAACGGGTCGAACTCCTCGCCCGGTGCGCCGATCACGATGTTGATGAAGACGTCACGCAGGTTGACGATGATGACGCCGAGGATCGCGACGAAGGCGATACCGCCCTTGAGCAACGGGGTTGCGGGGTGCAGCCGGTGCCACTCGCCGTCGGCGAGGCGCCCCACGGAGCCCGGCACGAGCTTCGGTGGCGGGCCGGGCGCCGGTGCCGGGCCGGGCAGCGCCGGTCCCGTCGGCGGGGGCGGAGAGTCGGTCACAAGCCGGCCCGGCGGGTCTCGGCGAGCGCGACGAGTCGGTCACGCAGCTCCTCGGCCTCCGCCTCGGGCAGGCCCGGAATGGTGACGCCCGTGGATGCTGCGGCGGTCACGAACTTGAGTTCGCTCAGTCCACACGCGCGATCGAGCGGCCCGCGGTTGATGTCGACGAGTTGCATGCGCCCGTAGGGCACGGCCACGAAACGCTGGAACATGAGCCCGCGGCGGAACAGCAGATCGTCCTCACGCAGCTGGTACCCGATGGAGCGCACGCGGCGCGGGGTGAGGATGAGTGTGATCAGGAAGATGATCGCGAGCGACCCGGGGATCGCCCACAGCCAGACGAGCCCCGAGACCCAAGGGGCGATCGACGTCGCCACGAGCGTCACGATCGCGCCGATGAGCGTGCCGACGAGGTCAACGATGATGTACTTCGGCGACACCCGTCGCCACTCGGTGTCGGGGATCTCGAGCCTCGTCACTGTGACCTCTCGGGGTGCGGGCCACCGGGGCGGCCGTCGGATCGGTTCTCATCGTCGTCCGGCGGGATCATGCACCAGTGCTCAGCCACGAGACCGGCGACGAGCAAGATGATCGCCCCCACCGCGGATGCGAGAGCCATCGTGACCGAGCCTACCGTCGGCAGAACCGACCGGCTCAGGAGGTACCCCGTGATGCCGAGCGCCGCGCCCGAGAGCAGCGCACCGCTGAGACTCGACGCCTTGGCGAGCATCACGACGCGCGTCGCGTAGAACGGGTCGATGCGCGCACCCTCGACGCCGCGGGAAACGCGACGCACCGGCACCGCCATGACGATGATGATGACGCCGATGAGCAGAAGCGCAACCGCGAGTGTGAAGGGGGGAATGAGCACGGCATTGCCCGACGCCGCGAGTGCGGTCTCGAGAAACCAGGCCGCCCCTCCGCCGAGCACGCCGAGCAACACAAGGTGCAGGGGTGAGGTGCGGGTCATGCGAGCGACTCCGCGGGATAGCGCTCGGGGGTCTCCCCTGTCGCCGCGAGCAGGTCGCGCACGGGGCCACGACCGGACAGTACGGCGTGCGGGTCGACCTCGAGCCATGGCGCGAGAACGAAGGCCCGGTCCCCGGCACGCGGATGAGGTAACGTGAGCCGCTCGTCGTCACGCACGGTCGCACCGAACGCGACGATGTCAATGTCGAGCGTGCGATCCCCCCACCGCTCCTCGCGCACCCGACCGTGCTCCGCCTCGATGCGGTTCAGGTGGGTGAGCAACTCGTCGACCGGGACGGCGCTGCGCACCAGTACGACGGCGTTGAGGTAGGCGGGGGAGTCGGCATCCACCCCGTGCGGTTTGAGCGCGGGGGTCTGCACGAGCGACGACGCGGCGGTCAGGGTGACCCCGGGAATGGCTGCGATGTCACGCACGGCATCGCGGATGGTCTGCTCGCGATCTGCGAGGTTGCTGCCGAGCGACAGTACCGCGTCGGTCTCGACTCGCAGGCGCTGCTCGCGCACCGGTGCGGGGTTCACAGCCCGAACCCGATCGGGCCGCGCGCAGCCTCGCGTGTGCGCGTGATCGTGACGGCCACGTCGTCGAAGGGCACGGTGATGGGGGCCGAGGGCTTGTGGATGGTCACCCGCACGACCTCGACCGCGCGATGCTGCAGCACGACCGCCGCAACCCGCTCCGCGACCGTCTCGATGAGGTCGACCGGGTCGCGCTCGACCGCCGAGACGACCTCCTCCGCGAGCACGCCGTAGTGCACGGTTCGCTCGAGGTCGTCACTGCGAGCAGCGTCGGCGAGGGGGAGGAACGCGGTGACGTCGATGACGAAGACCTGACCGTCGGTGCGCTCGTGCTCGAAGACTCCGTGGTGGGCTCGCGCGCGAAGCCCGGTGAGGGTGATCTCGTCGAGGGGGAGGTGCCCGGGCGCACTCATGGCGTGCGCCCCGTCATCCACGCCTGGGTCACGGCGAGCGCGGCGCGAGTGCCCGCGACGTCGTGCACACGTACGCCCCACACCCCGGCCCGGGCGGCGAGTGCGCTCGTGATCGCGGTCGCCTCGTCGCGCTGCGCGGGCTCGGCACCCCACGGCGACAGGAATCGCTTGCGTGATGCGCCGATCATGAGTGGATGCCCCAACGACTCGAGCTCGGTGAGACGGGACAGCAACTGCCAGTTGTGCTCCGCCGTCTTCGCGAACCCGAGGCCCGGATCGAGGATGACGCGATCCGGCTGCACCCCCCAGACGAGCATCTCGGCCAGTCGCGACTTGAGCTCGTTGCGCACGTCGACGACGACATCATCGTAGGTCGCGAGGGACTGCATGTCGGCGCTGAAGCCGCGCCAGTGCATGGCGATGTACCAGACGCCCGCCTTCGCGACCGCGCGGTACATCTCCGGATCGGCGAGGCCACCAGAGACGTCGTTGACCATCGCCACACCCGCGGCCGCGGCGACCGTCGCCGTCTCGGCGTTCATCGTGTCGATGCTCACGGGAACGCGAGCCGTGACGAGACCCTCGATGACGGGCATGACGCGGTCGAGCTCCTCGGCGACCGCAACGCGATCGGCTCCCGGCCGGGTGGACTCGCCGCCCACATCGATGAGACTCGCCCCCTGCTGGTGCATGCGCACACCGAAGTCGATCGCGCTCTCGACACTCGTGAACTGACCGCCGTCGCTGAACGAGTCGGGCGTGACATTGAGGATGCCGATGATCTCGGTCACGGAGCCACCTGTCCGACCAACGCGAGCACACCCGCCCGCTCGACGGGGTCGCTGAGGCTTCCGCGGGTCGCAAGAGTCACCGTGGAGCTGCGGGCCTGGCGCACGCCGCGGGCCGACACGCAGCCGTGCACCGCATCGAGCACCACGAGCACGCCCTGGGCGTCGAGGCCGGCGGCGAGGGCATCCGCGATCTCCTCGGTCAGCCGCTCCTGCAACTGAGGGCGGCTCGCGAGCGTCTCGACGACGCGCGGGAGTTTGCCGAGGCCGACGATGCGGTTGCTGGGGATGTAGGCGAGGTGCGCGACCCCGAGGAACGGCAGCAAGTGGTGTTCGCAGATCGAGCGGAACTCGATGTCGCGCAGCAGCACGAGCTCGCCAAGCTCGGGGGCGCCCTCGGTGAACTCTTTCGCGTCGGCGAGATGATCCAGCGGATCTTCACCGAGGCCCGCGAAGAAGTCCGCGTACGCCTCAGCGACACGACGCGGGGTGTTCACGAGACCCGCGCGCGCCGGATCCTCACCGATGCCGCTCAGGATCTCGGCGACGGCCGCCTCGATGCGTCCGGAGTCGATTGCCATGTCAGCCCTAGGCGGTCGCGATGCCCGGAGTCTTGCGGGGCCGCGGAGCGCGCTTGGGCTTCGCCGGAGTGTCGGACTCGATGCCACCGTCAGAGAGACCCGAGTCGATCGGCAGCTTGCGCGGAACCTTCACCGGCGGGCGATCCGACAGCGGTCGGGAGTCGCTCGAGAGCCACTGCGGCCGCTCATCCAGCTTCTTGACCTTCGTGAAGATCTCGGCGAGCGGGGGGTGGTCGAGGGTCTCCTTGGCGGGCAGCTCGGTCGCGAGAGTGTCGAGGGTGTCGCGGTTGGTGGTGAGCACCTGCCACG
>CAYZHZ010000122.1:0-8174 GCA_964477625.1 uncultured Salinibacterium sp.
TCCGATGGAAGCTGCACTGCCCGCCTGGTTCGAGATCACCTCATTCATCGTGATCCTCGCCATTCTTGCCGCTGACCTGTTTCTCGCGTTCAAGCGTCCGCACATTCCCTCGACGCGCGAGTCCGCGCTGTGGGTGACGTTCTACGTCGTGCTCGCGCTCATCTTCGCAGGGCTCATGCTCTGGCAGGGCTCGGTCGACCACGCAGCCGAATTCATCGCGGGCTGGGTGACCGAATATTCGTTGTCGATCGACAACCTCTTCGTCTTCGTCATCATCATGGCGAGATTCTCGGTGCCCCGTAAGTACCAGCAAGAGGTGCTGATGGTGGGCATCATCATCGCGCTCGTGCTGCGCGGCATCTTCATCCTTCTCGGTGCGCAGCTCATTGAGAACTTCTCGTGGATCTTCTACATCTTCGGTGCCTTCCTGCTCTTCACGGCGATCCAGCAGACCTTCAGCGGTCGTGAGGACGACGTGGAGCGCGAGAGCGCCATCATCCGGTTCCTGCGCAAGCGCATCCCCATCTCGAACGAGTTCGACGGGGTCAAGTTGCGCACCCGGGTCGACGGTCGCTGGGTATTCACGCCGATCCTCATCGTCTTCATCGCCATCGGCACGACAGACCTCGTTTTCGCTCTCGACTCGATCCCCGCGATCTTCGGCATCACGCAGGACCCGTTCATCGTCTTCACGGCGAACGTCTTCGCGCTCATGGGGCTTCGCCAGCTCTACTTCCTGCTGGGCGATCTCATCGACAAGCTCGTATACCTGCATTTCGGCATCGCGTTCATCCTTGCCTTCATCGGCGTGAAGCTTGTCTTCCACGCGCTGCACGAGAACGAGGTGCCATTCATCAACGGCGGTCAGGGCGTCGAGTGGGCGCCCGAGATCTCGACGTGGACATCCCTTGCGGTCATCCTCGGGGCGATGGCGGTGGCGACGATCGCGAGCCTCATCAAGATCGCGGTCGACAAGCGCAAGCCGACGATCGACGCCTAGGTCGACCTGAGCTGCCCCGCCCGCGCGAGTGTCGCGTCGGATGGGTGTAGAACCGAGGTATGCCTCCCGGTGGTCGTAATCGTCGAATCCAGCAGTCCAATCTCGGTGCTCGCGAGTACCTGAGGGCGGCGAGGGAGATCGCGCAACTCACCTGGGAGACGACGCCCGGCACGATCATCCTGCAGATCGCCGGGGCGATCATCACCGCAGTGCTGCCCATCGTGACGACCTACTTCGCGGCCCTCACGACGACGGCCCTGGGCGAGGCGTTCGCGGGCGACTCGACGGCGGGGGGCCGCGCGGTCACCTTCGTGATCGTGACGGCCGCCCTCGGTCTGCTTCTCACGGCCTGGCGCAGCCTCGAGCAGTACGTGCAACGCCTCATGCGGTACGCGCTCGAAGCCAAGGTGAGCGACATCATGTACGAGCGCTTCCTCTCGCTCGAATTCTGGCGCTACGACGACAAAGACACGATTGACATGTACGACCGTGCCCAGCGCTTCTCACTGTTCTACTCGCAGGCCTTCGCGACCCTGTCCCGCATGCTGTCGCAAGTCATCACGTTGATTGCCAGTGTCGTGGCGCTTCTGCTCGTGGGGTGGTGGCTCGCGGTCATCCTCGTCGTCGCCATCATCCCGGGCGTCTACCTGCAATTCTCGCTCAGTCGCGCTCAGGTGCGGCACTGGAACAGCACGGTCGATATCCGCCGGTCGAAGGGTGTCATCGAACGTTCCCTGTTTCAGCCGGAGCACATCGCCGAGCTGCGGCTGTACGGCATGGTGCGCTACCTGCTCAATCTGCGTCAGTCGCTTCGCGACGCTGACGAAAAAGAACGCATCATCTTCGAGCGCAAGTTCATCCTCAAGCGTCTCGCAGCCGACGCGATCGAACTTGCCGCCGAGGTCGGGTCGTTGCTCTGGGTGACGTTCCAGATCATCGCCCACCTGCAGCCCATCGGGCAGTTCCTCTATGTGCAGCAGATCGTCTCGCGTGCTCTCACGGCCATGAACAGCTTCGTGACCGAGATCAGTTCATTGGATGAGCAACTCGCGAACCTCTTCGACTATCAGGAGTTCATGGCCCTCGACATCCGCCAGGGCGGCGATGAGGTGTTGGAGGGTCCGCCCGCGGAGATCCGCGTGAACCACGTGAGCTTCAAGTACCCGTCGTCCGAGCAGGAGGTGCTCACTGACGTCTCGCTCGAGATCTCTCGTGGTCAGCGCGTCGCGATCGTCGGCGAGAACGGTGCGGGCAAGTCGACACTCATCAAACTCATCAGCGGCCTCTATCAGCCGTCGAAGGGGTCGATCACGCTCGATGGCACGTCACTGGCCGAGTTCTCGCTCGACACCTGGCACAAACAGCTCGCCGTGCTTCAGCAGGATTACCTGAGCTACAGCTTCGCGACGGCTCGCGACAATGTCTTCTTCGGCCAAGTCAATAAGGAGTTCGATCAGGCGGCCTTTGATGCTGCTCTGCGCAAAGCGGAGGCCGCCGAGTTCATCGAGAAGCTGCCCAAGGGGGCAGACAGCTACGTGTCACCGTGGATGGCGCATGCCGATGGCACCAACGGCGTCGACCTCTCTGGCGGCCAGTGGCAGCGCATGGCCCTGGCTCGCAATTTCTACCGCCAGGCGCCCATCATCATCCTCGACGAGCCCACGTCTGCGATCGATGCTCTCGCAGAGTCGCGCATCTTCAACCACCTCTTTGCTGACACCAGCCAGACGCTCATCATCATCAGTCACCGACTCACCACGATCGAGCGCGCCGACATCATCTACATGCTCAAGAACGGCCGTGTCGTCGAGAGCGGCACAAGCAAGCAACTCATCGCCCGACGGGGCGAGTTCTTCACGATGTTCGAGAGCCAGATCAGCTGACCGGCGGGGTGGGCTCGCTTGTGCGCGTGGGTGGGTGGATGCTCACAAACCGCGTGACCCGCCCGTCGATGTGGTGCGCGCCGTAGATGGCCATGGGAAGCAGCACGAGCGACCGCAGATCGAATGCCGCGTGCGCGACGATCGGAGCGACGATCGAGCCGGAGATCACATAGAGGGCGAGCATGAGCGCACCGATGATCGTCGTTCCGATGATCCCGGCAACTCCCTGGTAAACGTGCAGGGCACCGAACAGCAGCACGCTGCCGAGCACGGCCGCGACCGCGCTTCCTGTCGCCCCGAACAGCAGGGCCGGAAGGGCGAGTCGAAACAGTAGTTCCTCGACGACGCCCGCGTTGATCGACATGACGCCGCCGAGCACGAGTTCTTGACGGTTGCGCGGCAGCATCGCGTGGATGTCGCCGACTGTCGTGATCTCCGGTTCCTTGCGGGCGGCGAGGATGCCCACGATCGTGAGTACCGTCAGCGCAACGACGACCGCCACAACGATGGCGACGAAGAATCCGGTCTCGTGTGACGCAAACCCCCGGATCTCGCGGAGCACGGGCCACTGCGTGAGCTGCTGTAGTAGCGGAGCAACGAAGGCACCCGCGAGGAGCAGGATCGCAACGGATAACCCGCCGAATGAGAGGAAGGCGCTGAGCAGCCAGCGCCGGAACATTGCTTGCCGCTTGAGGGCCGTGCGGTAGCGCTTGAAGCGTTGGTATTCGCGCCGGTCCTTGCGCACCGAGCGCACCACCAGCAACACGAGAAGCAGCACGAGCGCGAGCCACAGTATGGGCCGCGTGAGCGCCCAGGTGGGGTCGAGCATCAGCACACGCCCCACAGGCCGCGATCGGCGGACTGCGCCGCGCCTTGCGCCGCGTAGATCTCGTCCCGCAACATGACGTTGGGTTCGTACATCTCCACCTCGGCGGCGCCGCGTCGCAGCAATTCGAGGGTCACGTTCAAGCCCTCCTGCGTGTACACGTAGAGAAGGGACCGACCGTACTGATCGAACGGCTCGAGATCGTGCACGACCCATACCGTGGTGCCCACCGGCAGCAGCTCACGCAACTCACGCGTCGCCTCCTCGCCGTAGCACTCGGCCCGGTCACCGATCTCAGGGGTATTTATGCCCAGCAGGCGCACCTTGCGCCCGTCGCTCAAGAAGAGGGTGTCCCCGTCGTGGACGTAGTCGACGGTCGCCTTCGTCGCGGTGTCGGGGATGGCCCCGGATGCGGTGCCGCCCGCCTGCTCCGAACGCACGAGTTGAGGGAAGAAGGCGACTGCCCCCGCGATGACGATCGCGAGGACCACGATCGCGAGAATGATGCGTTGGAGCATGCCGTCAAGTCTGCCAGTGGCACACTCATTACATGATTCCCGGCGCCGCCCCCAACCCCCGCGTAGACGAACTCATCGCCGTGTTGCATCGTCTGCGCGCTCCCGGCGGTTGCGCCTGGGACCGTGAGCAGACGCACGCTTCCCTCGTTCGCTACCTCGTCGAGGAGACCTACGAGCTCGTCGAGGCGATCGAGTCGGGGGACGATGCCGAACTCGTCGAGGAGCTCGGCGACGTGTTGTATCAGGTGATCTTTCACTCCGACATCGCTGCCGAAGAGGGGCGGTTCACGCTCGAGGATGTGGCCGAGCACATGACGAAAAAGATGGTCGGGCGGCATCCGCACGTCTTTGGATCGGCGACCGCAGAGACCGCCGACGACGTCATGGCGGTATGGGACGACCTCAAGAAGACCGAGAAGCCGAACCGCACAAGCGTGCTCGACGGCGTGCCGCAGGGGATGCCCGCCCTCGCACTCGCCGATAAGCTCCTGGGTCGCGCCGCCAAGGTCGGGGTCGATGTGTACCAGAACGGCACGGCGATGACCGAGGATGCGCTGGGCGACCAGTTGCTCGCCGTTGTCGCCGCGGCCTCCTCTGCGGGACTCGACTCCGAGCGCGCGCTGCGCGGCTCGCTGCGCCGCCTGCAGGAGCAGATCCGGGTAGCTGAGGCCGAACAAACCGGCTGACCGTTCCGCTCCGAACAGGGGAGGGGTGCCCTCCCCAACCCGAATGGAGAGGGCACCTGGGCACGTGCTGCACGGCGCGTTAAACGCAACCGAGAGCGTTTCGCGCCCGGGAGACAGGTGGATTTACCCGATCCACCGGTCTCGTCTGTGGGTCCATGCGGACGGCACCAGTGTAACGTGTGCGCCTGTCTCGTCCGTAGGTCGAACGGCGTGGTGCAACGTCGGTGCAAGAATCGAGTCCATGGCCTCACCCGTGAACCCGCCGCGCGGTATGCGCGATTTCCTTCCCGCCGAGAAGGCGACCCGCGAGCGTGTGCTCGGCGAGATCCGCCGGGTGTATCGCGCGCACGGGTTCGACGAGATCGAGACACCCGTCATGGAGGACAGCTCACGCCTGCACGCGGGCCTCGGTGGGGACAACGAGAAGCTCGCGTTCGCGGTCATGAAGCGAGGGCTCACGGCGGATGACCTGGCAGCGGCCACAGATCCTCTCGAGCTCGCCGACCTGGGGCTCCGATTCGACCTCACTGTGCCGCTCGCGCGGTTCTATGCCAGCCACCGGGGTGAACTTCCCCCCGTCTTTCGGGCCATCCAGATCGCACCGGTGTGGCGCGCGGAGCGCCCGCAGAAGGGTCGCTTCCGCCAGTTCGTGCAGTGCGACATCGACATCCTGGGCGAGCCCGGGCCGCTCGCCGAGATTGAGCTGCTGACTGCCTCGGCCGCGACGCTCGACGCGCTGGGGCTCGAGGGGTGCAGCATCCGGCTCAATGACCGTCGACTTCTCACGAGCATGCTCGAGATTCTCGGTTTTCCGTCGGCGAGCCACGACGCCGTGCTCGTGACGGTCGACAAGCTCGATAAGGTCGGTGCCCAGGGTGTTGTGGCCGAGCTGCGCGAGCGTGGCTCGGATGCCGCCGCGGTCGACGCTCTCGAAGCGTTCTTCCGGCGACCCCAGACTGGCGAGGCTGCGTCCACCTCAGGCACACCGTTCGGCGAGGCCGCCATCCGTAAGGCACTGCCCGAGGGCGTCGATCCCCTCGCGGTGGCCGATCTCGCGTTGATCGGCGAGGCCGTGAACGCGATCACCGGCCGCGATCTGGTGCAGTACGACCCGTGGCTCGTGCGCGGCATGGGCTACTACACCGGGGCGATCTTCGAGGTCGCCCATCCCACGCTCGGCTACTCGCTCGGCGGCGGCGGGCGCTACGACGGGATGATCGGTCGGTTCCTCGGTAGCGACGTTCCCGCGGCGGGATTCTCGCTCGGCTTCGAGCGCATCGTCGACCTCGTCGAACTGCCCGAGCTCGGCGCATCCGACGCCGTCGCACTCGTCTACGACGCCGACGTGTCGCCGTCCACCGTCGTCGCCCTGCAGAAGCAGCTCGTGGGGGAGGGGCGTCGGGTGCGTCTCGAGAGGTCTCGCAAGAACATGGCGCCTCTGCTCGCCCAGCTCGCCGGGTCTGGGTTTGCCGAATACGCGGTCGTGACGGCCTCCACGACCAAGCCGGAGTTCAGAAAGCTGGCGTGACGGGTTGACACCACGTCGGTCATATTGTTAAGTAATTAACAATATGACCGAGTCCATTCTGTCCAGCACCGCCTTCAAGCTCCACCAGGCGACCCTGCTCATCGATCGCGTCGCCGACGACTACCTGCGCCGTGAGCACGACCTGCGGTATCCCGCCTTCCTCGTGCTGCTCATGGCCCGCGTCAACGGCGAGTGCAACCAGCAACTCATCGCCACGAGTCTCGGGGTGTCACGAGCATCCATCACTCAGCGCGTCACCCCTCTCGTCTCCGCGGAACTGCTCGACGTCGTGCCCGACCCGCGCGACTCTCGCGCCAACCTCGTGCGCCTCACGGAGCGCGGCATGGCACTCATCGACGCGGCCTGGCATGGTCTCGATCGCCACCAAAGCGGCCTCGATGACGGCGTGGATGATGCGGCCCTCGCCGCTCAACTCGATCGCCTCATCGACAACGGTCGTCGCATCCTCGGCGTCACCTCGTGAAGCACCTCGAGTTCGGCGCCGACCGCCGTGAGTCGGTGGTACTGCTACATGGCGGCAATGTCGCGGGGTGGATGTGGGGAGAACAGCTCCCGGCCCTCTCGCGCTTCCACGTGCTCGTGCCTGACCTGCCGGGGTTCGGCGCCAGCAATGACGAGCCGTGGCTCTCGATGGCGGATACCTCGAATGCTGTCGCCGACCTCATCCGCACTGGCGCGCGTGGGGGGCGCGCTCACGTGGTGGGCCTGTCGCTCGGCTCGAGTGTCGCGCTCGAGCTCGCCGCGCGCCACCCGGATGCCGTGACCTCCCTGTTCCTCGCGAGCGCGCAGGTGACGCCCCCGTCGCGTCGTCACCTGGTGAGTGCGCGGTTGCTCCTTCGTCTGTTCTGGCAGCAGCCGGGATTCTGGCAGGCAACGGCACGAAGCTACGGCCTCAGGGGCGATGACGCCGCTCTCTTCGTCGAGACCGGGCTCGGCATCGACCGGTCGACGGCGGTTGCCGTCTACGACGAGGTAGCGCGCGGGGTGCCCAGGGAAACACTCGCCCGCATCACGGCACCCGTTCTCGCGGTCGCCGGATCTCGGGATTCGAGCGCGATCACCGGCGCCTCCCTCGCTCGTTTGCGCGCCGAGGTGCCCACAGGTCGAACGGCGATCGCCGAGGGAATGCACCACCAGTGGAACATCGAGAACGTCGCCCTCTTCAACTCGAGCCTCACGGCGTGGCTCGAGGGAGGCGAGATAGACGAGGGATTGCGCGACACGACGCGCGAGTAGGATTCCAGACGGACAACCCCACCACCACTGATGTCCGCAATCTGAAGGAGATTCCCACCGTGGCTTTGATCGAGGCAGTCGGCGCTCGCGAAATTCTGGATTCTCGGGGCAACCCGACCGTCGAGGTCGAGGTTCTGCTCGACGACGGCGTCGTTGCTCGCGCCGCCGTTCCGTCCGGCGCATCGACGGGCGCATTCGAGGCATACGAGCTGAGGGATGAAGACCCCAAGCGCTACCTCGGCAAGGGCGTACAGAAGGCCGTCGAGTCTGTGCTCGACCAGCTCGGCCCCGCGATCGAGGGCTTCGACGCAGCCGATCAGCGCCTCATCGACGCGGAGATGATCGCACTCGACGGCACCGACAACAAGAAGGCGCTCGGTGCCAACGCCATCCTCGGAGTCTCGCTCGCCGTCGCGCGTGCCGCCGCCGACTCGGCCGACCTTCCGCTGTTTCGCTACCTCGGCGGACCCAACGCG
>CAYZHZ010000123.1:0-8117 GCA_964477625.1 uncultured Salinibacterium sp.
TCGCGACCGGTGGCCAGGCCGGGGCTCAGTCCGCCCTCGTCGGCCAGCAACGTGGACAGGCCGCGCTGCGCCATCGCGTCGACGGCGGCCGAGCGCACCGCGCCGACCATCTCGATCGCCTCGTCGATCGAACGCGCGCTGGCTGGGATCGCGAGGAAGTCCTGCACGTCCATCCCGCGGCCGGCGTGCAGGCCACCCGAGAGGATGTTGACCATCGGCATCGGGATCACGGGACGGCGGGCCGACTCGAGGGTGCGCCAGAGCGGCTCCCGCTGCGAGGCCGCGTGGGCGACGGTGATGGCGAGGGACACCGCGAGCACCGCGTTCGCACCGAGACGCTCCAGTGCTCGGGTTCCGTCGGCGGCCTCGAGCTCCGCGTCGAGTGCCGCACGTTCGCCGGCGCGACGCCCCACAACGAGAGGCGCCAGTACGTCGTTCGCGCTCGCGACCGCGCGCCGCACGCCGTAGCCCGCGTAGCGCTCGCCACCGTCGCGCAACTCGACCGCCTCGTGGACACCCGTCGACGCCCCCGATGGCACGACGACGCGGCCGACCGACCCGTCGGCGAGCGTGACGGTGCACCCCACGGTCGGTCGACCGCGAGAGTCGAGTGCCTCCCAGGCGTGGACGGAACGGATGGTGTCGGCGGTCATCGGGACTCCTCGTCGTGAGTGCTGAGTATGAGGTCGAATGCGGCGGGAACGTCGAGTTCTGGTCCGGTGAGCAGCGCGATGCCCGCGCGGCTGACGGTGAGGCGCTCGTGTTGCTCCAGGTACCCTGCCTGCGATTTACCCGCGACGCGCGCCAGGAGGAGTGCGCCGATGTGACGGGAGAGCGCTGGCCCATCGGCGGTCGCGCGGCCCCCGGCGGTGACGTAGGCGTCCAGGAAGCCCGCGCCCGCACCCGGCAGAACCCGCCGCAACTCCGGCACGTGCAAGTGCTTCAGCAGCAGGTGGCTCAACAGGAACGCCTGATCGAACACGGGGTTACCAAGATGCGCGACCTCCCAGTCGATGACCCAGAACTGCGCGTGAGGACCGACGAGCACATTCTTCGGCGAGAGGTCACCGTGCACGAGAGTCTGCCTCAGCTGCAGGGAGGCGATGACGTGGGCGAGGGCATCCGCCACCTCGGGGAGGCGGGCGGCGACGGTGCGGTGGTACGGGTCGAGCCGCAGGCTCTCGAACGCGTCTGCCTGGCCGGTGATCTGCTCGGGGATCGCGCCGGGGTCGAGCGCGTGCCAACGCGCGAGTGCCGAGCCGATGCCCTCGGCCACCCCCGGGATCCACTCGGCACGCATCATCCGCGTCTTCCAGTCGACCCAGTCGGCGGGGGCGTGGTCGAGCGAGACGACATGTCGGTCGCCGTCGAAGTCGATGACCGGGGGAACGGCGTGCGGTGCCACCTCGGCGGCGAGCCGCAGGGCGGCAGCCTCGGCATCGATGCGCTCGACGGGGGCGAGCCACTCGTCGGCCACCCGCAGGCGCGCGAGCGCTTGCTTCACCACGAGGTCGCGCGGCCCGCCCGTGACGGCGAGCGCGACGTTGCTCACCCCACCCGTGAGCTCACGCACGGTCTCGTGACCCGAGACCTCGACACCGCGAGAGCGCAGGTAGTCGAGCGCGGTGGACTCGTCGAGAAGCATGACGGTCAGTAGGTGGCGCGCCCGCCGGACGCGTCGAAGACGAATCCGGTCGTGAAGCTGCACTCGGGCGAGACCATGAATCGGATCATCGCGGCGATCTCGTCGGTCGTCCCCACCCGACCCATCGGGATCTTCGCGGTCATATAGTCGAGCACTTCTTGCGGCTGGGTGTCGAGGAACGGGGTGTGCACCACCGCCGGGGCGATCGCGTTGACCGTGATCCCGCTCGTCGCGTACTCCTTGCCCTGCGCCTTGACGAGACCGATGAGCCCCGCCTTGCTCGCGGAGTACGCGACCATGTTGGGGTTGCCCTCCTTGCCGGCGACCGAGGCGACGTGCGCGACTCGGCCGTACCCGCGCGAAAGGAAGCCCGGCATGACCGCTCGCGTGAGCACGAGAGCTCCCGTGAGGTTGATGCGCAGGGTGGCCTCGAACGAGGCGATGTCCACCTCGTGACTCGGCTTGCCGAGGGGGCCCTGCACGCCGACGCTGTTCACGAGGGCGCGCAGTTCACCGTTCCACCGCTCGGTCGCGGCGACCGCCGCGTGTGCCGACTGCTCGTCGGCGACGTCGAGGTCCAGGGCGAGGGATCGGCCACCGGTCGACTCGATCAGGTGCGCGGTCGCGAGTGCGGCGTCCAGGTCGCGATCGGCGACGACGACGGATGCCCCGTGCGCCGCGAGATCGGTGGCCACCGCACGACCGATGCCACCGCCGGCACCCACCACCAGGATCGTGTAGCCGGAGTCGAAGCTCATGCGCGGCCCGCCATCGCCAACCGGATGTCGCGTTCGGCCGAGCCGAGGTGCGCGCGCATGAGGCGCTCCGCTCGTGCGGAGTCACGTGCGCGGATCGCCTCGCCGATCGCCTCGTGGGCGGCGAGGTCGTCCTGCACGGTGCCGCCCCGCGCGAGGTGACCGCGCGCGGACTGCACGAAACTCTCCCGCAGGCATTCGGAGAGGCTGTCGAGGATGAGGGCGAGCATGCGATTTCCGCCCGCGAGTGCGATCGCGGAGTGGAACTCGAGGTCGGCGTCGTGGTAGCCACCGAGCTCTTCAGCCGGTGCATCGGCGCGGTGGGCCGCCTCGTCGCGCATGCGCTCGAGCGCGGCATCGATCGCTCTCATGCCGGCCGCTCCGGCGGTGCGCGCGGCGGCCCCGGCACTGAGCGCTTCGAGCGACTGCCGGATGGCGTTGAGCTCGAGGTACCCACTCGGGTCGCGACGCAGCGCGACCGCGAGGTAGTCAGAGAGCACGCTGCTGTCCATGGCCCGCACGACTGCCCGGCGCCCCTTGGCGAGTTCGACGAGTCCACTGCCCGCGAGCACTTTGAGTGCCTCACGGATGGTGAGCCGAGACACGGCGAGGGTCGCGGCGAGCTCGGCCTCCGGGGGGAGTTTGTCACCCGGATGACTGCGGTCGACCACGAGTTCGCGGAGCGAAGCGACGACGCTGTCGATGCCCGGCGGGTCAATCGGCGCGCTAGTCAGAGTAGGCATGCGCCAAAGGTATCAGATATGTTGTCGGTGGCTGAGGCGGCCAATGCCCGATTGACGGCATGTATCGGCCCGCATCATCAGACACATTGGAGGACCGCATGCGCATCACCCGGATGGAGACTTTTCGCGTAGCTCCGCGATGGTTGTTCCTGAGGTTGGAGACCGACGAGGGCCTGGTCGGCTGGGGTGAGCCGATCGTCGAGGGACGGGCATCCACCGTTCAGGCGGCGCTGCGCGAGATCGAAAAGCAGGTCATCGGAATCGACCCGCTGCGCATCGAAGACGTCTGGCAGACCCTCACGCGCACGAGCTTCTACCGTGGCGGCCCCGTCTTCGCGAGCGTCGTGGCCGGAATCGATCAGGCCCTGTGGGACATCGTCGGCAAGTTCTATGGCGCCCCCGTTCACCAGTTGCTCGGTGGTGCTGTGCGCGATCGCGCGCGGGTCTACGCCTGGGTCGGCGGAGACCACCCCAGCGAGATCGCCGACCAGGTGCATGCGCGCGTCGAGCAAGGCTTCACGGCGGTCAAGATGAACGCGTCGGGCCCGCTCACGGCGATCGACACGGCGGCGCAGGTAACGGGCATCGTCGAGCGCGCACAGGCGGCCCGTGATGCCCTCGGTGAGGACGGCGACTTCGCGCTCGACTTCCACGGTCGATTCAGTCCGGCGATGTCGCGACGGGTGTTGCCCCTGCTCGAGCCCCTGCTGCCCCTCTTCGTCGAGGAGCCGGTTGTGCCCGAGCTCGCCCCAACCACCCTGCGCTCGATCATCGAGAGCACCGCGATCCCCATCGCGACCGGGGAGCGCGCATACTCCCGCTGGGACTTCATCCCCCTCTTCGAGGCCGGCATCGCCGTCGCCCAGCCCGACGTGTCGCACGCGGGCGGCATCTCTGAGACCCGACGCATCGCGGCTCAGGCCGAGACCTACGGGGTATCGCTGGCTCCGCACTCGCCGCTCGGTCCCATCGCACTCGCAGCGAGCCTGCAGATCGACTTCGCGACGCCGAACTTTCTCATCCAGGAGCAGAGCCGAGGCATCCACTACAACACCGGCTGGGACGTGCTCGACTACCTCGTCGATGGATCGGTGTTCGAGATCGTCGACGGCAGCATCGCCCGACCGATCGGGGCGGGACTCGGCATCGAGGTGGATGAGGCAGCAGTGCGCGCCGCCGACACCCACGACTGGCAGGCACCGGTGTGGCGCCACGCAGACGGGAGCGTCGCCGAATGGTGAGCCTCGGCGAGGCCTGGCACGACAAGGTCGCGATCGTCACGGGCGGCGCGCTCGGGATCGGAGCCGCGGTCGCGAAACAGGGTGTCGAGTCGGGCGGAACGGTATACGTTCTCGACCTCGATGAGCGTGGCGCCGAGACGGCGGGCGCGATCGGCGCTCGGTTCATCCACGCCGACGTCGCCGATGAGGCCGCGGTCGCGGCGGCTGTGCAGCGGGTGCTCGCGGATCACGGGCGCGTGGACATCCTCGTGAACAGCGCCAGCCGCAATTCCGAGGCTGACGCTCGCACCATGACGGTCGCCGAGTGGGACGCCCTCATGGCGCTCGACCTGCGAGCGCCGTGGCTGCTCTCCCGGGCGGTGCTGCCCGGGATGGTCGAGGCCGGTGCCGGGTCGATCGTGAACATCGGCTCGCTGCACGCGACGCTCACCGCCGAGGGCTCTTTCCCGTACGGTGCCGCCAAGGCGGGGCTCGCGGGGCTCACCCGATCGCTCGCGCTCGACTTCGCCCCGCACGGAATTCGCGTCAACACGGTCACGCCCGGCTGGACACTCTCCGAACGCGTGCGCGCCGACCTAGCCCGCCTGCCTGCCGATGAACTCGAGCGCCTCATCGCGACCCAACCGATGCGCCGCTTCGCCACACCCGACGAGGTCGCCCGTGTCGTCGTCTTCATGGCCTCGGATGCTGCGAGCTTCGTCACGGGCGCAAACTGGTCTGTCGACGGGGGGCTCGGCGCTCGGTTCGCGTGAGCCAGCGCCCAGAAAACGACGAAGCGTGGCGCCGCACCCCGCAGTGTGGTTTGCTGGCGCCATGAGCATGTGGACACACGTGGGCGAGGCACACGGTGCAGGCTTCGCGGGGCGCCTCAACTGGTTGCGGGCGGGCGTGCTCGGCGCGAACGACGGTATCGTCTCGGTCGCCGCGATCGTCGTCGGGGTCGCCGGCGCGACGACCTCGATCGCACCCATCCTGACGGCCGGCACGGCGGGGGTCGTGGGCGGGGCGATTTCGATGGCGCTCGGCGAGTACGTCTCGGTGAGCAGTCAGCGCGACAGCCAACGCGCCCTCATCGCCAAGGAACGGCACGAACTCGCCACGATGCCCGACGAGGAACTCGCCGAACTCACCGGGATCTACCAGGCCAAGGGACTGTCTGCCGAGACCGCCGAACAGGTCGCTCGGGAGCTGACCGAGCACGACGCGGTCAAGGCGCACCTCGAGGCGGAACTGGGGATCACCGAAGAAGATGTGGTCAGCCCGTGGCAGGCGGCAGGGGCATCCGCTCTCGCCTTCTTCATCGGAGCGGTGCTGCCCATGCTCGCAATTCTGTTGCCGCCCGCGGAACTGAGGGTTCCCGTGACTTTCGCGGCTGTTCTCGTCGCACTCGCGGTGACGGGGGCGATGAGCGCGCGCATCGGGGGCAGCCCGTGGTTGCGTCCCACCGTGCGCGTCGTCGTCGGGGGTGCGCTCGCTCTCGTCGCGACCTTCCTCATCGGTAGCCTGTTGGGGACCACCGGGATCGTCTGATGACCGCGATTCTCGTGGTCGAGGACGATCCCCTCATGAGCGCGCTCATCCGCGACGGACTCGAGCGCGAGGGCTACGAGGTGACGCTCGTCGGCAACGGGATCGATGCGCTCATCGCGGTCAACCACAACGACTTCGCGGCTGCCGCGATCGACGTCATGCTGCCGGAGATGACGGGATTCGAGATCTGCCGTCACCTGCGCAAGCACGACAATCCGTTGCCCGTGCTGCTGCTGACGGCGCGCGATGCCGTCGAGGATCGTGTCGCAGGACTCGACTCGGGCGCTGACGACTACCTCACCAAACCGTTCGCGTTCGCGGAGTTCAGCGCGCGTATTCGAGCGCTCGTGAGGCGGGACGCACGGGCACCCAAAACGACTCTCACGCTCGGCGCTGTGGTGTTGGATGCTGCGACCGTTCGCGCGCGCGTCGACGGGGTGACCCTCCCCCTCAGCCCCAAAGAGTTCGCCCTGCTGTGGACGCTCGGCTCCCGAGTGGGCGAGGCGATGACTCGACCGGACATTCTGCGCGAAGTGTGGGGAACAACGCAGTTCATCGATCCCCAGGTCGTCGACCAGTACGTGCGGTACCTGCGTCGCAAACTCGAACCCCACGACCCGGGGTTGCTCATCACCACGGTGCGGGGCGTGGGATACAAGATGGAGCTCGCCCCGTGAGTCTGAGCATCCGCACCCGCATCACACTCGGGAGCCTCGCGGTCGCCGCCCTTCTGCTGCTCGTGGCGCTCGTCATCGTGCGTGCACAGGTCGCGTCGGTGCTCACCGAAGCTGACGCGAGTCTCGCCTCGAGCGACCTGACCTCCTTCGTTCAAGACATCTCCGCCGACCCTGACGGCGAGGTGGAGACCCCAGACATCGTTCAAGCCTCCGTGATCGCGGACGACATCGTGACGGCCGACGTGCTCGCGACGGCGATCGTCGCCGGTGGACTGGATGCGCTCGACGACCTGCTCTCGCGGTGGCCCGTCGACGCGCTCGTCGTCGGGCGAGACGGATCGCTGCGCGCGACGCCGGGATTCGCGAGCGCCGCGGGTGTGGGCCGCTGACCGATCGGGGGGCCCACACGCATCATCCACACCCGCTGTCAAGGCCTCGCGAGCATGACTCGTGTTTCATAGGTTTGAACCATGCCTCGCCTGATCTCCGCGGAGATCGTGTACGGCGTGGATCCCGAAGTCCGCGTGAGCACGACCCTCCCCATTCTGACCTTCGCCGACACAGCCGTGATCCGTCTCACCGAGACATCCGGCTCCGAACTCGCCATCCGCGTCGAGCGCGGGCGGGTGATGGACGTGTGCCTGTGGGACGCGCGCGCCGCCATCGACCAACGTCTGCTCGCCGACGACGTGCTCATAGAGGGCTGCGAGATCAGTTACGTGTTGCCTCGCATCCTCATACCCTCCATTGGCATCAACCCGCGAGTGACGGCGATGCTTCAGCTCAACGGCACACCGGTGCAGACGATGCCGGTGTCGCTCGTGAGCGGCCGCGGTAAGCGCCGCGCGCTCACGGCCGCCTGAGATTCACCGCACCCTGACGTTCACCGCACCGTCAGCACGACCGCGGTGCGTGCCGGCAGCGCTACGGCGTGGTCCTCGACCCGCCCCGTGAGCCCCGACCAGAGAATGGGCTCGCACTCCCCCACCGTCGGCACGTTCCGTTGCTCCCGCGCGAAGTTGTAGACAACGCACACACCGTCGCGATCGAGTCGAAGCCACTTCGCAGACTCATCGACGACGCACGACACGGTCGCGAGGTCGGGATCGGTGAGCGCGGGTGTCTCGCGACGCAGCCTCAGAAGTCGCCGATAGAGCGCGAGTAGCCGCGCGTGGTCGGCGCCGTCGAGTTCGGCCCAGTCGAGGTTCGAACGCTCGAGGGTGAGCGGATCCTGCGGGTCGGGTACGACGTCGGCATCCCACCCCATGCGCTCGAACTCGGCGATGCGACCTCGCGCGGTCGCCGCGCCGAGCTGCGGCTCGGGGTGCGACGTGAAGTACTGCCACGGCGTGGTTGCCCCCCACTCCTCGCCCATGAAGATCATCGGGGTGAAGGGCGTGAGCACCGTGAGGAACGCGGCGAGCGCGAGGTCATCCGTCGAGAGGGTGGCGCTGAGCCGGTCGCCCGCCGCTCGGTTGCCGACCTGGTCGTGATCTTGCGTGAACGTCACGAACCGAAAGGTCGGA
>CAYZHZ010000124.1:0-8092 GCA_964477625.1 uncultured Salinibacterium sp.
GCAGAGATCGTCAACCAGGTGATGATCGCGCGTGATGCGTTGGAAGAGTGGCCCACGACCGAGCGGCCCCTCAATGATGGCGATCGCCGGCTCACCAACATCGTTTTCATGGGCATGGGCGAACCGCTCTACAATCTCGACAATGTCGTCGAAGCGATCCAGACGATCACTGATGGCGATGGCATCTCGATTTCGAAGCGCCGCATCACGGTTTCGACCGCCGGCGTGGCGCCGAAAATTCCGGAGCTGGGCCAGCGCACCGACGCAGGCCTTGCGATCTCGCTGCACGCAACGCGCGACGATCTGCGCGACGAGCTGGTGCCGATCAACAAGAAGTACGATCTCAAGGAATTGTTCGAGGCGATCCGCGCCTATCCGGGCCTGTCGAACTCCAAGCGCGTGACGTTCGAATACGTGATGCTCAAGGGCGTCAACGACACGCTGGCCGAGGCGAAGGATCTGGTGAAGCTGCTCAAGGGCGTGCCGAGCAAGATCAACCTCATCCCGTTCAACCCGTGGCCGGGCACAAAGTATGAGTGCTCAGATTGGGAAACCATTGAGGCATTCGCCGAAGTGCTGAACCGTGCTGGCTATGCCTCGCCGATCCGTACGCCGCGCGGCCGCGACATCCTCGCCGCCTGCGGCCAGCTGCGCTCGGAAAGCGTGAAGCAGAAGGCAAGCGAACGCCTAGCGGAACGCCTAGCGGCGAAGGAAGCTTCCGAGGGCTGATCCGGCGTTGCAACCCAGCTGACTTTCTGGCCTAACCCTGCCGGGTCTCGGATAAGGGCGGATCATGACGGCGGCCACAACTATGAAACGCGCGCCCGCTGCCCGCGTGCTGACGGCGAGCCTCGTTGGCACGGCCATCGAATTCTACGATTTCTACATCTACGCTACGGCAGCGGCGCTGGTGTTCGGGCCGTTGTTTTTTCCGTCGGATTCAGCGACGGCGCAGCTGCTGTCGTCCTACGCGACGTTTGCAATCGCCTTCATCGCGCGGCCCGTGGGCGCCATTGCGTTTGGGCATTTCGGGGATCGGATCGGGCGCAAGTCCACGCTGGTCTGGTCGTTGATGCTGATGGGCGGATCGACGCTGGCGATCGCCTTCCTGCCGACCTATGCGCAAGCGGGATGGATTGCGCCAGCGCTGCTGTGCGTGTTGCGCTTCGGACAGGGTCTTGGTCTTGGCGGCGAGTGGGGCGGGGCGGCTCTGCTGGCGGTCGAGAATGCGCCGCCGGGATGGAAGGCGCGCTTCGGGATGTTCCCGCAACTGGGCGCACCCGTGGGATTCATCCTGGCGAATGGCCTGTTCCTGGTCCTCGGAATGTTCCTGAGCCAGGGGGATTTCATCGCGTGGGGCTGGCGCATTCCTTTCCTTGCGAGCGCGGTGCTGGTGATTGTCGGTCTATGGATCCGGTTGAAGCTCACCGAAACGCCCGCCTTCCAGGCCGTACTGGAGCGCGAGCGGCCGCCGGCCGTGCCGCTTGGCGAGCTGTTCCGCGACCACTGGCGCGAAACGCTGGGCGGCACGTTCGGCGTCGTGGCTTGCTTCTGCATCTATTACATCGCGACGGCGTTTGCGCTGGGCTACGGCACGACCGCGTTGGGTATTGCGCGCGAGACATTTCTGCAGGTCCAGCTGGTCGCGATCCTGTTCATGGCGGCGGGCATCGTGTGGGCGGGCTATTGGGCCGATGCGGCGAGCCCGCGGCTAGTGTTGGCGGTTGGCTGTGCGCTCTCGATCGCGGCGGGTTTCCTGCTCGCGCCGATGATGGGCTCGGGCGACCTGATGATGGTTGGAGGGTTCCTCGCCATCCTTCTGCTGCTTATGGGCTTTGTGTACGGCCCGCTCGGCGCATGGCTGCCCGGACTGTTTCCTGCGCGCGTGCGCTATACCGGCGCGAGTGTCGCCTTCAACGTGGGCGGCGTCATTGGGGGCGGCTTTACGCCAATCGCGGCGCAGATTCTGGCGGATCAGGGCGGCCTGCCGCTGGTAGGAGTCTATCTCAGCGCGGCTGCCGGGCTCAGTTTTGTTGCGCTGCTGATGCTACACAAGCCGGCGCTGGACTAGCCGCGAATCAGGAGCCCATTTCCTTCTCGCCGCCGAAAGCCGCTTGCAGCCGGTCGCGCCAGGCTGCGCGCTCGCTTCCGCTGATCACGGCGACGGAGAAGAAGGGCTTGCGATCATTGGCCGGCGAATAGAGTTCGACCTGCGGCTCCGAGCGCCAGCCAGAAACGCCGCCGGGGTCAACCAGGCGCGCGCCGCCGGACTTGTCCCAGATCGTCACCACATTGCGCACGGGATCATAGCTGATCGCAGCGCCATCTTTGGCGTGCACCTCCCCCGGGTCGAAGTCGGGTAGGGAGGCGAACGTCTTGCGCGCATCGTCCTCGCCCTTTGGCGCGGGGCGCGCCAAGTGACCGATCAGGATGAAGGTGGCGGCAGCCGACACGAACACGGCGGCGACGAGAAACAGGTCCATGGTTTTCCCCTCTACAGGGAAAGCGACATTCCCGTTGAAAACGGGTCAGCAGGCGATGGCGAATCGCTCGACCGCATCCGAAGTGTCGCTGCCGCTCGGCTTTTTTGCCCCGCCGACCAGCCAAATCGCATCATCGACCACGACAGCGCCAAGACCGTGTCGCGGCGTGGGCATCGGGGTCGCCGTGTGCCAGGCGTCGGCTTTCGGGTCATAGCGCCAGACCTCGGCGTGGACCTTGCCGCCGTCGTGGAAGTACTCGCCGCCGAAGACATAGAGCTGGCCGCCCAATGCTCCGGCAGCATTGCCGCCGGCGCCTGAGCCCTTGGGCATCGGAGCGCCCGCGCGCCATCTGTCTTCCTTCGGATCATAGACCTCGTGCGCATCGCTTGGCCCATCGACGACATGCCGGCCGCCGGCCACGTGCCATTGTCCGTTGATTACGGCGCCGGCAGCGCTGTTGCGCGCGGAGAGGGCCGGGGCGGCGGTGGCCCAGCTGTTGGCGACGGGGTCATACACAAAGTGCCGGTCGGTGTCGGCATGGTCGCCATAGGCGAGGTTCGCAGCGCCCTTGGGCGCGCGCCCGCCGACGATGTGAATGCGATCACCCAGGCTGGTCGCGACGACTTCTGCATTGGGGCCGGGCGAGGGGGCGAGGTTGGTCCAGCTGCCGTGATCATACGCCATGGCTTCGGCAGACATGATCCAGTTCACCGCGCCGGGGTTCGTCGCGAAGCCGCCGAACAGGTAGAGCCGGCCCTTATGGCTGATCGCGTGCGGATGGTGTCGCGGCGCAGGTAGCAGGCCCAGCCCGGCGGACATGCCTGTCGCCGGATCATACGCTACATGATCGCGACCAACGCCGACGACGCGGCCATTCTCGCCGAGCAGTCCGCCGCAGATATGGATGATACCGTTGTGGGCGGCCGGATAGATTTCCTGGACGGCAATCGGCAGCGGCGGCTTTGCGCTCCAGCATCCGGCCAGCGTGGCGGGCGGCGTCACAGGCGGCGATTGCGTGCAGGCCGTGGCCAGGGTCGCGCCTCCTGCGGCGAGGGCAGTGCGGCGGGTGATCTGCATGACGGTCTGCTCCTCGACTGTGGGCTGTGAAACGATATCATGGCTGCGAGCAAGAGGGATCAAGCTGATGCGGTTGTTGTTCGGGGCCTGCGTGCTGGTTGCTGCTGCATGTGCGAGCGCGCCAGCGCCCGAGGCCGTCGTCGAGCAGTTCATGTGGGATTACACGAAGGCATGGAACCAGCACGACTCGGCCACCATCGCCCGCGAGTTCTATCGTACGGGGCCTACGGTCGAAGATCAGACGGCCAGCCTCGAGCGCGGCTTCGAGAATCTGCGCGCGCAGGGCTACAAGCAGTCGGCCATCCACGAGGTGAAGGCCTGCATCACAGGGCCGGACAGCGCATGGGCCGGCATGAAATTCTCGCGGCTGAAGGCGGATGGCGAACCGCTTCCGCCGAAAGATCGCGCCAGTTCCTACACGTTGAAGAAATTTGCCGATGGTTGGCGCATCACCGGCCTTGGCGGCGCCGCTGCGGACCAGCCACTGTCGTGCCCGGCGGGATGAGCGCGCGTATCATCCCAGCCTGACGAGCTTCTCCTTCGTGATGCCGGCGACGCTGGTCACGCCGCATTGACGCATCGTTTGCACCAGTTCCTCGTCGAGCAGCCGCAGCGCAGCGGCCACGCCATCCTCGCCAAACGCGCCCAGGCCCCAGGCATAGGGGCGGCCGACGCACACCACGCTGGCGCCCAGCGCGAGCGCCTTGAACGCGTCAGAGCCGCGCCGGATGCCGCCATCAATCAGGATCGGGATGCGGCCGTTCACTGCCGATGCGATCTCCGGCAACACATCCAGCGTGCCAACAAGGCTGTCCTCTGACCGGCCGCCATGGTTGGAAATGATGATGCCGTCGACGCCGTGGCGGATCGCCAGATCAGCGTCTTCCGCTGTCATGACGCCCTTCACCAGCAGGCGGGTCTTTGTGAGGTCACGCAGCCGCGAGACATAGTCCCAGGTGAGCGAATTGCTGTTCGGCGACAGCGCGCCGCTCATGTCGAGACCGTCGAACATCGGTTTGCGCGAGAAATCATATCCCGTGCGCGGCGTGTGGCATGTGCTGCAGGTTCGCGTGTCGCTGCGCGCCAGCATGGCCTGCGTCTCGCGACGATGACCGCCGCCCAGCAGGTCAACTGTGAAAACGATGGCGCTTGCGCCGGCGGCCTCGGCACGGGCAACGACTTTCTCGCCGATGGCGGGGACGTTCGTGGTGTAGAGCTGTTGCCAGACGGGATGGCCGTGAGTCCTGATCACATCCTCGATCGACACGGTGCTGAGTGTGGACAGGATCTGCAGGGCGTTGCGCCTCCCTGCGGCAGAGGCCGCCGCACGCTCGCCGTCTGCATGGAAGGCCTTCTGGCTCGAGACCGGTGACAGCGCGATGGGCGAATTCCATGTCTCGCCAAACAGCGAAACCGACGTACTTACGCGCGAGACATCGACCAGCCGTCTCGGGCGCAGGCCCCACCGGTCATAGGCCGACCGGTTTGATGCGATGGTGCGATCATCCTGAACCCCGCCGGTCAGGTAACCCCAGTGCGCCGGCGGCACTTTCTGGCGCGCGATGGCTTCGAGCTCGAAAACGTTGAGCGCGTCGTCCGCTGCTGCAATGCCGGGCGCGGGCAGCTGGGCTAGCGCCTGCAACGCCGTGGCGCCCGTGGCGGCGGCCAACGGTGTTGCGGCCAGCCATTGCAGGAAACGCCGACGTGCGGCGTCCGACCCATCAACCGGCATCATGTCCTCCCCGGACCTCGTCCGGCGGCAGGATGCCTGATCGGGGCGGGGGAGCAAGCGCGGCTTGCGGCAGGCTAGAGCTTGTTGTCGCGATCCGTATCGGGGTCTTCGGCGGCGACCAGAGAAAATGCGCCGGTGTCCGGGTTGCGCCAGTGGAGCGCGCCCTTGCCGATGGAGAACCACGCGCCATCCAGGTTAAGCTCGCCGCGCTCATAGGCCGAGCGCACGAAGGGGAAGGTCATCAGGTTGGCAAGCGACTGACCAACCGCGCCATGTTCCAACGCCTCTTGCCAGTCTTTGGGTTGAAGCGCGCGATCCTTCAGCACGGCGTCGCGCGCGCTGGAGGCGATCTCGACCCAGGGCGCGATGAACTGGCCAACCGGGCGGTCGGCGGCGGCGGCCAGCGAGGCTGCGATGCCGCCGCATCCGCCATGGCCCATCACCAGAATCTGCTTCACGCGCAGCGCAGTCACCGCAAACTCGACCGCAGCGGACACGCCGTGCAGGCCGCCGCTGTCGTCATAGGGCGGCACCAGGGCGGCAACGTTGCGGATGGTGAACAACTCGCCGGGAGCGGCGTCGAAGATCATAGCGGGGTCGGCGCGGCTATCGGCGCAAGCGATGATCATGGTTGCCGGCTGTTGACCATCGCGCAGGCGATGGAAAACGTCCCTTGCTTCGCGATACCGGCTGGCGCGAAAGCGGCGGTAGCCCGCGATCAAATCCTGTGCGTCGTCGGCAAAATCGACCATCGTGGCGCTCGCCTATCCAAACTTTGCTGCAGAAGCAAACGCAATCGCCGGGATGTGATTGACTCCCGATAGAAGCTGGTCTGAAAAGGTACGCTCAGTTCCGTTAGACCTCGACACCAGCGTACTGGCGACTCCAGCAGCCGACACGAGGCCGTCATGGTTGAAGACGATATCCCTCTTCCCGGTGAGGAAACCGCGCTCGAAGATGGCGTGCGGCGCAGGGTCGGCCCGAGGCGCAGCGAAGCCTCGACAAACGCCGTTCTGATCGCCGCCTACACGGAGCTTTCCGAGCATGGCTGGCGCGACTTCTCGGTCGATCGGGTCGCCAAGACGGCCAAGGCGTCCAAGCAGACGATCTATCGCTGGTGGAAGTCGGCAGCTTGCCTCGCAGTGGATGCGGCTCTGGCTCGGCTGGCTGACAGGCCGCCGGTCGTTGTGCCCGCCAATGCGGATGTGCGCGACAGGATCGCCGCGTTGATCGAGCCGATGCTGGTGGCTGTGCGCACAGGAGATGGCGCCCACGCCTGGCGCGGGGCCCTTCTGGCGGCGGCCGACGATGGCGATGCGGGCGAGATTTTCCGCGCATGGTTCAACGACAAGGTGAAGATCCCGCTGCGCCACATACTGGCGGAACAGGCGCTGAAGGGAGCAGTGCGCCGCGACTGGGACATCGACCTGGCCACCGAACTGCTGTTCGGGCCGGTCTGGCATCGCCTGATCGCCATGCGCGGGCCGGTGCCTGAGGTTTATTCGCGCCGGCTGGTCGAAAGCGTGCTGAAGGCGCTGGCGCCCGGCTGATCGCCGCTATTCGCGGGCCAGTCCAAGCTCGCGCATGCGCGTGACGTAGGCGGTCATGCGCTGGTCTTTTTGTTCGCCCAGTTCGCGCAGGTAGGCCCAGGTGTAGAGGCCGGTGTCGTGGCCGTCCGTGAAGCGGATGCGCAAAGCATAGCGCCCGACAGGTTCAGCTCCGACAACGCCCACATGCCGCTTCTTCGCAGGTGGCGGAGGATTTTCGCTGCCATGGCCCTTGGTTTCCGCGCTTGGGCTTTCCACGCGCAGAAGCTCGTAGGGCAGGGTAAATTCTGCGCCATCGTCGAAGCTGAGGTGGAGTTCTGCGCGGGCCTTGCTGAAGCGCAGGTCAAGCGGCCAGGGCGCAGCCCGGGCGGCGCTTGTCACGTCGAGGCGCCAAGATCGCGTGCTTCGTCGCGCAACATGACGGGCACGCCGTTGCGGATCGGGAAGGCGAGGCCGGCTGCGCGGCTGACCAGTTCGTTGGCCTCGCGGTCGTAGGTCAGCGCCGAGCGGGTGACCGGGCAGACCAGGATTTCAAGCAGGCGGGGATCAACACCTGCGTCGGCGCCATTCGACTCGGGCGCGGTCTTCGCTGCATTGCTTCCAGAACTGTTCATTGCACGTATCCGCCACCCTGACCGGGGCGCTCCATCTCTAGCAGAGTTATAAGCGCCGCGCACCTGTCCGCCAATGTGTGTGCTTCAAGAAGCGCCTGCTTCTCCGGATTCGTAAAGGGGCACGCGGCCGAAAGGGAGTTGATAAGCGCATCCAGCGGCGTCTCTTCGATGGTCGACCAGTCGGCGCGCATTTCGCCGCGCGCGAGGTATGCCTTCAGCGCCGCGAACAACCGCCCGCGCATGGTCTCGTCGAGCATCGGCTCAGCGCCAAGGTCTCGCGCGAAGGGGGCCCAATCGGTACGAGCAATGCGATAGGGGCTGTCGCCGGTGATTTCGGCCGCGACGCGGAAGCGCGCTACTCCGGTCAGCACGATGAGATACCGGCCATCGTCGGTTTCCTGGAAGCCGGTGATGCGTCCGGCGCATCCGACCGAGGCCAGCGCATGGCCTTCGTCTCCCGCCCCGGTCTGGACAAGGCCCGCCAGCTGGATCATGCCGATCAGCCGGTGGCCTGCGAGGGCGGCGTCCACCATGGCGAGGTAGCGCGGCTCGAAGATGTTGAGCGGCAGGTTCGCGCGGGGAAACAGCAGCGCGCCGCCTAGCGGGAAGACGGGGATGGCGGCGGGCAGGTCGGTTATC
>CAYZHZ010000125.1:0-8081 GCA_964477625.1 uncultured Salinibacterium sp.
GCCGAGCCCCGCCATCACCCGCTGGTCGAGCAGGGCGAGCCCCACCTCTCGAGTCGGATCGGCGGTGAGGTTCGCGAGGGCCACATCGGCGTCCCAGTCGGGGCCGAGCAGGTCGGGACCGAGGTAGCCGACGACCGTGTGCTCCTGGTCGCGCGGCACGATCTCGAGCAGACCGAGCTGAAACCCGACGGTCGTGTACGTGTCGTTGGCGAGAATCGCGCGCGCCTGCCACTCGGGCCGGTACCACTTCGACCCGTCGCGGTAGATGTGCCACGAGCCCTCCATCTTGAGGTGCGAGTGGATGCTGAACTCGCCCACCCGCATGAGCAGGTGCTTTCCGCGACTGACCACCTCGTCGACTGTCTCGCCGGTGAGGTCGACGGTCGCGAACGCGGGAACCCGGATGTCGCAGCGGGTGAGTTCGCGCCCCGCGAGCACCGAGTTGAGGTTCACCGCGGAGCGGTAGACCGTGTCGCCCTCAGGCATCGTGCGCCGCCATCAGGAGCGCAGCCTCAGCCCCTGCGGGGTCGCGGCGAACCCGGCCTCGACGAGCGCGAGCCCGAGAGGCGTTCCCACCGAGAACTCTCCGTCGACGCGCTCGACCCGCAGCTTGCCGAGTCGTTGGCGCACCGTGCGGGTGAGGCTCGCCGCCGCGACCGCGAGCACCTCGGGGCTCGAGCCGAAGGTGAGCACCGACTTGCCGCCGCGCTCCACGTAGAGGGCGAGTCGTCCGTCGACGAGCACGACGAGAGCACCCGCTTTACGACCGGGACGATGGCCGCGTTTGCCGTCGAGCTCGACTTCTTCGCGCGGCCACGGCAGCGCCGCGCCGTAGGGGTTCGCGGGGTCGGTGGCGGCGCGGGCGATGGCGTCGAGCGCGGGCTCCGACTCCGGCTCGGCGACGAACGACCTCAACCGGTCCACGGTCGCGCCCGTCGCGAACTGGGCTGCACCGAGGCCGTCGACGAAGTATCCGCGGCGTGCTCGGCCCGTCTCCTCGAACCCACTGAGCACCTTGTAGGCGAGCGCGAAGCCCCCACGGATGCCCTCGCTGACGACCGCGCCGCGAGTGACCACCCCGTGCCGCTCCAACAACAGCTCGCCCATCGCCTTGGCTCGCACCGTCGTGTTCCCCGCTTGCGCGGCCGCCACGTCGCTGCGCGACGCGTCGGAACCGGCGGGCGTGGGCCCACCCTCCGCGAGCGGGAGCAGCGACCACCGCCCGCCTCCGGTGGGCGGCCCCGAGACGACGGAGGAGATCGAGCGTGCGCGGTAGGCGCGGGCACGCGGCACGCGCCGCTTCGCCGCGGGGCCACCGAGGTGGGCACGCAACGGGGCGATCGTGTCGTTCGTGATGAGCCCCGCCCAGACCAGTTGCCACAGGGCCTCGTTGAGTGCCGCATCATCCGGCGCATCGATCGCCTGACCGAGCTGACGGAAGAAGTAGGCGCCACCGCCCGCGAGCGCACCGAGTATCTCGCGTTGCAGCTCGGTGGTCTCGTCGCACGAGGGTTCGGCGAGGGTGAGGGCCGCGGTGTCGGCGAGGTGGAAGCTCACCCAGCCGTCGCCGCCCGGAAGCGCGCCGTTGCCCGACCAGATGACCTCGCCCGAGGTCGTGAGTTCGTCAAGCCAGGCCTGAGAGTAGTCGGACAGTCGGGCCGGCAGCACGAGGGACTCCCACGCGGAGGCGGGAATCGAGACGCCCGCGAGTTGGTCGATGACCTGAGCGAGACCGTCGACGCCGCGCAGGGTGCTGCCCACGTGTTGCCAAGCCGGGAGGAATCGACCGAGTGCCGCCTGCTCCACGGGCTCGACCTCGGACCGCAGGGCCGCGAGCGAGCGGCTGCGCAGCCGTCTCAACACCTCGACCGAGCACCACTCGGTGCCGGTCGCGCCCGGGCGGAACTCGCCGTCCACCACTCGACGGTCGGCGGCGAGTCGGCGCAGGGTGTCGGTGACGACCGCGGGGCCGAGACCGAAGCGCGTCGCGACATCCTCGGCGAGGAAAGGTCCGTGGGTGCGGGCGTAGCGCGCGACCAGGTCGCCCACCGGGTCGGCGACCGGTTCGATGAACGCGGCGGGAACGCCGATGGGAAGAGGCACACCGAGAGCGTCGCGCAGGCGCGCGGCATCCTCGACGACCGCCCACTGCGCGGCGCCCGCGATCGTTACCGGGAGCACCCGGTTGGCGGTTCGTAGCTCGTCGAGCCACGCCTGCGCGGTGGTCGAGCTCGTCGAGACCCCTTCCGAGATCTCGACAGGCTCGATCACCGATTGCGACCGGGCGGCGATCTCGTCGAGGCTCAGCGGCCCCAGCATGCGCAGCACATCCACGAGACCTTCGGCGTCGCGCGCGCGGCGCTCGGGGGTGAGTCGCTGCAGCTCGTTCTCGGTCTGCTCGAGCACGGCGGGGTCGAGCAGTTCGCGCAGCTCGGCGCGACCGAGCAACTCGGCGAGCAGCGACGGGTCGAGCGAGAGGGCGGCCGCCCGGCGCTCGGCAAGCGGCGAGTCGCCCTCGTACATGAAGGCGGCGACATACCCGAACAGCAGGCTGCGGGCGAACGGGCTCGGCACCGCGGTCTCGGTTTCGACCATGCGGATGCGGCGGCTCGCGAGATCCCCCGTGATGCCCATGAGCGCGGGGAGGTCGTACACGTCTTGCAACACTTCGCGCACCGTCTCGAGCACGATCGGAAAGCTCGGGTACTTGCGCGCCACATCGAGCAACTGGGACGCCCGCTGCCGCTGTTGCCACAGCGGGGAACGACGCCCGGGGTCGCGGCGCGGCAGCAGCAGCGCCCGCGCGGCGCACTCGCGGAACCGCGCCGCGAAGAGCGCCGACCCGCCCACCTCCTCGGTGACGATCTCGCGCAGCTCGTCTGACTCGAACGCGAAAAGCTCGGCGCCGGGCGGCTCCGCGTCGGTGTCGGGGATGCGCACGACGATGCCGTCGTCACCCGCCATCGCCGCCCCGTCGACCCCGAGCCGGTCGCGCACGCGCGCGCTCACCGCGAGCGCCCACGGCGCGTGCACGGGGATGCCGTAGGGGGAGTGCAGCACGACACGCCAGTCGCCGAGCTCGTCGCGGAATCGCTCGACCACGAGGGTCGTGTCGGTAGGCACCTGGCCTGTGGCCTCGCGTTGCTCCCTGACGAGCGCGACGAGGTTGGATGCCGCGAGCTCATCGAGCCCGATCGCGGTGAGTCGGGCATCCACCGTCGCTGGCGCGCCCGTCGACACCTCGCGTTGGAACGCACCTACCGCAGCCCCCAGCTCGGCGGGTCGGCCGAGGCCGTCGCCCTTCCAGAAGGGCACCTTGCCGGGTTGCCCGAAGGCCGGGCTCACGAGCACCTGGTCGTGCGTGATGTCTTCGATGCGCCAGCTCGTCGTGCCGAGCGCGAAGACGTCTCCGACGCGTGACTCGTAGACCATCTCTTCGTCGAGTTCCCCGACACGTCGGCCCGGCGCACCCGGGGTGCCGCCGACCATGAAGACCCCGAACAGCCCGCGGTCGGGGATGGTGCCTCCCGAGGTGACGGCGAGGCGCTGAGATCCCGGGCGGCCGGTAATGGTGCCAGCGACGCGGTCCCACACGATGCGCGGGCGCAACTCAGCGAACTCGTCGCTCGGGTACAGGCCGCTCACGAGGTCGAGGGTCGCGTCGAACGCGCTGCGCGGGAGGGTCGCGAATGGCGCGCTGCGGCGCACGGTGTCGAACCACTCCTCGACATCGACGCTACCCAGCGCGGTCGCGGCGACCGTCTGTTGGGCGAGCACGTCGAGCGGATTGGCGGGAATCGAGATCGCCTCGATCTGCCCAGTCAGCATCCGCTCGACCGCGACGGTCGTGTGGATGAGGTCGGTGCGGTGCTTCGGAAACAACACGCCCTTCGAGATCTCGCCGACCTGGTGTCCGGCACGTCCGATGCGCTGCAGGCCCGACGCCACCGACGGCGGCGACTCGACCTGGATCACGAGATCGACCGCCCCCATGTCGATGCCGAGCTCAAGCGACGACGTGGCGACGACGCAGCGCAGGCGGCCCGACTTGAGGTCGTCTTCGATGGTCGCGCGCTGCTCCTTCGAGACGGAGCCGTGATGGGCGCGGGCCAGGAGCGGCGGGGCGCTGGCGATCGCCGTCGGTGGTTGAGTAGCGCGCTGCGCGCGCGTATCGAAACCAGGTTCTCCGTCGTCGAGGTTTCGATACGCGACTTCGTCGCTACTCAACCCGCGGGCCTCCAGCGCGCGCTCCTCGTAGATCTCATTCAGCCGCGCCGTCAGCCGCTCCGCGAGTCGCCGTGAGTTTGCAAAGACGATCGTGGAGCGGTGCTTGAGAATCTCGTCGACGATGCGCTCCTCGACGTGCGGCCAGATCGAGCCGGTGCCCTCGGCGGCCATACCGGTCGGCCCGGACGACGACCCCTCGCGGCCCGGGTCGCCCCGCAGCATCCCCGGCTCGCTCATGTCTTCGACGGGCACGACGACGCTCAGGTCGAAGGTCTTCGCGGCCGGGGGCTGCACGATCGTGACGGGCGCGCGGCCGCCGAGGAAGCGCGCGACCTCCTCGAGCGGGCGCACCGTCGCCGAGAGCCCGATGCGCTGAGCGGGCGCCGCGAGTAGTTCGTCGAGGCGCTCGAGCTGGACGGCGAGGTGCGCTCCGCGCTTGGTCGCCGCGACCGCGTGAACCTCGTCAATGATGACGGTGTCTACGTTCGCGAGCGTTTCCCGGGCGGCAGAAGTCAGCATCAGGTAGAGCGACTCGGGGGTGGTGATGAGGATGTCGGGGGGCGTGCGCGCGAGCATCCGCCGGTCTTGGGCTGTGGTGTCGCCCGACCGCACGCCGACCGTGATCTCAGGGGGCACCATGCCGAGACGCTTCGCGGTCTGGGTGACGCCCACGAGCGGGGCGCGGAGGTTGCGCTCCACGTCGACGCCGAGGGCCTTGAGCGGCGAGATGTAGAGGACTCTCGTTCTCGCCCTCGGATCGTCCGGCGCAGCTGTGGAGGCGAGCCGATCGATCGCCCACAAGAATGCCGCGAGCGTCTTTCCCGAACCGGTGGGGGCGACGACGAGTGCGTGGGATCCGCCAGACACGGCATCCCACGCCCCCAATTGCGCGGGGGTCGGGCTCGCAAAGGCGCCCGCGAACCACTCCCGCGTCGCGGGGGAGAACCTGTCGAGCACCATCCCCTAATCCTCCCCCGAACCCCCGTCACACCGGGTGCCGGGTATTCGCTAGCCGTTCGCCGCGAGGTAGGCCGAGAACTCGCGCAGCTCCTCGGGCGAGATCGAGTGGGCGAGATCTTCGTAGATGCGGATTGTCGCGTCGGCATGGTCGGGCAGCCACTCAGCTGTGCGTTCGATGGCGGCGGCCGGGATGATCGGGTCTTGCGTACCCCGACCCCAGAAGACCTTCGGCCGCACGCGGGCCAGCTCGGCGTCACCCGGGTGCGGTCCGCCCGGCACGAACCCGGAGAGCGTCACGGTCGCCGCGAACCGCTCGGGGGCGTGCCGTAGCAGCTGCAGGCACATCGCGCCGCCCTGGGAGAATCCCAGCAGTGACACGCTCGTGTAGTTCAGGGTGTCGAGCCACTCGATGACGGCATCCGCTGCCTCGTCGACCGCGGCGAGCGAGGGGTCGCCCGGCACGCTGCCCTGCAGCGACCACCACGCCCATCCACCGCTCTCGGCGAGCGGTGCGCGCACCGAGGCGATGACGGGTCCGAGTGGTAGCCCGGGGGACATGCTGAAGAGGTCGCCCTCGTGCGACCCGTATCCGTGCAGAAGCACGAGCAGGGGCCGGTCGGCCCGTTCGCGCTCGGGGGCCGACCAGAGAATCGCGGAGGTGTCGAGCTTCATCAGACCATCCTCACACCCGCGAGTGCGAGCACACATAATAAGAGCATGAGCTCCGTAGGCACCCCCGACCCGGACCCGAACCCGGGCTGGCTCTCCGACGACGAACTCGTCGAGATCCGCAAGCGGCTGCCGCTTCTGTATGTCGAAGCTGTGCCGGTGCGAGTGGATGGACTCGGTCGCGTCATCGAGGTTGGCATGCTCCTGCGCGGCAACGACGGCGAGATCACCCGCACGCTCGTGAGCGGCCGTGTGCTCTACGGCGAGACGCTGCGGGATGCGCTCTTCCGTCACCTCGAGAAGGACCTCGGGCCGATGGCATTTCCCCTGCTTCCCGCCAACCCGGTGCCGTTTTCGGTCGCGGAGTACTTTCCGTGGCCGGGGTCGAGTCAGTACATGGATTCCCGCCAGCACGCCGTCTCGCTGGCCTATGTCGTGCCGATCACGGGCACGTGCGAGCCGCGGCAAGACGCGCTCGAGGTCACGTGGATGCGCCCCGCAGAGGCCGCGTCCGAGGCCGTCACCGCCGACATGGAGGGCGGCCGCGGCTCCCTGCTGCGAGCGGCCCTCGCCTCTGTGGGTGTGCTGCCTTAGTTTCGCGAACTAGGCGAGAGACGGATCGTGCGGGCTCCACGGTGCGCCCTCGATGAGTAGCTCGGGGTCGCCCGTCCACAGCGCGACCTTCAGCTGCACCGCGAGTGCGGCCGCGAACGAGTCGGCATAACTCATGGCGTTCGCGGCCTTGATCCGTGCGGCGTCGGTGACTGCCGTTCGATCGGGGAGGAGCACGGTCATGGACGATTCGATGTCGCGCACGGTGCGGTCAGCCGCATCGACGCCGACGCGACGCTGAAGAATGTATGAGACCTCGCCGAGGTTGATCCAGCTCATGACAGCGTCGCCCGCGTCGATGACCGACTGGACACGGGATGCTGCGGGCTCAGCGCCCTCGAGCAGCCTCATGATCGCCCACGAGTCAAGAACGACGGGCATCGCGGTCGCGCTCCTCGGCGCGGGACTTCACCAGGTCGGCGGTCAGACCCACGCCGGCGAACCGTCCCTTGAGGGGCGTTCCCTTCGCTTTGCGCACGACGATCTCCTCGCCCCGCCGCTCGAAGACCATCTCCTGGCCCGGCCGAATGTGCAGGGCATCCCGAATCTCCTTGGGGATCACCACCTGCCCCTTCGCACCGATCGAGTAGCCCATGGGCGCGAGTGTACCAGTCATACCTCCAAGTATGACTGAGTCGACCGCGAGCGAAATTGCACATCGCCGCCGTTGTGAACGAATCCGAGCGACGGCGACGTGTGGAGGGTTGGTTAGCGTCCCGTGCGGTTCGGGCGCACGACCTGGCCGACCCGGATGGGTCCGGCCGCCGACTGGGCGCGGCCCTTGCCGCCGCGGGGGCGGGCGGGGGCGGCGTCGTGCGAACGGGCACCGCGGTCGGCACCTGCGGAAGCGCCGCGCTGCGCGGTTCCCCCACCGGACGACGACCACGCGGTGGTTGCGCCGGAGCGGGGAGAGTCGTTGCGCGGGGCGCCGGAGCGCGCGGGGCGCGACGAACGCGTTGAGTCGCTGCCGGATGCGGCGGCGGGGCGGCCGGAGCGGTCGCGACGCGAGCGGCCCGCATCATCCGACCCACCGGCCTGGCCACGCGCGGCGCGCTTGCGCTGAGCGTTCGCGCCCTGTGAGCGGCCGCCCTGAGACTGGCCACGGGCGGGCTGAGCCGCACGCGGTGCGGGCGTGACGTAGGCCGCGATGTCACCCACGAGAGCCGTGACAGACGCTGAGTCCGCCGTAACGTGCTGCGGCTGCACGTCGATCTGAGCCTTGCGCAGCAGCGCCGCGGTGTCCTTGCGCTGGGTGGGGAGCACGATCGTGACGACCTCGCCCTCCTTGCCCGCGCGCGCCGTGCGACCGGAGCGGTGCAGGTACGCCTTGTGCTCGGCGGGCGGGTCGACGTGGATCACGAGCTCGATGTCATCCACGTGAACACCGCGGGCGGCGACATCGGTGGCGACGAGAACTCGGGTCTCACCCGAGGCGAACGAGGCGAGGTTGCGGTCGCGTGCGACCTGCGAGAGGTTGCCGTGCAGGTCGACCGACGGGATGCCCGCGTCGGTGAGCTGCTTCGCGAGCTTCTTCGCGTGGTGCTTGGTGCGCATGAAGAGGATGCGGCGGCCCGTGCCCGAGGCGAGCGTACGCACGAGGGCGGTCTTCTCGT
>CAYZHZ010000126.1:0-8059 GCA_964477625.1 uncultured Salinibacterium sp.
GGTGACCCGACCGAGGCGACCATCGGTATCTACGAGTACGCCGCTGACAACACGTACAGCCGCATCAACTAGTAGGTCGTAACGCGAAAGGGCCCCAGCTTCGGCTGGGGCCCTTTCTCGTTGAGCCTGCGGCCGGCTCACGGGCCGCAGAAAGCCTCGAACCTACTCAGGGACGATCTCGGGCGCTTCGAGCCGTACGCGGTCGGCGGAGGCGTCGTCCGGCTGCTGCTGACTCTCTCGTTCGGCGCGCACTCGCTCGAGGTAGGTGTCGACCTCGAGTTGCGTGCGCGCAGCATCCCATCCCAGTTCGCCCGCCATGAGCTCGGCAGCCACGGGCGCGGCCGAGACTCCGCGGTCCCACGCCTCGATCGAGATGCGGGTGCGGCGCGCGAGCACGTCGTCGAGGTGAAGAGCACCCTCGTGGGTCACGGCGTACACCACCTCTGCCCCGATGTAGTCGTCGGCACCGGGAAGCGGCTCGTGAAGCTCGGGGCGCGCACGGATGAGGTCCAGCAGTTCGTCCGTCATCACGCCGTAGCGGTTGAGCAGGTGCTCGATTCGCACCTTGTGCACGCCGAACGCTCGCGCGATCTTGCTTCGCTTGTTCCAGGCGGCCTGGTAGCCCTCCGCGCCGAGCAGCGCGATGTCTTCAGTGATCGACTTCGAGACCTTGCCGTCGAGGGCCGCGACGGCCTCGTCGATGGCGTCCTTCGCCATGATGCGATACGTCGTCCACTTGCCGCCAGCGACGACCACGAGGCCGGGCACGGTGTGCGCGACGATGTGCTCTCGGCTGAGCTTGGAGGTCTGGTCCGACTCTCCAGCGAGAAGCGGACGCAGCCCCGCGAAGACGCCTTCGACGTCGTCGCGCGTGAGCGGCACCGCGAGCACCGAGTTGACGTGCTCGAGCAGGTAGTCGATGTCGGCGGCCGTCGCAGCGGGGTGAGCCTTGTCGAGGTTCCAGTCGGTGTCGGTCGTGCCGATGAGCCAGTGGCGTCCCCACGGAATGACGAAGAGCACGCTCTTCTCGGTGCGCAGCAATAGGCCGAGTTTGGAATGGATGCGGTCGCGCGGCACGACGAGGTGGATGCCCTTAGACGCACGCACCTTGAACTGCCCCCGCTCACCCACCATCGCCTGGGTATCGTCGGTCCACACTCCCGTCGCGTTGACGACCTGGCGTGCCCGGATCTCGAAGCGCTCCCCGGACTCGAGGTCGTGCGCGTGCACCCCGACGACGCGTTCGCCGACCTTGATGAACCCCTCGACGCGCACGCGACTCGCTGCGTGGGCACCGTAGAACGATGCCGTGCGTGCGAGATTGGCAACGTAGCGCGCATCGTCGACTTGAGCGTCGTAGTACGTCAGCCCGCCCGTGAAGGCATCACTACGCAGGCTCGGCATGGCGCGCAGCATCTGGCCGCGCGTGAGATGACGGTGGTGGGGAACGCCCGGCGGGCGACCGCCCGTGTACGAAAAGACGTCGTACAGCAACATCCCGGCACCGATGTAGAGGCGCTCGAACACGGGCTTCGTCAGCGGGTAGAGAAAGCGCACGGGCTTCACGAGGTGCGGCGCGAGACGTTGCAGCAGCAGTCCGCGCTCGATGAGCGCTTCGCGCACCAGGCGGAAGTCGAGTTGCTCGAGGTAACGGATTCCACCGTGCACGAGCTTGGATGACCGGCTCGAGGTTCCCGAAGCCCAGTCACGCGCCTCGACGAGGCCCACGCGAAGACCGCGCGTTGCAGCATCCAGGGCACTTCCCGTGCCCACGATGCCCCCGCCCACGACCAGGACGTCAAGTTCTTTCGTACGTAGAGCGTCGATCGCCGCCGCGCGCTCCTCGACACCGAGCTTGGACGATCTCGACACTGTGGCCATGGTTACCCCGCCTGGTAGGGCGCGACGACGACCTCGACGCGCTGGAACTCTTTCAGATCGGAGTAGCCGGTCGTTGCCATTGATCGACGCAGGGCGCCGATGAGGTTGACGCGTCCATCGGCCGTCGATGAGGGACCGAGCAGCACCTCCTCGAGCGGGGCGACGCTGCCGACGTGCACCCGGTTGCCGCGGGGGAGTTCGGAGTGGTGTGACTCGGCACCCCAGTGCCAACCGCCGCCCGGGGCATCCGTCGCCCGGGCGAGCGTGCTCCCGAGCATCACGGCGTCGGCACCCACCGAGATCGCCTTGACGATGTCGCCGCTCGTGCCGAGGCCGCCGTCCGCGATCACGTGCACGTAGCGCCCACCGGACTCGTCCATGTAGTCACGTCGCGCGCCCGCGACATCCGCGACGGCTGTCGCCATGGGAGCGTGGATGCCCAGACTCGCGCGAGTCGTCGACGCAGCGCCTCCGCCGAATCCGACGAGCACACCCGCCGCCCCCGTTCGCATGAGGTGCAGCGCCGCCGTGTAGGTCGCGGCGCCCCCGACGATGACCGGGACGTCAAGTTCGTAGATGAACTTCTTGAGGTTGAGGGGTTCGACGGTCTTGGAGACGTGTTCGGCGCTGACGGTCGTGCCGCGAATGACGAAGAGATCGACGCCGGCATCCACGACGGTCTTGTAGAGCTCCTGGGTGCGCTGGGGGCTGAGTGCGCCGGCGACGGGAACGCCCGCCGCGCGGATTTCGGCTAACCGCGAGGTCACGAGCTCGGGTTTGATGGGCTCGGCGTAGATCTGCTGCATGCGCTTGGTGGCAACGTCGGCGTCGAGGCCGCGGATCTCGGCGAGCACGGGCTCCGGATCTTCGTAGCGCGTCCAGACACCCTCGAGGTCGAGCACCCCGAGTCCGCCGAGCTTGCCAATCGCGATCGCCGTCGTCGGCGAGACAACGGAGTCCATGGGCGCGGCGAGCACGGGCATCTCGAAGGTGTAGGCGTCGATCGTCCAGGTGACGCTCACGTCTTGCGGGTCGCGCGTGCGGCGACTCGGCACGATGGCGATGTCGTCGAAGGCATAAACACGACGGGCGCGTTTGGCCCGACCGATCTCGATGTCACTCACGCATAGAGCCTACCGGCGAGCCGTGAATGTCACGGCGTCGCGGTCAGCGGCGGTAGTTGGGTGCCTCGACCACCATCTGGATGTCGTGCGGGTGCGATTCCTTGAGGCCCGCGGCGGTGATGCGCACGAACTTGCCCTTCATGCGCAGGTCGTCGATCGTGCGTGCGCCCGTGTAGAACATCGATTGACGCAGGCCACCGAGCAACTGGTAGACCACAGACGAGACCGGGCCGCGGTATGGAACCTGACCCTCGATGCCCTCAGCGATGAGTTGCTCGTCGCTTGGTACATCCGCCTGGAAGTATCGGTCGCGCGAGTACGACGTCTTCGTACCGCGAGTCTGGAGAGCGCCAAGCGATCCCATTCCGCGATAGCCCTTGAACTGTTTGCCGTTGACAAAGATCAGATCGCCGGGGCTCTCGTCGGTGCCGGCGAGTAGCGAGCCCAGCATGACCGTTTCGGCACCCGCGACGAGCGCCTTCGCGATGTCGCCCGAGTACTGCAAGCCGCCGTCCGCGATGACCGGCACACCCGACTCGCGTGCGGCGAGCGAGGCCTCGTAGACGGCCGTGACCTGGGGCACGCCGACGCCCGCAACCACGCGTGTCGTGCAGATAGAGCCCGGGCCGACTCCCACCTTGACGGCGTCTGCGCCCGCGTCGATGAGCGATTGAGCGCCGGAGCGCGTTGCTACGTTGCCGCCGATGACGTCTATGTCGGCGAACGCGGAGTCCTTCTTGAGGCGAGAGATGATCTCGAGCACACCGGCCGAATCGCCGTTGGCGGTGTCGACCACGATGATGTCGACACCCGCGTCGCGCAGGGCGCCAGCGCGGTCCCACGCGTCGCCGAAGAATCCGATGGCAGCTCCGACGCGCAGTCTGCCCGCATCATCCTTGGTCGCGTTGGGGTACTTCTCGGTCTTGTCGAAGTCCTTGACCGTGATGAGCCCGCGCAGCCTTCCCTGGGGATCGACGAGCGGCAGTTTCTCGATCTTGTGCTGCGCGAAGATCGCGACGGCGCCGTCTGGGTCGATTCCCTCGGGGGCAGTGATGAGAGGGGTCTTCGTCATCACGTCGCGCACGAGCGTTGTCGACTTCTCGAACGGGGAGACGAAGCGCATGTCGCGGTTGGTGATGATACCGACGAGCTTGCCGTCGCCCTCGACCACCGGCAGACCGGAGACGCGGAACTGACCACACAACGCATCCACCTCGGCGACCGTGGCGTCGGGAGTCGTCGTGACGGGATTGGTGATCATGCCGGACTCGCTGCGCTTGACCTTATCGACGTGCGATGCCTGATCCTCAATAGAGAGGTTGCGGTGCAGCACGCCGAGGCCGCCGTTACGCGCCATGGCGATCGCCATTCGCGACTCGGTGACGGTATCCATGGCGGAGGAAATAAGAGGAGACGCGACGCGGATACGGCGGGTGAGGCGCGACGACGTATCTGCCTCGCTCGGGATGACATCGGTATGGCCCGGCAGGAGCATGACGTCGTCGTACGTGAGTCCGATGAATCCGAAGGGATCGGGCTGGTCCATGTGGCCCCTTTGTTGGTGACGAAAAGAGTCCGGATGCTGCGGTGAATGCCGGTGCTCAATATTAACGGGTTAGACCCTGACGTATTCCACGCGCATAATGGCCTGTGGATTGTGTCTCACCCGAAACACGGGTGACACAAACCGCAAGTACTGTCAACGTCGACGGTGCGCCAGAACCCGCGGGATGCACGATCTCGGCTGGTCCCGTCTTGGAGGTTCCGTGGAAGTCACCGGTATGGCTCGCCATCGCTGGACGCGTGTTCTCATCGCGCTCTTTGCGATGTTGCTCGTAGCTCTTACATTCTCTGGCGGCCTGTCCGCCCATGCCGACGAGGTAGGTGAGGAGTACGACTACCAGTTCAGCGGCAACGTTAAGTTCGACGGCGAGCCGCTAGAGGGCGTACTCATCCAGATCTCGGGCAACGGCTACTCGGCGGAGGTGAAGACCGACGTCGATGGCAAGTGGAGGATCGGAGTGCCCGAGAAGGGCGAGTACACCATCAAGCTCGACGAGTCGACGCTTCCCGAGGGTGTGATCGTGACCGAAGAGGGCGGCGCAGAGAAGAAGGCCGAGTTCGGTCTCACGAACAACAAGTCGGTGAACTTCTTCATCGGCGAGGGCGTGAGAGAGACGACGAGCTTCCTCGACCAATTCATCGGTCGAGCGTTCAACGGGCTCAGCTTCGGACTGCTGCTTGCGCTCGCGGCCATCGGACTCTCACTCATCTTCGGAACCACGGGCCTCTCCAACTTCGCGCACGCCGAAATGGTTACCTTCGGAGCGCTCGCGACACTTTCGCTCGCGGTCGACCTGGCGTGGCCACTGTGGATCGCGCTGATCGGTGCCGTCATACTCAGCGCCGCATTCGGGTTCGGGCTCGACGCCGCGATCTGGAAACCCCTGAGGCGCAAGGGTGTCGGACTCATCCCCATGATGATCGTCAGTATCGGCCTCTCACTCGCCGTGCGGTACACCTATCAGTACATCTACGGCGGGTCGACCCGGCAGCTGCCGGGGGCCGACGGAGCCGACCTCAAGTTCGGTCCCATCTCGCTCTCGCCCGTCGACTTGCTCGGCATGGGGATCAGTGTCGTGGTACTCCTCGGGGTCGCGTTCTTCCTGCTGCGTACGCGCATCGGCAAGGCGACGCGCGCGGTGAGCGACAACCCCAGTCTCGCCTCGGCGAGTGGAATCGACGTGGATGGCGTCATCCGCATCGTCTGGGTCATCGGTGGAGCGCTCGCGGGCCTGAGCGGCATCCTCTTTGCGTTCTATCGCCCAGGCGTCTCGTGGGACATGGGCTTCCAGATCCTGCTGCTCATATTCGCGGCTGTCACGCTCGGCGGACTCGGCACGGCGTTCGGCGCCCTGGTCGGCTCCCTTGTCGTCGGCATGTTCGTCGAGATCACGACGCTGTGGATCCCCTCGGACATGAAGTTCGTCGGGGCGCTCGTCATCCTCATCCTCGTGCTGTTGGTTCGGCCCCAGGGCATCCTGGGCCGCAAAGAGAGAATCGGTTAGACCATGGTTGACTTCTGGCAGATACTGCAGAACGGCATCGTCGAGATCATTAGCCCGACGACGGCCGCCTACGCCCTGGCCGCCCTCGGTCTTGCGATCCACTTCGGCTACACGGGCCTCCTGAACTTCGGTCAGGCGGGCTTCATGGCGATCGGTGCCTACGGCTACGCGATCTCCACGCTCACGCTCGGATTCCCGGTGTGGGGAGCCGTGCTCGTCGGCATCGGCGCATCGGTCGTCTTCGCCCTCATCCTGGGTATACCCACCCTGCGATTGAGAGCGGACTATCTCGCCATCGTGACGATCGCGGCATCCGAGATCTTGAGGCTCATCTTCACGACCAACTCGCTCGAACCTGTCACAGGTTCGGCCGACGGCCTCAGCGGGTACAAGACGGGCTTCGCGGCGCTCAACCCGATCCCGCCGGGAACGTACGGGTTCGGTCCTTTCGAGAACAACGCCTACGACTGGTGGATCCGCATCGTCGGGTGGGGCCTCGTCGCGATCGCGGCAGTGATCGCGTGGCGGCTCATGAAGAGCCCGTGGGGTCGCGTCATCAAGGGCATCCGTGAAGACGAGGATGCCGTGCGCGCGCTCGGCAAGAACGTCTACTTCTACAAGATGCAGTCGCTCATCCTCGGTGGCGTGTTCGGAACGCTCGCCGGAATGATCTTCATCATGCCGCGTGCAGTGGTTCCCGCGAACTACGCGACGACCCTCACCTTCTTCATCTACACGATCCTTCTGCTCGGTGGCGCCGCGACCATCCTCGGACCCATCGTGGGCTCGATGGTCTTCTGGGTGTTGCTGTCGATGGTCTCGGGCTTCGTTGCTCGCGCCCAGGCCGCGGGATGGTTCCCCGGAATGTCGAGCGTGCAGGCGGGACAGACCCGATTCATCATCGTCGGCGTCGTGCTCATGCTGCTCGTGATATTCAGACCCCAAGGCATCTTCGGAAACAAGAAGGAGCTGGCTTTTGTCAAGTAACGCCAAGCCCACGAAGGGTGCTCCGGTCAAGAGCACTAACCTGCACGTCGGAGAGATCGAGCCGGGTGTCGCCAAGACGGACCCGATCCTCGTTGCCGACAACGTCACTCGCACGTTCGGCGGTCTTACTGCCGTCGACGTCGCGCACGTCGAAGTGCCGCGCAATGCGATCACGGCGCTCATTGGTCCCAACGGCGCGGGCAAGACGACCTTCTTCAACCTGCTGACCGGATTCGACAAACCTGATACGGGCACGTGGACGTTCTCGGGCAAGTCGCTCGCGGGCATCCCCTCGTTCAAGGTCGCTCGACTCGGCCAGGTGCGCACGTTCCAGCTCACGAAGGCGCTGAGCCTTCTCTCCGTGCTCGACAACATGAAGCTCGGGGCGAAGAACCAGAAGGGCGAGAACATGTTCGTCGCCCTGCTGCCATGGCTGTGGCGCAAGCAGGAGGAGGAGATCGAGGCTCGCGCCATGGATCTGCTCGCCCGCTTCAAGCTCGACAAGAAGGCCGACGACTATGCCGCGAGCCTGTCGGGAGGTCAACGCAAGCTGCTCGAGATGGCGCGTGCCCTCATGAGCGAGCCGACCCTTGTCATGCTCGACGAGCCGATGGCAGGCGTCAACCCGGCACTGACGCAGTCGCTGCTCGACCACATCCTCGACCTCAAGACGCAGGGCATGACCGTGCTCTTCGTTGAGCACGACATGCAGATGGTCCGCCATATCGCGGACTGGGTCATCGTGATGGCTGAAGGCAAGATCGTCGCCGAGGGTCCGCCTGAAGATGTGATGGCGAACCCCGCCGTGATCGACGCCTACCTGGGCAGCCACCACGACCAGGATCTCGGCGAGATCGATGCAGAGCACGTTGAAGCAATGAAGGAGTTGGCCGATGACGACGACTAGTCCCGACACGAAGGGTGGGGCGACCGCCACGGCCGTTCCGGTAGTGCACGTCAAGGACGTCGTCGCGGGCTACCTCCCCGGCGTCAACATCC
>CAYZHZ010000127.1:0-7747 GCA_964477625.1 uncultured Salinibacterium sp.
CCCCAGCGGGATTCGAACCCGCGTTACCGCCGTGAGAGGGCGGCGTACTAGGCCTCTATACGATGGGGCCGTCACGACAACTAGACGAGTATGCCACACACGGCAGGGGCGACCAAACAGCATGACCACCCACAGCACCGGGGGAACAATGAAGAGGCACATCCGATCCACGATCGCGCTCGCGGTCGTGATCACGGCAACGCTCACGCTCTCGGCGTGCAGCCTTCTGGGCCTCGACGGTCCGCCGCGCGGCGACGACGGACGGGTAACCGAGGCGACCGTCATCCCGTCGACTCAGCTTCTTGATGGCGACTGTTTCTCGTTCGTCGAGGGCAGCGACCACAACAAGGCGACGGTCATGCCGTGCGCCGACGACCACCAATACATCGTGATTGGGCAAGGCGAGCTGTCGACCGCTGAAATCGACAAGGCGGGCGGTCTGCAGAACGCCGTATCGGCGGCATGCAAAGACTCCTTCGAGGCCTTCAAGGCTGCGGCCGCCGAGGGGGTGCGCCCCGAGCAGGAGTTCATCGTCTCGCAGGTCGAGAAGGATGGCGAGACGCTCAGCGCCTACTCGTGCGTCGCGACCGACGCAACAGCGGCGAGTTAGCCCCGACCCTTAGCTCAGCACGCGCAGCGCACCCGGCACGACCTCGATGTCGATCGGGAGCCCGCCGATGCGCTCGCCGTCCGCGTAGGCGACAGCTGAGTGCGAATCGATGCGAATGCGACGAGCACGGTGGATGCTCACGCGCGGGTCGCTCGTGTGCGTGCCCTGAAAGACGCGCGGGAAGATCCGCATGAACGCGATGCGGGAGAGCGGTCGGACGACCAGCACATCGAGGAGTCCGTCGTCGACGAGCGCGTCGGGCGTGACCTTCATGCCGCCGCCGAGGGAGATGTTGTTGCCCACCGAGACGAGCATGGCCCTCGTGTCGATGGTCTCGCCGTCGAGAACCAGGCGGTAGTCGATCGGCTTGAGCTTTACGAGTTCGAGGCCGAGCGCAATCATGTAGCGGCTCGCACCCTTGGGGCGGGTCATCCGATTCGCACGCTCGTTGACCACGGAATCGAAGCCGGCCGACAGCACACACGCGAACCAGCGCGTCGCGGGCGCTCCGGTGTCGGCATCCACGTAGTCGACCCGACCGGCGTCGATGACCCGCGCCGGCCTCGCCAGGGCAACAACGAGCGCCTCGATGGCTGCCTCGGTGTTGTCGTGCGGGATGCCCAACCCGCGGGCCATGTCGTTGCCGGTGCCGGACGGAACGATGCCGAGCGGCACCTTTGTCTTGACGACGAGGTTGGTGCCCAGGTTGACCATGCCGTCACCGCCGACGACGATGAGCGCGTCGGGCTTCGACGCGACCGCCTTGCGCCCCGACGCGAGAAGCTGCTCGAAGTCGGGCTCCTGCAGGCTCGTGACATCGTGGCCGAGAGCGCGGAGGGTCTGCACCACGGCGGGCCCCACGTTGCGACCCTTGCCGAAGGATGCGGTCGGGTTGATCGCCACCACCAGGCGCAGGGACTTCGTCGTCATGTCAGTAAGTATGGCGGCTGGGCGTCACCTCGCGGACAGACGCAGGCGGCGCAGCAGCTGGGCGTTGAGCGCGACGATGATCGTCGACGCCGACATGAACACCGCGGCGAGGGCCGGGGCGAGCAGGATGCCCGCACCGTACAGAACGCCCGCGGCGAGCGGGATGCCGATCGCGTTGTACCCGGTCGCCCAGAAGAGGTTCTGCAGCTCCTTGCGAACGGTCGCGCGACTGAGCACGATCGCGTCGGCGACGCTCCGCGGGTCGGATGATGCGAGCACGATGCCCGCCGACTCGATGGCCACATCCGTGCCCGCACCGATTGCGATGCCGACGTCCGCCTGGGCGAGGGCTGGAGCGTCGTTGACGCCGTCACCGACCATGGCCACCTTCGCGCCATCCTTTTGCAGCGTGGAGACCACGGACGATTTCTCGCCCGGCAGAACCTCGGCGAAGACCTCGTCGATGCCGAGCTTGGCGGCAACCCAGTTGCCCACTGCAGCCGAATCGCCCGTGAGCATGGCGACGCGCACGCCGCGCGCCTTCAGTTCGGACACGGCTTCTGCCGACTCGGGACGGATGGTGTCGGCGAGCGCGATCATGCCGAGCAGAGTCGCCCCCTCGGTGAGGTAGACGACGGTCGCTCCGAGTTCGGACTGCTCGCGTGCGGCATCCTCGATCGCTTGGGTCGGTTGGATGCCGGCCTCGGCGAGCACGCGAGCGCTGCCGACCACGAGCTCGCGCCCCTCGACGGTTGCTCGGGCGCCGCGCCCCGCGAGGCCCGCGAACTTCGTGGACTTGGGTACCGGAATCCCGCGCGACGCGGCCTCGGCAACGATCGCAGCTGCGATGGGGTGCTCCGAGGTGGACTCGACGGATGCGGCGAGCCGAAGCAGCTCACCCTCGGTCAGCCCGTCGGACGCGACGACGGCCGCGACGCCCTGCTTTCCGGTCGTGAGGGTGCCGGTCTTGTCGAACAGCACGACGTCGATGTTCTTCGCGCGTTCGAGGGCGATGCGGTTGCGGATGAGGATGCCGTTCTTCGCCCCGATCGCGGTCGAGATCTGGGAGACGAGAGGAATGGCGAGTCCGAGCGCGTGCGGGCACGCGATCACGAGAACACTGACGACGCGCTCAAGAACGAAGGCCGGGTCGTTGGCGCGCAGCACGAGCCACACGACGAGCGTGATGATCGCGGCACCGAGCGCGACGTAGAAGAGGACCGCGGCCGCGCGGTCGGCGAGCAGCTGCGCGCTCGACTTCGAGGACTGTGCCTCGGCGACGAGCTTCATGATGCCGGCGAGGGCGGTGTCTGACCCGGTCTTGGTGACCCGCACCGTGAGCGAGCCGGAGCCGTTGACGGAGCCGGCGATCACGCGGGCTCCCGCGGTCTTCGCAACCGCAGCGGACTCCCCCGTGAGGAGCGACTCGTTGACGTCGGACTCGCCGTCTGTGACCTCACCGTCGACGGGCACCGACTCCCCCGGCCGCACGAGTACGAGGTCACCGACGCTGAGGTCGGAGACCGGCACGGTCATCTGGTGGTCGCCGTGCAGCATGGTCGCCTCGTCCGGCAGTAGCTTCGCGAGCTCGCCGAGCGCGTTCTGGGCGTTCATGACAGCCGACATCTCGATCCAGTGCCCGAGGAGCATGATCGTGATGAGGGTCGCGAGCTCCCACCAGAAGTCCATGCCCTCAAGGCCCAGCGTCACGGCGAGGCTGTAGCCGAAGGCGACGACGATCGCGAGGGAGATGAGCGTCATCATGCCCGGGCTCTTCGCCTTAAGTTCGTCGACGGCCCCCTTGAGGAAGACGAGACCCCCGTAGAAGAACAGCACGATGCCGAACACGGCGGGTATGAATTCGCTGCCGGGGAAGCGAGGGCCGGTGAGACCCAGGATGTCTTGCAGGCCCGTCGAGAAGACGAGGGTCGGGATCGTCAGGACCAGGCTCAGCCAGAACTTTCGCTTGAACTGGGCCGGGTCGTGGGCCGAATGGTCGTGGGCGCTGTGGTCGTGCGCGCCGTGATCGTGGTGACCGTGGGGGGTCTCGACAGGCTCGACCACCGAGTGGTGACCGTGGTCGTGCGCGTCGTGCCCGTGGTGCTCGTGCTTCGTGTGATCCATCAACTGCTCCTGTTGTTCTCGAGCTCGTACACCTTGAGTAGCTCGTCGACCGCAACGTCCTGCTCCCCGTTCGCGAACATGTGCGCGACGTGGGTGCGCAGGTGGTTCTCGACGAGGAGCTTGTTGAGGCTCCGCAGTGACTTCTGGATGGCGAGCGACTGCGTGATGATGTCGACGCAGTAGTCCTCGTTCTCGATCATCTTCTCGAGGCCCCGCATCTGGCCCTCGAGGATGCGGCTGCGGTGCAGCGCGCGTTTCTTGATGTCCGCGATCATGGGACCATGATACCCCCCGGGGGTATTGGCGCAACCGGGTCGGTACTAGCGTGGGGAGCATGAAGCTGACGAAGTACGAGCACGCGTGCATGATCCTCACGAAGGGCGACGACTCTCTCGTCATCGATCCAGGCGGGTACACGATGCCCCTCACCGACATCGACGGGGTCAAGGCGATCGTCATCACCCACGAGCACGCCGACCACTGGACGACCGAACAGCTCACTCGCCTGCTCGACCGCAACCCGGATGCGCGCATCTTCGCGCCCGCCGGTGTCACCGCCTCGGCAATGAGCTTCAAGGTCGAGTCGGTCGCCCACGGCGACACGATCACGGTCGACCCGTTCACGCTCGAGTTCTTCGGCGAGAAGCACGCACTCATCCACGAATCCATCCCGATCGTCGACAACGTCGGAGTGCTCGTCGACAACACCTTCTATTACGGCGGCGACTCCTACACGCAACCCGACCGACCGGTCGACACCCTCGCGGTGCCCGTGGGAGCTCCCTGGCTGAAGATCGGTGACGTCATGGACTACGTGGCGGCGATCGCGCCGAAGAAGTCCCTACCGGTGCACGAGGCGGTGCTCTCCGTCGTCGGCCGCAACATGGCCAACGCTCGCGTCGAGTCCGTCACGATCGCTGGCGGCGGCGAGTTCTTCCCCCTCGAGGTGGGCGAGTCGCTCGACCTCTAGGCTACGCAGACCCCGCGCAATGATGATGGCGGCAGCGCACAGGGCGGCAAGAACGATGGATGCCGAGAGCACGAGCGTCACGGCATCCGGCCGCACTATCGACTGACCACGAAGCGCCTGCCAGGTCACCATGGCGAGTACGGCGCTGTAGACGGCCGCGAGTACGACCATGAGCGCCCAGCGCACGGATTCCCGCCGCAGCACCGCGATTCGCCGGGACGCCCATTCGAGCCCCATCAGTACGAGCGGGATGACCTGCAGCGCGTGCATTCCGATGAAGTGCGGGATTCGCAGGTCGCCCGCGACGGTGCTCCACCCGAGGATGGGAACACCCGGTCCCCCGTCGGCGATGCCGACCGCGTGGGCACCGGCGATGCCCTGCCAGTTGCTGAGTTGCTCGCTCGTGGGGCCCGTCATGAGGAAGGCGAGAGCCATGCCGACGAGGGCGATGACCGCGCCGGAGCGAATCGCGAATGACCGCGCATGATCGCCGAGTGGGTTACGGAACAGCACCACGCTGACGACGAAGGTCGCGACCCACAGGGTGCCGATCGAGCCCGCCATGATCGACCAGAGCACGGTGCTGAAGGCCGTCGACACGTTGAAGTGGCTTGTGATGCCGGCGGCGGCCGCGCCCGTGATGATGATGAGTTCGACGAGGAGGAGCACGGCGCTCAGGGTTCCCGCCCACCACGCGACGCGCTGAAAACGCTGCAACTGCCCGATGAGCCACGACCACGTGACCGCGTAGATCACCGTGGAGAGGGCGAACTTGAGCGGCTTCTCCCAGATGCCGACGCCGAGCAAATGACGCGGATCGACGATCATGCCGACGAGGCACGCGACGGCAAGGAGGCCCATCGCGGCGGCGAGCACGAGCAGGGGGCGGTGCCAGCGGATCGCTGCGGTCATTTCTCACTCCGAGGTTGGGCCCAGTTCTGGTGGGCGAGATTCTCCTGCGCGATGCGGCGCAGAGAGGCAAGTAGTCCGTCACCGAGAACCGTGCCGACCACGACGGTCTCGGCCATGTCGGCGGTTTCGGTGCTTCGGGCGACGGCGGCGAGGTCGGCTGCGGCCACGAGTTCGGCGGCTTGGGCGTACTCCGGCGAGATCGTCGACAGTGCGGTCTGGCCGAGCGCGGCATAGGTGTCGAGGATGCGCGCGGCGCCGTGGCGTCCCGGGTTCTCGTCGGTCACGCTCCACCCCATCCGCTCGATCGTCGCGTCCACGTGCGCGAGACCGGGACTCATCGCGTCGACCTCCTCGTAGAGAGCAGCATCCGAGACCGCATACTGAGCGACGCCGAAGATGTGGCTGAGCGGGAGGTCGGGAGAGTCGATCGCGGCGAGCACACGTTGCGCCGTCGCCACCGAGAGCCCGCCGACCTCGAGGAGCGCACGGATGAGCCGCAATCGTTCGACGTGCGACTCGTCATACACCGCCTGAGTGGCGCTCGTGCGCTCACCGGCGGGCAGCAGTCCCTCACGCAGGTAGTACTTGATCGACGGCAGCGGAACCCCGCTTACCTCGCATAGTTGTGACACTCGCATAATGGATAGTGTAACTATCGATAGTGCTGCTGTCCATATGTCACAGCGGGCGGATGTGGGAAGAGTGCACTCGGGGATCCCCCTTCCCGTCACTCTAGAATCGTGCCCGTGGTCCACATAAATACATCGGCGCTGCGGAGAATCCTCGACGAAGTTGCGCTGCTGGCACCCGTCGTGAGCATGACGGTGCTGCGGCGCCAAGTCCCCGCGCAGCTCATGCGGCTCGTGTCCTGCGAACGCGCGGGCTGGTTGGTCATGAACCGTGTGACCGGCGTGATGAGCGGGTATCACGTGCCGGAGATGCTCCCTCACATCATCCCTCTCATGCCTCGCGATCTCGGGCAGGTTGCCCTCGTTCCCCAGCTCATCGATGCTCCATCGCCAACGTCGCGCTCCGCATTTCCGACGTGCTGACTGCACCCCAGTGGCAGGCGAGCGAACTACGTCGCACGGTGTACGCCCCCTTGGGAGGCGAGCACCAGATCGGGAGCCTGATCGTCGCCGACGGGGGGTTGCTCGAGACCGTCGCCGTGTTCCGCAACGCGGCTGACTTCGACGACGAAGAACTCTCGGTCATCGAGGAATTCGCGCGACATCTGCGCTTGACCGCGGAACGGATCCGCCGAGCGGACGGTCGCGTCGCTGAGCTCTCCCTGACACCTCGGCAACGTCAGGTGCTGGCTGCGCTCGAAGGCGGAGCCACGGTGCGGCGGGCCGCCTGGGAACTCGGGGGCTCGGAGAAAACCGTCGAGAACCACCTGCAGGCGATCTGCCGTCGACTGGGCGTCACGAGTCGATCAGCGGCCTTACTGGCGGTTCGCAAGGCCTAGGGCGAATCCCCTATGGCGAGCACGGACTTGGCGTCCCTACTGTGCACGACATGACTTCCCGCACAATGATCCTCGCCACCGTAGTGCTCGCTCTCCCACTCATTGCCGGATGCTCGGCTCCCGGACTCTCCGGACCGACCGATAGCGCCAGCGCGATCCCACCCAGCCCGACCGAGGAGGCCGCACCGGGTGACGACACCTCGACACCCTCGGCGGCGGCGCCCGTCGGTTGTGAGCTCGTCACCGCGGACCTCGTTCGTCACCATTTGGGAGTCGACCCGGGCGTCTGCGAGCCGACCACGAGCTGGGCGGACGGCCCCGCTGGCCTCTACCCCGCGATCACGATGGCGATCGATACGACCGCTAACGCGCCATTCATCATGCCGCGCGAGGTTTGTGGGGGCGCGGGAATCGATGGCGCGCTCCCGGTTCCCGGGGCGGACTACGGTTACGCAGTCGACGGCGACCTGTGCGTCGTTGTCGGAAGTGTCGGCGTGAAGACCAGCGCGCTCCTGGACTACGGCGTCACGACGGCCGAGCAGTGGCAGGCACTCGGAGCAGCGCTCGTGCCGCTCTTGCGCGGGTAGCGGCCTCAGGAATTGCTCGTGATGGCTATGGCTGGGGTACCTGGACTCGAACCAAGAACAAAGGAATCAGAATCCTCCGTGTTGCCAATTACACCAGACCCCACCGGTCTCGACCGAAGCCGAGCCGACTGTCCACTTTAGCGTAT
>CAYZHZ010000128.1:0-7450 GCA_964477625.1 uncultured Salinibacterium sp.
CCGCCCGGGTAACCCGAGTGGCGGTACGCCTTCTTCTGCGCGAGCTTGGAGCCGGTGAGGGCGACCTTGTCGGCGTTGATGATGATGACGAAGTCACCCATGTCCATGTGCGGAGCGAAGGTGGCCTTGTGCTTGCCGCGCAAGAGCGTGGCAGCATGGCTGGCGAGACGACCGAGAACGATGTCAGTCGCGTCGATGATGACCCATTCGCGCTGAACGTCAGCGGGCGTGGGCGAAAATGTACGCGTCACAGAAGTACTGCTTTCTTTGTCGAGGAGTTCGTGAATCCCGCTCCGGTCTCGAGTTTGCGAGGCAAACGCGACGGTGGAGGGCTCAACACGTGTCGCACGCAGTGTGCGAACACAACCTCGTAAGGATAGTTGAGGGTGTGGGCTAGGTCAAACGGGGTTTCGATACGCGCTGCGCGCTACTCAACCACCGGATGCTACGCGCTGCGCGCTACTCAACCACCGGATGCTACGCGCTGCGCGCTACTCACCCACTGGGTCTCGACTACGCTCGACCACCGGTGTCGCGGCGGGCGCGGGTCTGTTCGGCGCGGGCAGCAAGCTCCGCATCATCCGGATATCCCACCTCGACGAGGGTGAGACCGGCCGCCGGCATGACCTTGAACTCGCTCGTGCGCTCAGCCTCATCGCGAATACCGACGAGGCGGTCGCCGGCGAGTTTGCGCTGGCCGACCGCCACACCCGCTCCGACGAGCGCCCGCACCATGCTGTGGCAGAACGCGTCGGCGGTCAGCGTCGCCGTGATGACCCCCGAAGCGTCTCGCGCCCACTCGAAATGCTGAAGGGTACGGATGGTCGTGGCTCCCTCACGCGGACGGCAGTAGGCAGCCCAATCGTGCAGTCCCAGCAGGTGCCGCGCCGCCTGATTCATCGCCTCGACATCGAGGTCGGCGGGGTACCACACGGTGTGGTGCCGCAGAAGAGGATTGCGCTCGGCGCGGGCATCCGCAATTCGGTACTCGTAGCGACGCCAGATCGGCGAGAACCGCGCATCGAAGCCCGCGGGAGCGATACTCGCGCGCGAGACGTGAACATCGGACTTGAGGCCCGCGATGCCGTTAAGTCGGCGCGCGAGGGCCATCGCGGCGTCAGAGCCCTCGGCACGCCCGTGCGGCTTCGCGAGGTGACGCACCTGAGCGGGAGTGAGGTCGAGATGGGCGACCTGCCCGGTCGCGTGAACGCCCGCATCGGTGCGGCCCGCGACGGTGAGCAGAGGGGCCTCGCCGTAGCGCCCGAGCACGGTCGCGAGTGCCGACTCCAGCTCGCCCTGCACCGTGCGTCGGCCCGGCTGTCGCGCCCATCCCCCGAAGTCGGTGCCGTCGTAGGCGATGTCGAGTCGGAAGCGGCTGGTCGGCTCCTCGGTCACTGTGCGATTGTAGGTGAATGGACCTCCCCGAGGGCTTTCCCGTCGCACCCATGCTCGCCAAAGCGGTACCCGACGTGCCCGACAAACCGGGCCTGAGCTACGAGCCGAAGTGGGACGGCTTTCGGGCGATCGCCTACGTCGACGGCGAGGATGTCGAGCTCGACAGCCGCGGATCCAAGCCCCTCACCCGCTACTTTCCCGAGCTTGTCGCCGAGCTCGCGCGGCAGCTGCCGGTACCCTGCGTGATCGACGGCGAAGTCGTCGTGCGGATTGGGCAGCCGGGGCACGAGCGCCTCGATTGGCAGGCGCTCTCGCAACGCATCCACCCCGCCGCGAGCCGGGTCGAGAAGCTCAGCGCAGAAACCCCCGCGTCATTCGTCGCCTTCGACCTGCTCTGGATCGACGGTCGATCACTGCTCGACGAGCCCTTCTCGACACGACGCGCGGAACTCGAGAAGCTCTTCGCGCGCCTCGAACCGCCACTGCACGTGACGCAGACGACGACAGACGTGGTCGTCGCGCGCCAGTGGCTCGACGAGTTTGAGGGTGCGGGCCTCGATGGCGTCATCTCAAAGCCGCTCGATGCGGCATACGCCCCCAACAAGCGCACCATGTTCAAGACGAAGCACGCGCGCACAGCCGATGTCGTCGTGGTGGGCTACCGCGTGCATAAGTCCGGTTCCGGTGTCGGCTCGCTGCTACTAGGGCTCTACACCGACGCGGGCGAGCTCGTGAACGTGGGCGGAGTATCGGCATTCACGGATGTCGTGCGCCAGTCCCTCGTCGACGAACTGGCCCCGCTCGTCGTGCGAGACGACGCCGGGGCGGCCATCACTGGCGAGACGGAGCGCTCGCGCTTCTCGGGGAACAAAGACGTTTCATTCGTACGGCTACGCCCCGAGCGCGTCGTTGAGGTGCGCTACGACCAGATGGAGGGATGGCGTTTTCGGCACTCGGCGCAATTCGAACGCTGGCGCCCGGACCGGGACGCACGATCGTGCACATTCGAGCAACTGGAGCGCGTGACCGCGTACGACCTCGGCGAAGTGCTCGCCTGATGGCGCAGACGACAGACGAACTCGCGCCGTCCTCGGGTCTCGCGGCGAACGTGCGCGCCATCATCACGGAGTCCGCGATCTACGGGGTCATCGTCGTCTCCGCACTCATCATCGTCACGGGACAGAAATCCGATGCGTCGTGGGAGATCTTCTTACGGGTTCTCGGCACGATCCTGGTGCTCTGGATCGCGCACGTCTTTGCGGTCGTCGTCTCCCACCTGGGGCTCGCGGTGCGTGGGGACAAGACGTTTGCCGCACTCCTGCTCTACGGCGTACGACACTCGAGCGGGTTGCTCGTCGGCGCGGTCATCCCTCTCGCGATCATCTTCTTTGGCGCGATCGGGGTGCTCTCAGACGATGTCGCCGTGTGGGCAGCACTGTGGGCAGACGTCGTGCTGTTGGGCGTGATCGGCTACATCGCCGTCGCGCGCATGACCCCGAAGCGGTGGGCGAGGGTGAGCGGCGCTGCCATCACGTCATTGCTCGGGGTCGCCATCATGCTCATGAAGGTGCTCATCCACTAACCCGTGGGCACTAGTCCTTCTTTGCGCGAGACGGCTGCACGCGCGGCGGCTCACCCGGCATCTTCGGATATTCGGGCGGGAAGGGCAGCTCCCCGAGGCCATTGTCGAGATCGCGCTGCCACCACTCGAGGAGCACGTCGATGCGTCCGGGCTCAGTGCCGAAGTTCTGCCACGGGTCACCCGTTGAATCCAGTCGAGCGGGGATCGTCTGCACAGTGAAGGACAGTGGGTCGGCATCCGCGAGTTCATCCCACTCGAGAGGCGTCGATACTGTCGCCGTCGGAAGCGGACGCGGGCTGTAGGCCCCCGCCATGGTGCGGTCGCGGTTGGCCTGGTTGAAGTCGGCGAAGATCTTCTCGCCGCGCTCCTCTTTCCACCAGTTGGTCGTGACCTTCTCGGGCATGCGTCGCTCGAGCTCACGCGATGCGGCGATGACGGCATGTCGCACGTCGAGGAACTCGTGGGTCGGTTCGATGGGAGCGAAGACGTGCAGGCCGCGGTTGCCCGACGTCTTCACGAACGCCGTGAGCCCCGCCTCGGCGAGCACGGTCCTCAGCTCGAACGCGGCAGGCACGGCATCGCCGAAATCGGTTCCCGGCTGCGGGTCGAGATCGATTCGCAGCTGATCGGGGTTGTCGGTGTTGGCGGTCTTGCACGGCCACGGGTGGAACGTGATCGTGTTCATCTGGATCGCCCACACGGCGGCCGCGGGTTCGTCGATGACGAGCTGCGGGTGCGAGCGCGCACTCGGATAGATCACCGGGACGCTGCGCACATAGTCCGGTGCCCCCTTGGGCGGGTTCTTGGAGAAGAACTGCTCACCGTCGATGCCATCGGAGAAACGCTGCAGCGAGAGCGGTCGGTCACCATTGGCCCTCACGAACGCCTCGCCGACCGCGATCATGTAGTTGGCGAGGTCGAGCTTGGTGATGCCGACCTCGGGCCACATCACCCGCGACGGACTCGAGAGACGTACCTCACGTACTCCGTTCGGGCCGTCAACCGACAGGGTTACCGCTTCGCTCGCCATGCTCCCAACCTACGCCGCCGCTAGGCTAGCGGGCGGAATCCGAATCATGAATGCGAAGAAGCTAAGCGGACCCGCCCGCCTGACGGGTCTCGATGGACTGAGGGCTGTCGCCGTCGTATCCGTGATCGCCTATCACTTTCTGCCCGAGCAGGTCGTCGGTGGATACATCGGCGTCGATCTGTTCTTCGTGATCAGCGGCTTCCTCATCACGGGTCTGCTCGTGCGGGAGCGCAATTCCACGGGCACCATCGAGCCCCGGCGCTTCTGGATCAGGCGAGCGCGGCGGCTCATTCCCGCGCTCGGCCTCGTGGTGCTGGTCTGCTCGGCGCTTGCGTTCGTGATCGGCGGTGACGTCATCGTGCGCATCGGATCGCAAGTGCTCGGAGCGGCGACGTTCTCCAGCAACTGGATCTTCATCGCCCAGGGCTCCAACTACTTCACTGCCGACACCCCTGAGCTTTTTCGCAACCTGTGGTCGCTCGCGGTCGAAGAGCAGTTCTACTTGCTGTGGCCGCTCATTTTGCTCGGTCTGCTGTTCATCCCCTCGCGGATCGCGCGGATCTCCATCGTCGGTGCCCTCGCGGTCGCGTCGGCAGCCGCGATGGCGTTTTTGCCCGCCGAGGCGACACGGCTGTACTACGGCACCGATACCCACAGTTTCGGGCTCGCCCTCGGTGCCGCACTCGCGATCGCGTTCGAGAGCCGCTTCACGACCGCCCCGACCCCACCGTCGGCATGGGTGCGACGAGTGCTGCCCATCGTGGGGGTGGTCGCGCTCGTGGACATACTCGTGATTGCCGCCCTCATGCACGAGGACGACCCTGGAGTTACACAAGGCGGTCTCGCCGTCGTCGCCGCGCTCACCGCGATCGTCATTGCCGCCAGCACGATGCCTGGCTCGTGGCTGGGGCGGGCGCTCGACGTGCAACCTATGAAGTGGATCGGCGAACGGTCGTACGGCCTGTATCTGTGGCATTGGCCTCTGCTCGTGTTGTTCGCCGAGGGACTGCCACGGTCGACGCCATGGTGGGCTGCGCCCGCTCTCGCTCTCGTCACTACGGTGGGCGCGGCGACGCTGTCATACAAGTACATCGAGATGCCCGTGCGCACCCGCGGCTTTCGTGGCGCTCTCGCCGCAGGTTTCGGCGAGCGCGCCGCGCTCGTGCCCGTCTCCATAGCGGGAGTAGTGGCCCTCATCGTGGCTGGCGGACTCACGATCGCGGGCGCCGCGACCGACCCCGGCAAGAGTGAAGCGCAGCTCGCGATCGAATACGGCCAACAGGCCATTCGCGACGCGACCCCGGTGCGCACGATCTACCACGAGCAGGAGAAGGTCGTGCAGCTACCGGGCGGTGACCAAATCAGCGCCGTCGGCGACTCGGTGATGCTCGCTGCGGCGCCGATCCTTCAGGCGACGTTCCCGGGCATTCAGATCGACGCGGCTGTCTCTCGTCCCATGCTCATGGGCCCCGTCATCGTGCAGGCGCTCAAAGATTCCGATCAACTGCGCCCCGTTCTCGTGGTTGGCCTCGGCACCAATGGCCCCATCGACGATGAAGATCTCGACGCCCTGGTGCGCATCGCCGGCCCCAAGACCCTCATCGTGCTCGTCAACGCCCAGGCACCGCGCGACTGGATTCCCGGGGTCAACGCGCAACTGCAAGCCTTCGCGCGCACGGAACGCAACGTCGAGATCGCGAACTGGCATGACGCAATAGCCGGTCGCATCGATGAGCTCGCGGACGATGAGGTGCACCCTGGCGGCCCCATCACGCAGGGCGTCTACGTCGGCAGCATCGCGGATGCCCTTCAACGCCTCGCCGAACTTCCTCCGCTCGTCACCAACCCGTGGGTCAATCGCGCGGTCTGAGCGCTCGGCCTAGAACTCCCGCACCCACGACATACTGCGCGTCGCCTCGGCGAAACCGAGTGACGTGTAGAGACCGAGTGCTCCGGTCGGGCTCTCCGCATCCACGTCGAGTACCGCTTTGTCGAGCCCGTCGGCGGCGATGAGCCGCAGGGAACGGGCGAGCATGGCCGTGGCGAGACCGCGACCGCGCCACTGACGTCTCACACCGACGAGGTCGATGTATGCCGAGCTGAAGCCGGTGCCCTCCCAGTCCTCCGGGTTCACGGAGACGAGTACCATTCCCGCGACCTCGGTAACCCCGTCACGCGTGCCGATCGCGAGGCACGACAGGTCGGGGCGCATGATCGAGCGTCCGACGAACGCGTCCCAACCCTCCGGGTCAGTGGGTTGGGAACCCCAGTGATCGCGGAACGCATCGTTGCGGGCGACGCGGGTGGCCTCGGAGTGGTCGGCGCTGAACGGCACGAGCGACACGGTGTCGTCGAGCGGGGCATCCGGAAGCTCCCGCACATCGTGACGCAGCTCGAGGAAGTATCGACGGATGGTCAGCCCAAACCGCGTGAACAGGCGCGCGGCGTCATCCACACCATCGGAAACGAACGTCATGAGCCAGCCGGGAAGGGGCTTGTCGGATGCCGCGAGCGTCTGGATACCCCGCGCGACCTGCCACTCGAACAGCTGTCGACCGAGGCCGCGGCCGCGAGCGTCGGGCCGCACCGCCCCGGGGAGGATCGATCGCACAAGAGTCTCCTGCCCGGGCGGCACGAAGACGATGCCGTACGCGAGAACGGTTCCATCGGCGGCCTGGGCGAGCAGGGAATCCGTCGCTGCGTCGAAGAAGCTCATCTCGAAGTCCTCTGCGATCTCTTCTCGCGAGACGACATAGTGCGGATGATCCGCAGCGGAAACCTCCCGTTCGAGCTCGTGCAACGCATCGAAGTCAGCCTCCGTTATTGTGCGCCACGAGACCTCTGCGGTGTCGTGGGGAATGCGCACCTCGGGACCGGTGACTCTTTCGCGCAGCGGTTTCATGCCTTAAACAGTAGAACCCCGCCGACGGATCGGCGGGGTTCTCACGTGTTACCTGCGTGGGACTACTTCGTGTCGTCCTCGGCAGCGTCGGCCTCGACCGCGGCCTCGTCGGCGGAAGCGTCGGACTCGTCAGCGACGACCTCGACCTCCTCGACGGTGGTCGGGTTCTCGTCAACCGGACCGTTGTTCTCGTCGGGAGTCGCCTCGAGCTCAAGCTCGGCGGCGTTCTCGTCGGCGGGCGCCTCGTCCTTAGCGGCAGCCTTGGCAGGCTTCTCGTCCTGGGAAGCAGCGGCTGCAGCCTTCTTGGCGCTCTTCGGCTTCGGGTTCACGGGCTCGAGAACGAGCTCGATCTGCACCATCGACGCGTTGTCGCCCTTGCGGAAGCCGAGCTTGGTGATGCGGGTGTAGCCACCCTCGCGGTGCTCGACGAGCGGCGCGATCTCGGTGAAGAGCTCGTGCACGACCGACTTGTCGCCGATGACTGCAAGCACGCGACGGCGCGCGTGCAGGTCGCCGCGCTTGGCGAACGTGATGAGGCGCT
>CAYZHZ010000129.1:0-7440 GCA_964477625.1 uncultured Salinibacterium sp.
ATGTTCGACGACGTGCCGCTGCCGGTCTGGTAGGTGTCGACGGGGAAGTGGTCATGGTGGGATCCGGCGATGATTTCGTCTGCCGCCCCCACGATTGCCTGTGCGACAGCTGGATCGATGATGCCCATCTCGCCGTTGACGATGGCCGCGGCGCGTTTGATGCGAGCGAGAGCGATGATCTGCGCAGGCTCCAGGCCCGAGCCCGAGATCGGGAAATTCTCGACTGCGCGTTGGGTCTGCGCGCCGTAGAGGGCGTTCGCGGGAACCCGCACCTCGCCCATCGTGTCGTGCTCGATACGGAACTCGCTGGAGGTGCTCACGGCGCTGTGCTTCCTTTGCTGGTCTGCCTGGGGTTATGAGGGTGAGGGGAGTGGTGACTACACCGCGCCCACGATGACATCGGGAACTGCGCGACCCTCGAGCAGGCGATAGTTCGCGCCCACTACTGCCAGCGTACCCGCGGCAACCGCGTCGCTGATGAGTTCTGACGACCTGAGAAGTTCTGCGATCGTGTCTCGCAGGTGTTCACGTCCCACTTCCTGCGGTTCCGCAGTGGAGGCGTCGACAGCGCCAGAGGCAACGGCAACGCGCCGCACCGCGGGGGCGATCTTCGCGATGAGCGACGCGATGTGGGGAGGGAGGGGCGCAGCATCCTTCCCCTGCGAGTCAATCGCGGCGCGAACCGCTCCGCATTCGTCGTGACCGAGCACGACGATGAGGGGAACGTGCAGCACACCGACCGCGTATTCGAGGGAACCGACGACCGAGTCCGAGATGACTTGCCCCGCGTTACGCACGACGAAGAGATCGCCAAGGCCCTTGTCGAAGATGATTTCGGCGGCGAGTCGGGAGTCGCTGCACCCGAAGAGGGCGGCGTCAGGGAATTGCGCGTGCGCGAGTTCAGTGCGCCGTTCGACATCTTGCCGAGGATGCTGCGGTGTGCCGTCGATGAAACGCGCGTTGCCTCGAAGCATCTCTTCCCAGGCCTTCGCAGGACTCTTCGTCACTGTGCCACCTCCGCGGCGATCGTGGAGGCCAGCGCCTCGAATTCGGCGTCCGAGGCTGTGCCATGGAGCACGAAGGTGCTCCCGCCCCGCTCGGTGCTGAGTGCGTAGGCATAGTTGCCGGGATTCGGTGCGGTGCGGTGGTCGTAGACGTCCCACGTCACACCATCGATCGTCGTGGTCCCCGTGATGGCGCGCGAGTCGACCATGTCTTGGAGCCAGGTGGGGTTCGCGTCGACACCCTGGTTGAAGGCGATGAACTCGACCGACGGCGTGATGAAACCGATGTACCACGTGAGAACGCCGGAACGGTTCTCGAAGCGCGCGGCGTTCGCCGGCCAGTCGGCGGGAAGCACCGGGACGACGAGCGGCTCACTCGATGCGCCCTGAGCCTCTGCGGCTGCGCTCACGTAGTCGACCGATGGGCTGGGCTCGGGCGTCGGCCGTACGACGACGAGAACGAGGAACAGCACGATGCCGAGGGAGGCGATAGTCGCGATCACGAGATTGAACAGCGTCTGGTTCGCGCGGTGTTTGCGGGAAGCGGCGGCCTTTCGATCCGCGGTCTCCTGAGCAGTGTCCGGTCGCCCGAGCTCGGCGACGATTCGTGGCTCGGCCATCACTCGGCCGCGGCGCGGGCAGCATCGAGCCGAGCCTTCGCGCCGATGAGCCATTCCTCGCAGCGCGCGGCGAGCGCCTCGCCGCGTTCCCACAGCACGAGCGAATCCTCGAGGCTCGATGATCCCTGCTCGAGCTCGCTCACCACCTGGATGAGCTCGTCGCGCGCCTGCTCGTAGCTGAGGTCGGCGACATCCGGTTTCGCTGCGCTGGACACGGTTTCGATCCTATCTGGCCCTACGGAGCGGGTTCGTCGACGGTGGTAGGAACGCGTCCGTCCGCGACGGTGAGGAGGAGGGGAGTTCCGGCGGGGGCGTCGGCCACGGATCGCAGCGCGCGGCCATCCGGAAGTTGGGCGATCGCGTATCCGCGATCGAGGGTGCGCTGCGGCGAGAGCGCGCGCAACTGCGACACGAGCTCGGTGATTCGAGTGTGCGAGCGCTCGATGGCGCGATCGACGAGGTCACGGCTGCGGGTGACGTAGCGGCCCAGGTCTTCTGACCGAGAATCGACGATCCACCCTGACGAGGCGAGCACAGGACGCGAGCGCAGCGCCTGCAGCCGATCGATCTCATGGCTGATGCGCTGAGTGATGCGCGATCCCATGGATGCCCGCGCCTGGCGAACTCGGGCGAGCTCCTCTGCGACGTCGGGCACGACGCGCTTGGCTGCATCTGTCGGAGTGGATGCCCGCAGGTCGGCTACCTCATCCAGCAGTGGACGATCCGCCTCGTGCCCGATCGCGCTCACGAGCGGGGTTGAGCAGGCTGCTGCGGCGCGCACCAGGGTCTCATCGCTGAACACCAGCAGGTTCTGGAAGTCGCCACCACCCCGAGCCACGATGATGACGTCGACGTCGGGGTCGGCATCCAGGGCTCTGATGGCCGCAGTGACCTCGGAAGCCGCCCGATCGCCCTGAACCGCGGCGTGAATGACGCGGAACGTGACGGCGGGCCAGCGCAACTGAGCGTTGCGCAGCACATCTTTTTCGGCGTCCGAGTCTTTGCCCGTGATGAGCCCGATGCAGTGGGGGAGGAACGGCAAGGGTTTCTTGCTCTCGAACAGCCCTTCGGACTTGAGTTTCTGGCGCAGACGCTCGAGACGCTCAAGCAGATCGCCGAGACCGACGTGGCGCATCTCGAAGGCCTGCATCGTGAGCGAGCCGCCCTTGACCCAATAGTTGGGCTTGAGCAACGCGATCACACGGTCGCCCTGCTTGAGGTCATCCGGAAGTCGTGCCTTGACCGACGACCAGATGGTGAAAGACACCGTTGCGTCGGCCTCAAGGTCTTTGAGCTTGCCGTAGACGTTGCCGCCCGAGACACCCCACTGCGTGATCTCACCCTCGACCCAGGCCGTGCCGAGACGTTCTATCCAGCCCTTGACCTTCGAGGAGAAGACCGAGACCGGCCACGGTGCGTCAGCGGTAGGGGGAGCGACGTCGCTCATGGGGCCGCCCTCCAGGTGTTGTGCGGCAGCGCCGCCTAGAATTGCCTGCGTGAGCATTTCGAACGGCAATCTCGTCGACCTGACGATGCCGCGCGTTCCCGCGCTCCGCAACAGGCTCAAGGATACGCCGGTCCCCGGACACAAGCGTGTGCTGCTCGCCGCTCCGCGGGGATACTGCGCGGGTGTGGACAGAGCCGTTGTCGCCGTGGAGAAGGCACTCGAGAACTTCGGCGCTCCCGTGTACGTGCGTAAGCAGATCGTGCACAACATCCACGTTGTATCAACGCTGGAAAAGAAGGGGGCGATCTTCGTCGACGATGTCGATGAGGTTCCCGAGGGCTCCCACGTCGTCTTCAGCGCTCACGGGGTCTCGCCCGCCGTCGTGCAGGGCGCGGCCGATCGTCACCTGCAGGCGATTGATGCCACGTGCCCGCTCGTCACGAAGGTGCACCGCGAGGCGACGCGCTTTGCCCGGGACGACTACCAGATCCTGCTCATCGGCCACACCGGCCACGAGGAGGTCGAGGGCACGATGGGTCATGCACCCGAGCGCACGACTCTCGTCAATAGTCCCGAAGACGTCGACAACATCGTGGTCACGAATCCTGACAACCTCGTCTGGCTCTCGCAGACGACACTGAGCGTCGACGAGACCATGGAGACGGTGCGCCGCCTGCGCGAGCGATTCCCCACCCTGCAGGATCCCCCGAGCGACGACATCTGCTACGCCACTCAGAACCGCCAGGTCGCCATCAAGAAGGTCGCACTCGAAGCCGAGCTAGTCATCGTCGTGGGGTCGGCCAACAGCTCGAACACCGTGCGCCTGGTCGATGTCGCTCTAGAGAACGGGGCACGGGCCGCCTACCGCGTGGACTACGCGAGCGAGATCCAGCAGGAATGGCTGGATGGGGTGGCTACCGTCGGGGTCACGAGCGGGGCGTCCGTGCCCGAAGTTCTCGTTCAGGAGGTACTCGACGATCTCGCCGACGCCGGATATACCGACGTCAGTCAGGTCGTGACGGCCGAGGAAGACCTGATGTTCTCGCTGCCCAAAGAGCTGCGTACCGACGCGACGGGCAAGCCCGACGAGCGCGGGCTCGGCGGCCGCACCCGCCGGCTCGACTGGCAGGGGGCTTAGGTGACCGACCCCGCCTCGCCCGTCGATCCGCGCCCCCGTCCGAAGTACGGCGAGTACGCGCCGATCCCGCCGACGCCGCATCCGTCGCCTGTAGTCGAGACCCCGGTCGTGACGGATGCCGCGGCACCGCGCCCCCGTCGCACCTGGGACCTCGTGCTCACCACGACCCTGCTGCTCATCGCGGTCTACGACGTGGTGGGCGGCTACGCCACCTACGCCGACCTCGGACCCGCCCTCGCCGATGCCTACACCCAGCAGGGCTTCGGTGAATTCACGGCGTTCCAGTCTGCGCGCGAAGCGGGGGCCGCCCTCACCGTCGCCCGCATTGTGATCCTCGTTCTCACCGTTGCCGTCTCACTTCTTCTCATTGCGAAACGGCGCACAGCGTTTTGGGCACCACTCGTCGGCGGTGCGCTCGCGGGTATCGCTCTCTTGGTGTGCGTCTTCACGGTCGTGCTGAACGACCCGGTTTTCGCCCAATTCATCAGCGAGCGTTCGTAGCGGGACGCCAGGGTTGCGCATAGCCGTTCTGCCTCGCGAGGTCGCGAGCACCGTCATCACGAACGGCATTGCGCGCGGGGCGTGGGCGGTCAACGCGACGGCGCTGGGATTGGCAGTCCCGATCCTGGTCGGCTACCTCGTCTCGCGCGGACTCGAGCACCACCTCACGATCCCGCTCACCATCCTTCTGGGGCTCATGTTCCTGGCCATCGCAGCGGCGATCGTGCCGAAGCCGTGGGTCGTGATCTCGTTTCTCTCCATCGGTGCCGCGAGCGCGGTGGCCTACGAACTGGCGCTGCTCGCGGCATCCCCGACGATTCAGAGTGACGGACTATTCTTGCTCAACCGCCCAGCCGTGGCGCTCGTGCTCATCGGCATCGGCAACACGACGACGCGCACTGGCGTGCTGTGGTCGACGATCGGACTCGTCGTCTCGACCGCGGTTCCCCTCATCGTGACCGTGGTGGCGGACGTGCCATTTATGCCGGGGTGGGGCGCGGTGCTGTGTTATCTGGCGTTCGTCGTCGCGTACCTCGCGCTCGCGGCGATTCAGGTCACGCTTCGCCGCCAGGTGCCAGACTTCGATGCGCTCGAGGCTGAGACCCGCCGGCTGGGGCTTGAAGAGAACCTGCGCAAGCGCGTCGCGGCGACCGTGCACGACACACTGCTCAACGATCTGTCGATCGTGATGAATGCGCCCGACGATCTCGACGAGCGCGTCACTCAACGCTTACGCCACGACATCGAGACGCTCACGAGCCCCGAATGGTTGCGTTCGAACGACGAAGTTCCCGTCGACGAGCAAGACGTGACACTGCGTAATCAGATCCTGATGATCATCAGCGACCTTCAGTGGCGCGGGCTCACGGTGCACGTGACCGGGTCTGGGGTGGGCATCTACCGCCTCTCAGCCGATGCGGGCCCCGCACTCATCGACGCCGTGCGCGCATGCTTAGAGAACGTGTTGAGGCACTCGGGCGTCACGGTTGCCGAGGTTGATCTCGCCTACGACGAGAAGGAGATCACGGTCGTCGTGGTTGATCAGGGCAGCGGTTTCGATCCGCAGGCCATCGCCGACGACCGGTTGGGTCTGCGTACGTCGGTCGTCGAACGGGTGCGCTCAGTGGGCGGGTCCGTCAAGATCTGGTCGTCGCCTGGCGCGGGAACATCCATCGTCATGCGCGTGCCCATCCTCGAGGTCGTGGCGCCGAATGAGGAGTCCGATCATGCCCGTGCATAACTGGTCGCCGACGAAGCGGTACTTCGTTCTTTCGGCACGACAAGTCGATCCGCTCAGCTGGTTTACCGGACCGCTCATTCCGCTCGCCTTCGCGGTCTGTGCGCTTATCTACGGCTCCATCTCTGCTGTACTCACGTGGGGCCTGACCGCTCAGCCCTGGGTGCAGCTCGTCGCGGTCGGGCTGAGCGCGTCGGCCCCCGCGCTCGTGCATGTGGCGACGCGACCGGCGCGAGCCGATATCGGGTGGGGAACAGGGGCGATCACGATGCTCCTGACCGCGAGTGGGTGGGTGCTCTCGGCCGTCGGATATGCAGGCTCCTCGTTTCCCATCGAGCTGTGGTGGGCCCCCGGCTGTATGGCGCTCGCGGTCGCGAGTCTCGGCCCGTACCTGCCGGCGCGGCGTGTGCTCGCACTCGGGTTGGGCGCGGTCGCCGTGACGGTGCCGGTGGTGCTCGCCATCATCCATCCCACTGACGACTCGTGGGGTGCGATAGAGACGGCGGTAATCGTCGCCTACCCGCCACTGCTGGGTATCGCGGCCACCGCGACGTTTGCGCACGCTGTCGTGAGCACGATCATCCCCATGCTCGAGAGTCCGTCTCGCATCATGGTCGTGGGCCAGACGGTACGCGACGAGGTGACGCAAAACATGGAACGGGTCATGGTTGCGCGACTGGCGGCCCGTGCCGTGCCATTTCTCACGAAGATCGCGGATGCCGGACGCATCACACCCGTCGACCGGGCGTTCGCCGGTCAGATCGCGCGTCGACTGCGCGACGAACTCGTCACCCAGTCCAATCTGAGCTGGCTCGATGCCATCGCGGGGGAGTCCCGCCTCGTCGTCGTCGACCCGGACCGACGCGCGCATCGCATGAACAACGCTCAGCGAACGGCCTTGCGAGGTCTGCTGAAGGCGATCCTTGATACCCCGGGAACCGACAGCGGTTCGCTCATGGTCGACCTGCGCGCGGCACCGGACGGAGCGACCGCGGTCGGTGTGAGTCTCGACATGGCACTGCCCGAGGGCCGGCGCATCATGCATCTGGCGCCGTACTACCTGACGTTGAAAACCGCCGTCGAGGACCTTGCGGTCGACGACGTCGGTTTCCTGAGTCTGTCGTTTCGGATTCCCCGGGACGAGGGCTGACTACTTGCCGGAGTGTCCAGCCGAGCCGAGCTGGCGGGTCGCCTCGGCGACGCGCGCGGCCATCGCCGACTCGGCGATCTTGCCCCACGCCCGCGGGTCGTAGATCTTCTTGTTGCCCACTTCACCGTCGACCTTGAGGAAGCCGTCGTAGTTCTTCATGACGGTGTCGGCGATCGACCGGCTGAAGGCGTACTGCGTGTCGGTGTCGAGGTTCATCTTGATGACACCGTTCGCGACGGCGGTCGCGATCTCTTCGTCGCTCGAGCCCGAGCCGCCGTGGAAGACGAGGTCGAGTGGCTTGGCGCCCGTGCCGCATGCACGTTGCAGAAGCGGATGCCGCCCG
>CAYZHZ010000130.1:0-7433 GCA_964477625.1 uncultured Salinibacterium sp.
AGGTCTTCGAGGTGCTGCGCGCTCCCTTCACCGAGGAGCCCACCAACTGGAGCCGTCGCTACAAGGCCAACCTCGAGAAGCTCGCCTCGGGCGATGTCATCAAGGTCTCTGAGGTCGTTCGCGACCTCTGGCGCCGCGACCAGGACCGCGGACTCTCTGCGGGCGAGAAGCGCATGCTTGCCAAGGCCCGCCAGATCCTCATTTCCGAGCTCGCTCTCGCTGAGAAGACCGACGAAGAGAAGGCATCCACCGTTCTCGACGAGGTTCTGGCTTCCTAAGCCTCTCGTTGGTTGAGTAGCGCGAAGCGCGTATCGAAACCATGCAGCCCACAATCGCGGTCATCATCGTCGCGGCAGGTTCGGGCGCCCGCCTCGGTGCTGGCATGCCCAAGGCGTTCGTGGATATTGCGGGCCGCAGCCTGCTCGCCCACGCCGTGCCCGCGGTGCCGTCCGAGGCGCAACTGATCATCGTCGCGCCCGCGTCGCATCTGGAATCCGCGCGCGAGGTCGCACCGTCCGCGGTCGTCGTCGCCGGCGCGGCGACGCGGCAGGGATCCGTCGCCGCGGGGCTTACCGCGCTTGAGCCCGGCATTGAGACGGTTCTCGTGCACGATGCCGCGCGCGCCTTCACCCCGGGAGACGTCTTCGGCCGGGTCATCGAGGCGGTGGCGTCGAGCGGAGGCGGCATCATCCCGGTGCTCCCCGTCACGGACACGATCAAGCGGGTCGCCGACGACTCCGTGATCGAGACGGTGGACCGCAGTGCCCTCGTCGCCGTGCAGACCCCGCAAGGCTTCCCGCGGGCCGCGCTCGACGCCGCATACACCGCCGCCACCGAGGACTACACCGACGACGCCGCGCTCTTCGCCGCGGCGGGCGGCTCCGTGGGCACGGTGCCGGGCGATCCTCTCTCTTTCAAGGTCACGACCCCGGCGGATCTGCGTCGGGCCGAACACGAGCTGGGGGCGAGCATGCAGGTGCGCACGGGAGTCGGCGTTGATGTGCACGCCTACGACCCCGCCGAGCCGATGTGGCTCGGTGGCCTGTACTGGCCCGACGAGGTCGGCCTTTCCGGCCACTCCGATGGTGACGCGATGAGTCACGCGATGTGTGACGCGCTCCTGTCGGCGGCGGGTCTCGGCGACATCGGTGGGCGCTTCGGCACGTCGGATCCGCGATTCAAGGATGCACACGGCGAAGTCTTTCTGCGTGCCACTGTCGAACTGGTGGAAGGTGCTGGCTTCACGATTGGCAACGTCTCGGTGCAGCTCATCGCCAACGGACCGCGCCTCGGCGATCGCCGCATGGAGCTGGAGCAGCACCTCACCGGCATCATCGGCGCTCCTGTGAGCGTCGCGGCGACGACCTCAGACGGCCTCGGTTTCACCGGTAAGGGGGAGGGCGTCGCGGTCGTCGCGACTGCCCTCGTCACCCGCGGTGGTTGAGTAGCGCGGAGCGCGTATCGAAACCCGCCAGTAAACTTCACCGGTGACCGTTCGTCTGTACGATTCCCGCGCGCAAGCCGTCGTCGACCTCGTTCCGCTCAAGGCGGGCGAGATCGGGATGTACGTGTGTGGCCCCACAGTGCAGTCTTCGCCGCACATCGGGCATCTGCGCTCCGCGCTCGTCTACGACCTGTGGCGCCGATGGCTCACCTATCGGGGCTTCACCGTGACACTCGTGCGCAATGTCACCGACGTCGATGACAAGATCCTCGCCTCGGCCGAGGCAGGGGGCTCGACAGAGCAGTGGTGGGCACTTGCATACCGGTTCGAGCTGGAGTTCACCGACGGGTACTCGCGGCTCGGCATCCTTCCCCCCACCTATGAGCCCCGCGCCACGGCGAGCGTGGGGGAGATGCAGCGAATCATCGAGACCCTCATCGGGAAGGGGCACGCTTACGCAGCCGCCGGTGATGTCTATTTCGACACCGGTTCGTGGCCAACCTACGGTGAGCTCACGAGTCAGAAACCCGACGACATGGAGGCGGCCTCTGACGCAGACCCGCGGGGCAAGCGCGACCCCCGTGACTTCGCCCTGTGGAAGGGCGCCAAGCCCACGGAGCCCGAGTCGGCGAGCTGGCCGTCCCCCTGGGGCGGGGGTCGTCCGGGCTGGCACATCGAGTGCTCCGCCATGTCGCGTCGCTACCTCGGCGCCGCGTTCGACATCCACGGCGGAGGTCTCGACCTGCGCTTTCCACACCACGAAAACGAGCTCGCGCAGTCCGCGGCCGCGGGCGACGCGTTTGCGACCTACTGGGTTCACAACGGCCTGGTGAACGTTAACGGGCAGAAGATGTCGAAGTCCCTGGGCAATTCGATCTTCGCGGCCGAGTTCCTCGACATGGCTCCCGCTCTGGTGGTGCGCTACTTTCTTGGCGCTGCCCACTACCGTTCGACGATCGACTATCACGACGGAGCTCTTGAGGAGGCGGAGGCTGCCCTCGACCGCATCGAGTCGTTTATGCTGCGGGCGGGTCGGCGCCTCGTGCAATACGCGCATCAGGGTGTCGAGGTCGTGCCGGACGCATTCGCCGCGGCGATGGATGACGACCTCGCGGTGCCGCAGGCTCTTGCCGTGTTGCACGACACCGTGCGTGCCGGCAATGCAGCCCTCGACAATGGCGACCTGGAGGGCGTCGCGACGGCGCGCGGCCAGGTGCTCGCGATGACGGAGGTGCTGGGGATCAACCCGCTCTCGGCGGCGTGGTCGAGCGGCGCATCCGACGAAGCTGAACGTGCGCTCGCGAGCCTCGTAGAGTCGCTCATCGCAGACCGCAACGCCGCCCGTGCTGCGAAAGATTTCGCCGCCGCCGACAGGATTCGTGACGAACTCGCGGCCGCGGGCATTACCGTCGAAGACGGCACGACCGGCACACATTGGAGCATCTCGTGAAGAACCCAGGCAATAAGCCCCGCGCGGGAGCCGTGCGCAAGACCCGTAAGGGTCCCCAGGTCGGCTCCGGCGGGCAAGGCCGGCAGGCGCTCGAGGGGCGTAAACCGACACCGAAGGCGGAAGATCGTCCGTACCATCCCGCGGGCAAGCGCAAGGCGGCTGCCGAGCGTTTCGAGGCGGCGGGCGGCAAGAGAAACAAGCCCACCCAGGATGCTGCGCCGCAACGTCCTCGCAAGGCGAAGTCCTCCGACGACTCCGAGATGGTGACGGGCCGCAACTCCGTGCTCGAGGCACTGCGCGCACGCATCCCCGCCTCGACGCTCTACGTCGCCTCGCGCATCGAGTACGACGACCGCGTCAAGGAGATCATCAAGCTTGCGACGAGCCGCAACGTGCCGATGCTCGAGGTCATGCGTCCCGAGCTCGACCGACTCGCCGGTTTCGATTCCGTGCACCAGGGAGTCGCCCTCAAGGTGCCCCCGTATGAGTACGCGCACCCCCTCGAGCTGCTCGAGAAAGTGCAGTCGCGTGGTCAGGTGCCGCTGCTGGTGGCGCTGGACGGCGTGACAGATCCGCGCAACCTCGGGGCCATCATCCGCTCGGTCGCCGCCTTCGGTGGGCAGGGCGTGATCGTTCCCCAGCGCCGTTCGGTGGGTATGACCGCCTCGGCGTGGAAAACGTCGGCGGGCGCCGCCGCCCGTACGCCCGTCGCGATGGCAACGAACCTCACGCAGATGATCAAGTCGTTCAAGGACAAGGGCGTATTCGTGCTCGGGCTCGATGGCGGGGGCGACGTGTCGTTGCCCGACCTGCAGCTCGCGACCGAACCCGTACTCGTCGTCGTCGGCAGCGAAGGCAAGGGGCTCTCGCGGCTGGTCACCGAGAACTGCGACGCGGTCGTCTCGATCCCCATCAGCTCGACGACCGAGTCGCTCAACGCCGGAATAGCCGCGAGCGTGACGCTCTACGAGATCGCGCGGCTACGCGCTGCCCGCAAGAAGTAGGTTCTCGGCGGGGGCGGAGTTCGCGATCTCGAGCGCCGCGCTCAGGTCGGCCCACAGGTCGTCGACGTGCTCGAGGCCGATCGACAGACGCACGATTCCGGCGCCCGGCTTGGCCGCCGCTTCGACCGGTCGGTGGGTCAGTGATGCGGGATGCTGCACGAGCGAGTCCACGCCCCCGAGCGAAACGGCGTGGGTGATGAGCTGGCACGCCTCCGTGAATCGCACGGCGGCCTCGTAACCGCCCGCGAGTTCGAGCGCGATGAGCGCGCCCGGTCCGCTCGCCTGGGTGCCGATGAGGCCGTGCGGGTCCTGGCCGGGCAGGCCGGGGTATGCGACGCGCGAGAGCGCGGGATGTCCGACGAGCCGCTCGGCGAGCATCCGCGCCGTCTCCTGTTGGGCTTTCACCCGCACCGGTAGGGTGCGCAGACCCCGATGCAGCAGGTAGGCGGCGAGCGGGTGCAGCAGTGCACCCGTGAGAGCGCGAACCCGCCGCACGCGCTCGACCCAGTCTTGGTTGGTCGCGATGACCCCTCCGATGACGTCGCCGTGCCCACCGAGGTATTTGGTCGCGCTGTGCAGCACGATCGTTGCGCCGAGCTCGATCGGACGCTGAAGTACGGGTGTAGCGAAGGTGTTGTCGACGAGCACCGGTACGTCGCCTGCTGCCTCGACGACCGCTCGGATGTCGGTGAGCTCGAGGGTCGGGTTGGCGGGCGTTTCGAGGATGACCAACCCTGTGTCGGGGCGGATCGCCTGTGCCACCCCACCGGCCTCGACCCACGTGACCTCGGTGCCCAGTAGGCCCGTGGCGAGCACGTGGTCGGTGCCGCCGTAGAGCGGTCGCAGCGCGACGACGTGGGGCTTTCCCGCGGTGACGGTCGCGAGGAGGCACGCGGTGAGGGCGGCCATTCCGCTGGCAAAGGCGACGGCACCGTCGGATCCTTCGAGCGCGGCGAGAGCGTCCTCGAAGCGCGCGACGCCGGGCTGCCACAGTCGCTGGTACACGGGGGACTGGCCGGGCAGCAGATCACCGCCGGTCGCGAGTTGCTCGTAGGCGTCACCCCCGCTGTCGACGCCGGGCAGTGGATTCGTCGACGAGAGGTCGATCGGCGGCACGTGCTGCATGCTCTCGCGTAGTCCCTCCATTCCGGAGTGGATGGCCAGGGTCTCGAGGTGCACGTCGTGGGGCAGCATGCCGTCATTTCAGCAGGAGTATGAGCCGGGCGCGACCTGGTTGCAAGAATGCTCGATGTTGGAGCATAGTTTCACAGAATGCTTCGAAAGGAGGCAGCGATGGCCGAGCACAAGAACAGAAGTCTCGATGGCACCGACCGAGCGTTGCTGAAGTTGTTGCGGGCGGATGCCCGGGCATCCGGTTCCGCGCTTGCCGCCACCCTCGGGGTTGCTGAGTCCACCGTGAGCCTGCGGATGCGTCGGCTGCAGTCCGACGGCTACATTCTGGGATACCACGCCGATATCGACGTCGCGGCCCTCGGGTCGACCGTGCAGGCACTCATCGCCATCCGACTCGTCAAGCACGTGCGCGATGACGTCGAAGCCTTCCGGAGAGCGGCACCGCATTGGCCCGGGGTGCTCAACTTCTTTCATATGGGCGGCGCAGACGACTACCTTCTTCACATCGCTGCCCGCAGTGCGAGTGACGTGCGTGACTTCATGCTGACGCACCTCGCGGCGCATCCGGCCGTCATGCACACGCAGACCAACCTCGTCTTCGAGCACGTGGCGGGTACGGGCCTCGACGACCTGCTCTAGGCCACGAGCAGCTCTAGACCTTCGATCGCCAGTCTTCTTCGTCGTCGTCCCCCGAGACGATTGAGACGGGAGCGGTGAACGCGCCCGTAGGGGGGTCGATCATCGTCGCCTCGTCGCGGCGGTGGCGCAGGATGTCGTCGACATAGCTCGACATGGCTTCGGCGAGGGGGATGTCGCGGCCCTCGTTCTGCGAGAGGTACCAGCGGTGATCGAGCAGTTGGTGAAAAATTTCGGCGGGCTCGAGCTTGCCCTTGAGTTCGCGGGGGATTGCCCGGATGACGGGCTCGAAGACGCGCGAGGCCCACTCGTGAGCGATCGCCTCCTCGTCCATGTCCTTCTTGCCGAATGACGCGGCATAGGAGTCGAGGTCGTTGAGCAGACGGCGCGCCTGGTTTTCCTGAGCGTCGAGGCCGGTGAGGCGCAGCAGCCGACGAGAGTGGTGCCCGGCATCCACGACCTTGGGCTGGATGCGCACCTGGGTTCCCGTGTCGTCTGTCTTGATCGCGAGCTCTTCGATATCGAAGCCGAGGTCGTTGAGGCGCTCGACGCGAGAGTTGATGCGCCAGCGTTCGGACTGGTCGAACTCTTCGGTTCCCGTGAGCTCCTTCCAGAGCATGCGGTACTGGCTCACGATGCCGTCACTGATCGCGACCGGATCGATCTCGGCCTCGAGGCGACCCCCGGCCTGCAGGTCGAGAAGCTCACCCGCGATGTTGATGCGCGCGATCTCGAGGTCGTTCTCGCGCTGCCCGTTCGACAGCTTGTCGTAAAGCTGGCCGGTCTCGGCGTCGACAAGATAGGCGGCGAACGCTCCCGCGTCGCGGCGGAACAGCGTGTTGGAGAGTGACACGTCGCCCCAGAAAAAGCCGACGATGTGCAGACGCACGAGCAGCACCGCGAGGGCGTCGACGAGTCGTGTCGCGGTCTCGGGCCGCAGGCTCTGCGAGTACAGCGCGCGGTACGGCAGCGAGAAACGCAGGTGACGCGTGACGAGCACCGATTCGAGTGGCTCGCCAGCGTCAGTCGAACGGTTGGTGATAACGGCAAGCGGGTCGACGCACGGGATGTCGAGACGCTGCAGGGTGCGTAGCAAGTCGTACTCGCGCTTGGCGAGTTCCGCCGACGTCTCCTTGATCGCGACGACGTATCCGCTGAGGTTCACGAACCGCACGAGGTGGCGGGAGATGCCCTTCGGCAGCGCCGCGATCGTCTCTTCAGGCCAGGTCTCGAGCGGGATGCTCCACGGGAGGTCGAGCAAGGCCGGGTCGACTATTGCCGCCGTGATGTTGAGTGAGCCGCTCATGCTTCCCCTTAACCGCCGATCGAGGCGTTAAACGGTGATCGAGCCTGTCGAGATCTCGACAAGCTCGATCACCGGATTGCCTAGGAGGCGACGACGGCCTTCTTGGAGAGGCGATCGCCAGACTCGGTGTCGAACACGTGGATGTGGTTCGGCTCCGGGGTGATGACGATCTTGTCGCCGGCGTTCGGGTGCGAGCGGCCATCGACGCGCACGACGATGTCGACACGCTTGCCGTCGATGTCGCTGTGACCGTAGAGGTAACCGTCGGCGCCGAGCTCCTCGACGGCGTCGACCTCGACGGGGAGGCCGTTGCCGGTCTTCGCGACCTTGAGGTCTTCGGGGCGGATACCGATCGTGACCTTCTTCGCCTTGGTCTCACCGAGGGTGTCGCGGTCGACCTTCGCCGTGGCGGTTCCGAACTTGAGGCCGCCCTCGACGACATCGGCGTCGAACAGGTTC
>CAYZHZ010000131.1:0-2372 GCA_964477625.1 uncultured Salinibacterium sp.
GGTTCATCTGGCAGCTTTCGACCTTGAAGTGCGGGCCGCGCGCGAAAGCATGCCTGCATTCGGACTGGCTCGACCCGCCGCGAACGGCATCGAAGACGGATCGAAGGGAACCGAACGAGCGGCCTGCATGCGGCCGGGCTCGATACGGCATCCAGCGCGGCGAGGTCGCGGCCGGCGCCCGCGTGCGGAGACGCAGGCGCAAGCCGGTCGAGCGCAGAGCCTGGGGCGCACCCTTGAGCGACGCCGATGCCGCGGGAACATGGCTTCACGCTTCGAAGGAAGCGCACTCAGACAGAAGGAGTCCCAATGAACGACGCAACGACGCTGGACCGGCCGGTGCAGCCCACCCTCCAGGTGCGGCAGATCGTGCCGGGCCAGAACTACCGGGAGCACTACGACGCGAAGGCCCTTGCCGACCTGCGCGAGCAGGTGAAGGCGGCCGGCGGCATCAAGAGTCCGATCATGGTGCGACCGCATCCCAGCCGGGACGGGGTGTGGGAGATCGTCTACGGCCATCGCCGCTGGATGGTCGCCGGCGAGCAGTACGGCGATACCTACGACATGCCGGTCACCATCGAGGACCTGAGCGATGCCGAGGCGAGGGCGCTCGGCATCATCGAGAACAAGGGGCGAGACAACCCGAGTGCCATCGAGGAAGCCAAGGGCGCCGCCGATCTGCTGCGGTTCAACGCCGGCGACAAGGAGAAGACCGCCAACCAGCTCGGCTGGAAGCCGCGCGAACTGGACAACCGGCTGCTGCTGCTGAACTGCGCGCCGGAGGTCCAGAAGGCCGTCATCGAGCGTCACCCGCACATCAGCATCGGACACGCGGAACTGCTGGCCGGCCTGCCGCAGGACCGCCAGGTCAAGGTGCTGGCCGGCATCCTGCAGCACAAGGTGCCGATCGAGGTGTTGAAGAAGCAACTCGGCCAGTACGCCAAGCGGCTGTCCGAGGCGATCTTCGACACGGCTCAGTGCCTGGGCTGTCCGCACAACTCGGCGCAGCAGGCCGCCCTGTTCGACGCCTCCATCGGTGAGGGCTACTGCCAGCACCCGACCCACTACGACGAACTCACGATGGCAGCGTTGGAGGCGCGAGCCGAGCCGCTGCGCGAACGCTTCCAGGTGATCCGGTTTATCAAGCCGGAAGATGGCTTCGTGCCCCTCGCGGTGGCGGCGGATGGCCCCCTGGGCGTGGGCGCAGAGCAGATGGAGGCCTGCAAGGGCTGCGCGAACTTCGGGTGCAGCGTGTCGGCGATCCCGGGTCACTACGGCGAGGTCGCCGAGTCGCTGTGCTTCGATGCTGCGTGCAACAGCACCAAGGTGGCCGCGCGGCGCAAGGCCGAGCGGGCAGCGAGCAAGCCGACCGCGCCGGCGAGGGACGCGGCCGGGGCAGGCGACGGCAAGGCCAAGGGCGCCACGCCAGCGGTCTCGCCCGCCGAGAGTGCCAAGCCGCGCAACACGGTGCCGGGCAAGGTGGTGGCGCACCGCATCGAGTTCTGGCGCAAGACGGTGGCAAACCAGCTGATGGTCCAGGGCGAGCGCAACCACCGCGCACTGACGGCACTGGTATTGGCCCGTGAGACGCGAGCCATCCATGCGGATCGGTACGCAGACGTGGCGGTGAAGCTGGCCGGCATCAAGAAGCCGAGCATGGGTGACGCTCCCCTGCGCAAGATGCTGGAGCAGGTCGACGCGGTGGACGCAGGCGTGCTGGAGGCGCTTGTCAAGGCGGTCACGGCGTCCGCAGCCTACGGCATCGACACCGAAGGCCTCGAGGCGCTGCTGAACTACCTCGAAGTCGACGAGGCGCGGCACTTCACGCTCAACGAGGCCTACCTGGCACTGCTGACGGTGAGCGAATTGGAGTCGCTCGCGGAGGAAGTCGGCCTGAAGAAGGCGATGGGCGAGCGCTACGCGAAGGCCAAGGCCGGCAAGCGAAGCGAGTTCATCCAGGCGCTGCTGGCGGTCGAGGGCTTCACCTACAAGGGTGCAGTGCCCAAGGCGATGCGCTACCCCCGGCGCAAGTTCAAACACGCCGAGCGCGCCGAGCCGGCAGGTGAGTCGAACGCGGCAGCCGGAGCGCCGACCGAACGCCGAGAAGAAGCGGAGCCCGCGCACGCGGCGTGAGCCTCGACAAACGATGGGTGACCCATAGGATCAATTCGAGGGTCATCCCTCTCGAACAAGGAGATTCAAGCGATGTTCAAGGAACTCTTCCCGCTGGCAGCACAGGGCGCGTTCAGCCTGCTGCTGTCGGCCGACGAGGCCAGCGGCCTCATGACCGTGGTGGTGGTGCCGAAGCACTCGGAGGGCGGCAAGGACGTCCCCGCGCTGGCGATGCCGCTCAAGCTCACGGCTGTCCCCGACGA
>CAYZHZ010000131.1:2472-4506 GCA_964477625.1 uncultured Salinibacterium sp.
CCGGGCGTGCCTGACCTCTTCGGTGCGTGAAGGGAGGCAACCATGTCCATCGTCGTTGCCGCTCTCGCCCGTTGCTTCAAGTACAACGGGATGACGCTGCCGGACATTCCCGGCATGAGCGTCGAACAGGTCAAGGAGGTCTACGCCGCGCAGTACCCCGAACTGCTGACGGCCGAGGCCCAGGTCGGTGAGGTCGTTCGTGGCGTCCAGGAAATCGCCTTCAAGCGCGCGGTCGGCACCAAGGGCTGAGGACGATCCCGTCGCGCGCTATGCCGCGCGGCTGGACCAGTTCCTCGCGCAGCCCGGACAGGGCGAGGCCGGAGCCCTTGAAGCCGCAATGGGCGAGGCGAAACTGGCTTTCGTGAGCAGCATCGTCCACCAGTTCGCCGAAGACGTGCGAGGTCAGCCCCACGGGGATCGACAGGACCGCATGGTGGTACGCGGCGCGCTCCTTCCGCCACTGTTCTAGCCATGTTTCAGCTGCCCGTCGTTGACCCCGGCATTCCCTGCGCGCTGGTGCCACAGGCGTCGCGTCGTCGTGGGGCGCTGCTGGCCCGGACCCTGCTGAACGCCGGCATCGTCGATGCTGCCTTGATGCCGGCGCGGCCGGGGCCAGATCACCTCCGGAATTGCCAGACCGTGCTGGAGGGTTGGGTCCGCCGTGAACTCGGTGCTCTGCGCATGCTGCGGCCGTACTTCGCGCTGAACCTGCGTGAGGCCGGCAGCGATGCCGGGCACGCTGTGGGGCCGTCGTGCACGATCGAGTGGGGCGGCGAGTCCTTCGGCGTGCGCTGCGTGGGGCCGGCACTGGAGTTCCTGGAGCGCCATCAACCCAGGCTCGGCCGCACGGTGCTTCAGGTGCTGGAGCGGCAGGCGTTTCGCACGTTGCCGATCTACACGCCCGCCATCGTCATGGAGTGCGCCAGCGATGTCTACTGGTACGGCGAGTCCGACGAGGACATGGCTCTGGAAGAGGCCTGCGGCGACGACGCCGACGAGCGTAAGGCCATGCGCGACAACATGGTGACGCGGGCGATGTTCGACAGTACGTTTCCAGGCTGGGCGCTCGGGGGTCGGTCGAGGCCGGTTGGCCGACGCACCTTGCAGCACATCGCCGAGTCCGCGTCAGATCGCCGCGTCGCCAACGTGATCGAGAGCCTGATCAGCGTGCTTGGCGTGGACCTGCCCAACTACGACTGGTCCTTCCGGGAGGGGCGCTTCGTCGGCTTCTCGGGCGTACTGGCCTGGGGCCGCGAGGATGAACTCACCACGCGAGTGCTCGACGACTACGAACAGATGGTCTCGGAAAGCGGCGACTACTTCGAGACCTGCGGCGAACTCACGATCGCTGTCGAGGATCACGAGACATTCGCCCGCTGGTTCGACGCCATGCGGCCGTGGTGCCGGGCGACACGGGCGCTGGACGGCTTGATCTGGCAAATCTGCGAGGGAGACTGGTCCGCGAAGTGACCGTGAGAGCAAGGAGTTCCGATGACCCAACCTCAACAAGACGTGAAGTTCAGCGTGACCGAGGAAGGCCCCGCTGAAATGCATCTGCGACGGGCGATCCTGGTCTACGCGAGCAAGGGCGGCGGAAGTTTCGCGACCGTGCACGACATCGCCGCAAACCAGGGTGGAGGCGCGACGATCTTGCCCGGACGCCCGATGACGGCGTTCGCAGTGCTGCGCCTGGCCCGCAGCTTGATGAAGCGGCAGGACGGCGGGTTCATCCCGGACAGGTTGATCTTCCAGGATTCGGCCGCGATCGCGTGGTGGGTGCCGCCGGGCATGCGACGAATCTGGTTCCGCTGCCCCGAAGACCAACTCGTCGCCGGCGAACGCTCCGAGGTCGTCAGCCATCCAGGTCTGGTGTTCTGCGTGACGACCGCGCGCAAGTGGTTTGTCTGGGCGATCAAGGGGGCGGCGCGGCCGAAGGACAGCACGAGGTTGTTCCGTGCGCCGTACTTCAACGTCTGGGAGAGCGGCCAGATTTGCGTGGGCAACGTGAACCTGCCGGAGCGCGCGACGGCCGAG
>CAYZHZ010000131.1:4516-7309 GCA_964477625.1 uncultured Salinibacterium sp.
TCCCGCGGAGCCAAGCATGACGGCTGACCCGCGCGACGCGGCCATCGGGGTCAGTTGCCCTGTGGTCGCCGTGCCTCGATTCGGCGCGCTGGAGCCGCACTCGAGCGGGCAGCGCATGCTGCTCGCCCGAAACGGCCTGTTCGTGCAGATGAAGACGCCCTGGCTCGATTGCACGACACGGGTCGCGGAGGTCGGCATGCACCTGCCATACGGGGCGGCGGCCGAGGCCATCACGTTCGCCTTCGGCGTCATTCCCTTGGGATTGCTGGAGCGGTTCATCGCCGCCGCGCGCGCGGCGTTGCCCAACGAGGCGGCGGGCGCGCTGGTCTACGACGCGCGCAGCGGTGCTTTGCGTCTCGCCATGCATGAGGCCATCGAGGTCGGGCCCGGTCACGTGAGATACCGGATCGAAGCATTGGCCGCAGACGAGCTTGTCGCAATCGACCTTCACTCACATGGCCGGCTGGGTGCGTTCTGGTCGGGCGAAGACGATCGGGATGACCAGGGCGTGCGGGTCTGCGGTGTCTTCGGCAACCTGGACCGTGAGCGACCCACCGCGAGGTTCCGGCTCGCGCTGAATGGCCTGTTCCGGGAATTGCCTCATCCGTGGGCCGTCGAGCCGGACGGCGCACTGCTGGCATAGAAGAGGCGCCTCGACGCTGAACGCCGAGGCGCCGAAGACGCATCAGGCCTTGCCCAGGGAGGACAAGCAAGGCGGATCGAATGCGCTCCTCATTGTGCACTGCGGCCCGTCGCTGAGCGGCCACCGCCGACGAGCTTGCCGATGGCGCGCGCGCCGGGGTTGAAGCGGACGCCTGGTCCACGATCATCCTCGGGAGAGGACCGGAATCGACATGGAACACTGCATCGGACGAAAGCTGTTGAGCCAGCGGGTGAAGGTCCACCTGGTGGGCGTCGGGGGCAACGGTGCGCAGATGGCCAACTGCCTGGCCCGCCTGGACATCGCGATGCGGGCGCTCGGCCACCCCTACGGCCTGCATGTCACGGCGTTCGATGGCGACCGGGTGAGCGAATCCAACGTCGGGCGGCAGATCTACAGCCCGGCCGACGTGGGGCTGCACAAGGCGGTGGTGACGATCCACCGGCTGAACCAGTATTTCGGCCTCGACTGGGACGCCGTGCCGCGGCACTACGGCGCATCGCTCGCCACTGACCACGGAGGCGGTCCGAGCATCGTCATCAGCTGCGTGGACTCGGCGCGCTCTCGGCGTGACCTGCACAGGAACCTGTTCCAACGCGGATCGCGTGCCACCTACTGGCTCGACCTCGGCAACACCGAGAGCGGGGCACAGGTGGTGCTGGGTCAGCCCAAGCCCTATCCGCTGCCCGAACTGCAGGAGTGGGGACGGCTACCTTGTGTCACCGAGCTGTTCCCTCAACTGCTCGAGGAGCAGCAGGAGGACGACGCACCGTCCTGTTCGGTGCGGATCTCGTTGCAGTCCCAAGGTCTGTTCGTCAACGACATGGCGGTGCGGTGGGCATCGCAGTTGCTCTACGAGTTGTTCCAGGGGCCGATCAGGCAGCACGGTGTGCTGGTCAACCTGTCGTCCAAGCGCTCAGGCCCCATCGACGTGAACCCGGCGGTTTGGAAGCGCTTCGGCATTCGACGACGCAAGCCCCGCGGCCTTCAGGCGGAGTAGCTCGCCAGGCGCTGCGGCGGCCGCAAAACGGGGGTGCTGCGTGCCGCCTTTCGGTTGGCGCGAATGACGCGAACCCGGCAGCATGACAAGGCAGTGTGGGCTCGATCATGTTCAGGCCCTCGGGCTCCGCTGGCCAGCCCTTGAAGGCATCGAGCGCCAGCCAAGAATGAACCCATGCAATCGACGAAAGGGATCGTCATGGTGGAAGGTCAGTTGGTCAGCGCACTCCAGGTGCTTGGCTGGATCCTCACGCTGCTCGGGCAGGTCCAGGTGGCCCGCAAACGCCGTGCAGGCTTCGTGACCTGGATCGTCGCCAACATCGTGCTGATCGGGCTGAGCGCCCGTGTCGGCCTGTGGTGGAGCATCGGCATGTACTTCACAAACATTGCCGTGTGCGCGTGGTCGTTCCGCGTCTGGGCCAAGGCAGACGAGGGTCGCATGCGGACGCTGTTCCTGAGTAGGCGGACCGCCTGGTAGCGAGCGGCGGAGGCGCTGATGCAGCCGACCGATGAACAGCAACGCATCGTCGACAGCGATGCTCGGTCGCTGGTCGTGGAGGCCGGGGCGGGCGCGGCAAAGACGACGACGCTCGGCCTTTACGCCGGCGCGCGTCCGCGCAGCCGCATCCTCTACCTCGCCTTCAACAAGTCGATCCAACTGGAGGCGGCGGAGCGCATGCCGCCCAACGTCACCTGCCGCACCACACACTCCATCGCCTGGCGCAAGGCGGTCGAGCTCTTCGGCGGCGAGGCTTCGCAGCGGGTGGGCAAGACCTACGCGTCTTCGGTGGCGCGGACGTTCCGGTGCGGGCCGTTGGTAGCCACCGCTGCCTTGCAGGCCATCCAGAACTGGTGCGGCTCGCTGGACGCACGGATCGATGCCTCGCACGTGCCGGCCGACATCGCCGAGCGCCTGGCTGACCCGGGAACCGTCGTCGAGGTTGCCAGGGCGACCTGGGGACGGATGTGCCGGACCGATGGCGGTGACCTTCGTCTGCCTCATGACGGGTACCTCAAGCTCTTCCAGATGGACGAGCCGACGTTGCGAGGCCAGGATCTGGTGGCCGTGGACGAGGCTCAGGACCTCAACCTGTGCACCTACGACATCGTGCGGCGCCAGGGCGGCGGGCTGG
>CAYZHZ010000132.1:0-7246 GCA_964477625.1 uncultured Salinibacterium sp.
GAGGAACCGCGGCGAGTAGGCCCGTCCGCACATCGAGTAGTTGCCCGCGCCGAAGGATCCGCCGATCACGACCGTGAGCTTGGGCACGCGAGTCGTCGCGACTGCCGTCACCATCTTCGCGCCGTTCTTGGCGATGCCGCCCGCCTCTGCGTCTCGGCCGACCATGAACCCCGAGATGTTCTGTAGAAAGACGAGCGGTATCCCGCGCTGATCGCACAGCTCGATGAAATGGGCACCCTTGAGAGCCGATTCGCTCAACAGCACGCCGTTGTTGGCGACGATGCCGACGGGATGACCGTGGATGTGTGCGAATCCCGTCACGAGGGTCGTGCCGTATTCCTTCTTGAACTCATGGAATTCACTCGCGTCGACAATGCGAGCGATGACCTCCCGAACGTCGTAGGGGGTTTGAACGTCGACCGGGACGATGTCATAGAGGCTGCCCGTGACGATGGGCTCGCGCGACTCTCGCACATCCCACGCGGGTGCCGCTGGGCGGGGCATGGTCGCGACGATATCGCGCACGATGCTCAGAGCATGCACGTCGTCATCCGCGAGGTGGTCGGTAACCCCGGAGACCCGCGAGTGCACGTCACCGCCACCGAGCTCCTCGGCCGTGACGATCTCGCCGATGGCAGCTTTCACCAGTGGGGGGCCGCCGAGGAAGATGGTGCCCTGGTTTCGAACGATGACCGTCTCATCGCTCATTGCGGGAACATAGGCGCCTCCCGCAGTGCACGATCCCATGACGGAGGCCACCTGGGGGATGCCCAGCGCCGACATGCGCGCCTGGTTGAAGAAAATGCGACCGAAGTGATCGCGATCGGGGAAGACCTCGTCTTGCATGGGGAGGAACGCGCCGCCCGAGTCGACGAGGTAGACGCACGGTAGCCGGTTCTCTAGGGCGATCTCCTGTGCGCGCAGGTGTTTCTTGACCGTCATCGGAAAATACGTGCCGCCCTTGACAGTCGCATCGTTGGAGATGACGAGCACGTGACGACCGTGCACGAGACCAATGCCGGCGATGACTCCAGCGCCGGGGGCCTCTCCCCCGTAGAGCCCATCGGCAGCAAGCGGAGCTATTTCGAGGAACGGACTCCCCTCGTCGAGCAACTCATCGATGCGATCTCGCGGAAGCAGCTTTCCCCGAGATACGTGGCGCTCGCGCGACCTCTCGGGACCGCCGAGCGCGGCGATCGAAAGACGATCGCGTAGCTCGGCGGCCAGAGTGGCCTGCGTAGCGCGGGTGGCCTCGGTGGTCTCGGTGGCCTGGTCGGTCGGCATCGATAACTCCGTCGTTCGGTTAGTCACGGCTAACTCGATTAGGTTAGTGGTCATTAACTCGAATGTCTATACTCGCAGTGTGACGATGGAGCCGACCGAGGTCGAGACTGCCGGGCAAACCACGCGGAGCCGCGCCAAGGCAGACCGCCGCGAGGCCCTGCTCGCGGCGGCCGCGCGGCTCTTCGCCGAGCGCGGTTTCGAGCGAGTCTCCCTGGAAGATCTCGGATCCGCGGCCGGAGTGAGCGGCCCGGCCGTGTACCGACACTTCAGCAACAAGCAAGCGGTTCTCGGCGCACTCCTGGTCGGAGCAAGCGAAGGACTTCACGCGGGCGGGATGCAGGTCATCGCGGAAGAGTCGGATCCGCGCGAGGCGCTGGGTCGCCTCGTTGCCTTCCACGTCGACTTCGCGTTGCGTGATCCCGACGTCATCCGCGTGCAGGATCGCGACCTCGACAGCCTCTCAGAGGACGATCGCCACATCGTTCGCGCCCTCCAACGCTCCTACGTCGAGAAGTGGGTCGACGTGCTTGCCCAGCTCTACCCGAACGCCGCGCGATCCATCCTGCGCACTCGCGCGCACGCCACGTTCGGACTCCTCAACTCCACTCCACACAGCGTCGCTGGGGGGCAAGTGCGCTCCCTGCTCGAAGCGATGGCGCTCGCTGCGCTCACCACCCCCGTCGAGCAACCCGAAACCTAGCGGATGCCGCGGCCGAACAAGGCCGTGCTCACCCGATCGCCCGTGCGTCCACCGGCCCCCGCGAGTTGCTCGCGGATTGCCGTGAGCACCCGCTCGCGCACCCCCGGCTCCATCCCGTCGATCACCGGGCCGAATGGAGTGCCGAAGACGCCCGCGACCTCCGACTCAACGGTCGGCCAGCGCACCGACAGGGTTCGGCGCGTCACGGCGACCTCCCGCAGACTGCTCGCGTGCAGCACGTCGACGACATCGCCCAGTGGCATGGTGACAGAAGCGTTGCTCACCTCCCGTCCCGCCCCCGAGATGGCGCGCGCATAGGTGTCGAACGGCTCGAACGGCTCATCCTCGACCCACACCGAGACGGCGAGCACACCGCCCGGACGCAACACGCGCACACACTCGCGCAGTGCTGCGAGACGGTCGGCCATGAAAGGGAGTCCCTGCTGGCACAGCACGACATCGACGGACGCGTCGGGGAGGTCGAGATCGGCCGCGGGTCCCGCGAGCGTCGTGATCGCGGCCGCGCGGGGCTCCCGAGCGCGACCGGCGAAACCGAGCATCGTCGTGCTGATGTCCTGCGCGATGACACGCCCCGTCGACCCTGCGACCTTCGCCGCCACGCGCGCGACGGCACCCGTGCCGGCGGCGAGGTCGAGCACGACATCCCCAGGCTCTATGCCCGCCCACGCGACGAAACGATCGGCCCATGGCGCGAAGAGGACGGGTTCGAGATAGCGGCGGTAATTCTCCGCGACAGACTCCGGACCGAACGGTCCTTGCGCGCGATCGACGGCGCTCATACGAGTGCGAGCACGGTGCCGGGGTCGGACACGATCCGTCCGACATCCACGAGGAATCGCGCGCCCTGCTCCCCATCGACGAGGCGATGGTCGAAGGAGAGGCTCAAGGTCATGACGTCGCGCAGCGCGACGGCGCCCTCGTGCTCCCACGGGATGCGACGGATCGCCCCCGTCGCGAGAATTGCCGCCTCCCCCGGATTGAGGATCGGGGTTCCCGCGTCGATCCCGAACACGCCCACGTTCGAGATCGTGATCGTCGAGGCGGAGAACGCGGCGGGAGTGGTGGTGCCCGCTCGAGCGGTCGACGCGAGTTCCGCGATAGCCGTGGTGAGTTGAGGCACGGTCAGCAGGTCGGCCCTCGGGATACCCGGAACGAGAAGACCACGCTCGGTCGCAACCGCGATACCGAGGCCGACATGCCCGAACTCGACGATTTCGGCGGCCGCATCATCCCATCGCGAATTGATGCTCGGCGTGCGGCGAGCGGCCAGGCACACAGCCTTGGCGACCACCGCAAGCACGCTGGCCTGATCGCCCACGGCCTTGAGCCGAGCAACCAGCTCAAGGGTGCGAGTGACATCCACCGTCAGGAACTCGGTGACGTGGGGCGCTGTGAACGCACTCGAGACCATCGCTGCCGCCGTCGCCCTACGCACGCCGCGTATGGGCGTGCGAGTGTCGGCGACGTCGAGCGCGGGGCGAACGGATGATGCGCCCACCGCTGTCGTGACCGCGACCGTTGCCGCCCGAACGTCGTCGCGCGTGATCATTCCGTCGTCACCCGTGCCGCTGACCATCGTGAGGTCCACGCCCAGATCTGCCGCGAGCTTACGTACGGGCGGAGTGGCCCGCACCCGGGCGGACACGGGCGATTCTGCCCCGCTCCCCGAAACCTGCGCAGCGGTCGAATTCGACCGCGCCTTCCGTTTCGGCTTGTCCCCCGTTTCGACGGCGGGTCCGTACCCCACGAGCACCGTGTTGCGCTCGGGGGGCGTCCCCTCGACGTTCGGTGACTGGGAACCTGCAGCCGAGGCGACACCCTCGAGCTCGAATGCGACGATCGGCGACCCGACCGTCACCGTCGCCCCGGGCTCGGCGTAGAGCTTGGCGATGACGCCCGCGAACGGCGACGGAAGCTGCACGATGGCCTTGGCCGTTTCCACTTCTGCGAGGGGTTGGTTGAGCGTGACGGGGTCACCGACGGCGACGTGCCACTGCACAATCTCCGACTCGGTGAGCCCCTCGCCGAGGTCGGGAAGCGCGAAGTCCTTGATCATGAGGTCCACCCCGTGAGCGAGTTCGCGCGACCCATGACGCGATCGACGGCGTCGAGAATGCGGTCGAGGTTGGGAAGGAAGTGCTCTTCGAGCCGGGCGGGCGGGTAGGGCACATCGAACCCGGTGACGCGCTGCGGGGGCGCCTCGAGATAGTAGAAACAGCGATCGGTAATCGTCGCGGCGATTTCTGCCCCGAGGCCCGCGAACTGCTGCGCCTCGTGGGCGATCACGAGTCGACCCGTCTTCTCGACGCTCGCCACCACCGTGTCGAAGTCGATGGGAGAGAGTGAGCGCAGGTCGATGACCTCAAGCGAGAGCCCCTCGTCCGCCGCGGCGAGCGCCGCGTCGACGGCAGTAACCACGAGTGGTCCATAGGTGACGAGTGTGGCGTCGGAGCCCTCGACGACGACACACGCTGATTCGAGACCGGGTGTCTGGGCATCCTCGTCAACCTCGCCCTTGGTCCAGTAGCGACGTTTGGGCTCGAAGAACAGCACAGGATCGTCGCTCGCAATCGCCTGTCTGATCATGGAGTGGGCATCTTGCGGGTTCGAGCACGAGACAACGCGCAGGCCGGCGGTGTGGGCAAAATATGCCTCGGGGGATTCGGAATGGTGTTCGACCGCACCGATCCCCCCGCCGTAGGGGACGCGGATGGTGAGGGGCATCTTCACCGCGCCACCGGTGCGATAGTGGAGCTTGGCGACCTGAGCCACGATCTGGTCGAAACCCGGGTAGATGAATCCATCGAATTGAATCTCGACGACTGGACGGTAACCACGAAACGCCAGACCGACGGCGGTGCCGACGATGCCAGACTCGGCGAGCGGCGTGTCCATGACGCGGTCACGACCGAAATCGCGCTGCAGCCCGTCGGTGACACGAAACACCCCGCCCAGCGTGCCGATGTCCTCGCCCATGAGAACAACCCGGTCGTCATCCGCGAGGGCGCGACGCAGCCCCGAACCGAGAGCTTTTGCGAGAGTCAGTTCCGTCATCGCGATTCCTCCCCGAAGCCGGAGAGGTAGGCGGCGTACTGACTGCGCTGCCGCACGAGACCGGAGTGCTCAGTCGCGTAGACGTTGTCGAACACGGTGAGCGGTTCCGGATCGGGCAGTGAAAGGCACCCCGCCCGGAACTCGGCTGCGACCTCATCTGCGCGCGACGCGATGCGAGCCGAGGCCTCCTCGTCGAGCCCGTCGATGGAACGCAGATATGTCTCGAGTCTCGCGATCGGATCCTGAGCGGCCCACTCCTCGTGCTGCAGTGGGTCGATGTAGCGGCTGGGATCGTCAGAGGTAGTGTGCGGACCCATGCGATAGGTGACCGCCTCGATAAACGACGGGCCAGCGCCCGTGCGCGCGCGCTCGAGGGCGATCCGTGTCACCGCCATGACGGCCAACACGTCGTTGCCGTCAACGCGCATCGAGGGGATGCCAAAGCCGGGCGCTCGCGACGCGATTGGCACCTTGGCCTGAAGCCCGACCGGTTCCGAAATGGCCCACTGATTGTTCTGGCAGAAGAACACGACGGGAGCACCGAAGCTCGCGGCGAACACCATTGCCTCGTTGACGTCGCCCTCGCTCGTCGCGCCGTCACCAAAGTATGCGATCGCTACGGAATCGACGCCGTCCTTCTGACACCCGAGCGCGTACCCGGTCGCGTGCAGAGACTGAGCGCCGATGATGACGGCGGGGGTCGCCATGCCGACGGTGAACGGGTCCCAGCCTGAGGCTGCAGTACCGCGCCACACCTTCACGAGATCGGGCAGCTTCACGCCGCGACAGTAAGCGACGGCATTCTCGCGATAGCTCGAGAAGACGAAATCATCGACTCGCAACGAGCGAGCCGAGCCCACCTGAGCCGCCTCTTGGCCGAGCAGGGGCGGCCAGAGACCGAGTTCGCCTTGACGCTGCAGTGCGGTTGCCTCGACGTCGATTCGTCGCACGACGATAAGGTCCTCGAGAAGCGCGAGCATCGCCTCGGGGGTGACGTCGGCAATGGCCGCGTCGTAGAGGGGATCCGGCACACGAGCGCCGGTCGGGTCGAGCAGCCTTATGGGCTCTCCCGGAGGTCGCTCCAGGGCTGTGCGGGGGCTGTCGTCGGACATGGTCGTGCGCAACGTTTCTCCGATCCGCCGGGCGCTAGCGGGTGTGCAGCGACCGGTCTGATCCTCTCGACCGTGGTTGGTGACCACAGGTCGACCCGGGCATCGTCGCCCGGAGTTGACTTCGACGCTAGTCAGCCTTCGTTCGCATGACAAGCATTTGTATGCTGGGCAAAGTCTCGACGAGGGAGTCAGCATGCCGAAGTCCGCCACAACACGCACGAGCGACGCGATCGTCATCGGGGCCGGGCTCGCCGGGCTCGTAGCCGCGAGCGAACTCGTCGCCGCTGGCAAGCGCGTCATCATCCTGGAACAGGAGCCCGAAGCGAGTTTCGGCGGGCAGGCGTGGTGGTCGTTCGGCGGTTTGTTCCTCATCGACTCTCCAGAACAGCGGCGTATGGGCATCCGCGATTCCCATGCACTCGCCCGCCAGGACTGGTTCGCCAGTGCCGGCTTCGATCGCGAGGAGGACTCGTGGCCGAAGCAGTGGGCCGAGGCCTACCTCGACTTCGCCGCGGGCGAGAAGCGCGCCTGGCTGCGGCAGAAGGGCGTGAGCTTCTTCCCCGTCGTCGGTTGGGCTGAGCGCGGGGGATACACGGCGACGGGTCATGGCAACTCTGTGCCGCGGTTTCACATCACGTGGGGAACGGGCCCCGGGATCCTCGCTCCCTTCATCGCCGCTGTGCGCGAAGGGGTTGAGAAGGGTCTCGTGACGCTCAGATTCCGGCACCGCGTCGACGAGTTGGTAGTCGAAGGTGGCGCCGTGGTCGGCGCGCGCGGCGCGATACTCGCGGATGATGCGGCCGAGCGCGGTGCGCCGAGCAACCGCGAGTCCGTCGGAGAGTTCGACGAGCGCGCGAGCGCGACGATCGTGACAAGCGGAGGCATCGGCGGAAACCACGATCTCGTGCGCCAGCAGTGGCCCACGCGCATGGGCCCGGCGCCGAGGAACCTCTTGAGCGGCGTCCCGGCCCACGTCGACGGACGCATGCTCGGCATCAGCGAGAAGGCCGGCGCGCACCTCATCAACGGAGACCGAATGTGGCACTACGTCGAGGGCATGACGAACTACGCACCG
>CAYZHZ010000133.1:0-6968 GCA_964477625.1 uncultured Salinibacterium sp.
CCATCGACGTCGATCCGTTTGATCCGAGAGCCTCGGACACCTGGCGGATGGCGTAGGGGAACTCCTCGCGCGGCGGGAGCACGGGAACGAGAGCGCGCTCGGCGAGGAAGCCGTGGCCAATCTCGCGACGCTTCGGCGATCCGACGCGCCCCGTCTCACCCGTCGAGTAGGGCGGGAAGTTGTAGTGGTGAAGGTAGCGCTTCTTCGTCACAGGGGCGAGCGAGTCGATCTGCTGCTCCATCTTGAGCATGTTGAGCGTCGTCACGCCGAGGATCTGCGTCTCGCCGCGCTGGAAGATCGCGGAACCGTGCACGCGCGGGATGACCTGCACCTCGGCATCCAGCGCACGAATGTCGCTGAGGCCACGGCCGTCGATGCGGATCCCCTCGGTGAGCACTCGGTTGCGCATGACCTTCTTCGAGACCGACTTGTACGCGGCACTCACCATGGGCGGCACGTCGCCGCCGAGCTCTTCGTTGTCGACCTTGGTCTGGATCGCGAGCTTGACGCGCTCCTTGAGCTCGTCGTCCGCGTTCTGGCGCTCTTGCTTGTCCGCGATCTGGTAGACGTGCTTGAGGTCGTCGTACGCGATCTCGGCGACGGCGTTGTACGCCTCATCCGAGTAGGGCGGGAAGAGCGGGAACTCCTGGATCGGCTTGGCGGCCTGAGCCGCGAGCTCCATCTGAGCCTTGATGAGCTGCTTAAGGAAGGGCTTCGATGCCTCGAGGCCCTGTGCGACCACGGCCTCGTCGGGCTTGGTCGCGCCCGCCTTGATGAGCTCCCAGCTCACCTCAGTGGCCTCGGCCTCGACCATCATGATCGCGACGTCTTCATTGCCGTTCTCATCGGTCACGAGGCGACCGGCGACCGTCAGGTCGAAGACCGCGTCCGCGAGCTGCGAGAACTTCGGGAATGCGACCCACTGGTCGCCGATGAGCGCGAGTCGCACTCCACCGACCGGGCCATAGAAGGGCAGGCCCGAGATCTGAGTGGATGCCGATGCCGCGTTGATCGCGAGAGCGTCGTAGAACTCGTCAGGAGCGATCGACAGAACCGTGATAACGATCTGGACCTCATTACGCAGACCCTCGACGAAGGTCGGACGCAGCGGACGGTCGATGAGACGGCAGACCAGGATGGCCTCCGTTGACGGGCGACCCTCGCGCCGGAAGAACGATCCGGGGATTTTGCCAGCGGCGTACGACCGCTCCTCGACGTCGACCGTGAGCGGGAAGAAGTCGAAACCGTCGCGCGGGTGCTTACCCGCCGAGGTGGCCGAGAGGATCATCGTGTCCTCGTCGAGGTATGCAGCAACGGCACCCTGTGCCTGCTGCGCCAGGCGACCGGTCTCAAACCGGACCGTGCGCTTGCCGAACGCGCCGTTGTCGAGAACGGCTTCGGCGAATTTGATTTCTGGACCCTCCAAGGGGGGTTCTCCTTTGTTTGTGTATGGACCGCCCGACGGACGGCCAGTCGCCTGCCCGTGTGGCACGCGACTCGTCAGCACGCTGAAATTTCAGGCGTGGGAGCGGGAGAAGGCAGAAAGGGGCGCGAACCCCCGAGGGGCTCGGATGCGCTTTGGCGTTGCGATCGAGTCGATCGCTGCTCTGGTCAACAGTAGAAAATCGCCGCTCCGCCGCTCTAGCCAATTGCGAGGATCGGAGGTTCACCACCGGTGACCAGCTTCATGCCAGCCTGCTCCGGTACAGAATCGTACCAGTCGGCCCTGCGGGAGCCTAGTGGCGCGCTGACGAGTCAGGGATGCAGGAAGTCGAAGAGCTCGGGTGGCCGTGAGCACCGCTGGTCGATCGCCTCCCAGGTGAGAAATCCGGGTTGAACGTACAGGTAGGGCGTCCAGAGCTCGTAGGAGTAAAAGCTGTCGATGAATTCGTCCCGATCGGGAGGAGGCGACACGACGTACCCGAGCATCTGAAGGCACGGTCCGATGCGCTGCGTGAACCGGTCATAGAGCCACGACACCTGGGCTTTGCTGAATAGCCCCTCTGACGTCGAATCCGATATCTCGAGCGGATACTGCTGATAGCAGACGTAATAGGCCCGGTTGGTGGCGAGTTCCTCGCCGGCGGGAGCGTCGAACATGATGCTCTCGCCGTTCGCCCGGATGCCGGTGAACCCCGCGGCCGTCACGCAACGCTCCATGTACACGGGCCACAACTCATAGGACACGTACTCGACTGGTTCCACGAGAGGTTGGGGCTGCCCGCCGGACATCGACTGCCACCAGTCGAAGTTCTCCTCGGCCCGCAGCTCGAGTATCTCGTCCCGCGTGGGGCCGGGCGGCAGTGGAGTGGGTGTCGCGCACGCCGTAAGAGCGCCGATCATCGCCACCGCAACAACACCGAAGGCGAGTCGAGAATTCACTCAACTATCGTCGCACGGCTCTCACGGTTCGATCGTGGGTGTGGGATCGGCCGGCGGGGTCGAGGGCGCGGGGTCCGGCTCGGGCTCGGGAGGCGTGGGGTCGACATCTGGCGGTACGGTGGACGGCTCCAACACTGGCGACGTGGGTGTGGGCGAGGGTGTCGAACCCGGCACGGGAACCGAGGACTGCGGAGACTGCGGTGGTTGAGGAGACTGCGGCTGAGGCGATCGAGGTGTCGCCGAGTCGGCGTTTGAGCCGGGATCAGCCACGGCGACGGTCGTCGTGTCGACCGGCCTCGCGTCGTGAACGCCGGAGCGAGCCGTGATCTCGACGACTGAATCGGGCAGGGTGAGCTGCGTACCGCGCGCGGTAGTGCCTGCGCCGTAGACCGTGACGCAGCCGAGCGTCGTCGCAAGCACGGCTGCTGCGGCCGCGAGACCGATGACGTGACGAGGGATGATGCGCCGCGGTGTCGGCTCGAGGGCGAACGGCGCCACATCCGAGGTATGCCGGGCCGCGGCGTCGTGTTCGACGCCCACCCAGGCCACTGCGGCGCTCACGCTGTCCGGGCTGTGGCCCGTGAGCTGGGCAAGATACCAGTCGGCATCGGACTGGGACGGCGCGTCGGAGACGCGAAGGCTGGGTACGCGATCGGGATTCACCAGTCCAGGGTGCGCTCGATGATGCAGATTCGCGACAGGGTAAATATGTGCAGTCGGTCGATCCCCTACGCTCGAACCATGAAGTCGGAGAACGAGAAACCGGACAACGACGAGACGAAGCGCAAGTTCCGCGAAGCGCTCGAGCGCAAACGCAAGGGTGAGCAAGCTCGGCCGGGTCACCTCGATGGGGACTCCTCCATCCAGGGCACCCACGACCGGGCCAACCACAAGCGCGAGTTCCGCCGTAAGAGCGGCTGAGCACTACCCGACCGTCAGTCTCCTCACGACGGCGTCGGCGAGGAGACGGCCGCGGAGAGTCAGCTCGATGCGCCCGGCGATCGCAGCTCGGGCATCCACGAGTTCGTCGGCTATGAGTCCGGCCACAGCGCGACGCCCAGCAGCGGCGAGCGAGTCGACCGGGAAGCCATCGCGCAACCGCGTACCCAGGAGCACAGCCTCGAGTTGACGGGTGGACTCGTCGAGTAGCTCGCGGCCGGCGGCGGGTGATTGCCCCGCGGCGATGCGGTCGCCATAGGCGGCGGGGTGCTTGACGTTCCACCATCGCACTCCCCCGACATGGCTGTGAGCGCCCGGGCCCACTCCCCACCAGTCGTGGCCGAGCCAATAGCCGAGGTTGTGTTCGGATCGGTACTCGTCGCGCGAGGCCCAGTTCGACACCTCATACCATTCGTATCCGGCAGCCGCGAGGCAGGCATCCGCGAGTTCGTACATGTCGGCCTGCAGGTCGTCGTCAGGCATTGCCACCTGCCCGCGCCTGATCTGGGCCGCGAGCTTGGTCCCCTCTTCGACGATGAGCGCGTAGGCCGAGAGGTGGTCGGGCCGCTCGGCGAGCGCGGCTTCGAGTGAGCTCTGCCAGTCGGCGAGCGTCTCACCGGGCGTCCCGTAGATGAGGTCGAGAGAGACCTCCAGCCCCGCCTCGCGCGCCCATCCGACGACGAGTGGAATTCGCCGCGGATCGTGGGTGCGCTCGAGGGTTGCGAGAACGTGCTCGACGGCCGACTGCATTCCGAACGAGACTCGGGTGAACCCTGCGGACCGTAGTTCGCGGAGGTACTCACGATCGACAGAATCGGGGTTTGCCTCGGTCGTGATCTCGGCCGCGGGAGCCAGGCTCCAGGTCTCGACGATCGCATTCAGTATCTGCCCAAGATCGCCCGCCGGGAGCATCGTCGGGGTTCCACCCCCGAAGAAGACGGTCTCCACCGGCCGTTCGGGAACGCCTGCGTCCCGCAAAACAGATGCCGCGAATCCCACTTCCGCGATTGCTTGCGCCGCATAGTCGGCACGCTTGGCACCGCGGAGTTCTTCACTGGTGTAGGTGTTGAAGTCGCAGTACCCGCACCGCACTCGGCAGAACGGGACGTGCACGTACACCCCGAAACGTCGATCGCCTGCCGAATCGGCGACCGATGAAGGTAGCGCACCGTCAAGCGGAGCCGGGTCGGCGAGGGGAAGGACGCTCGGCATCAGCGGCGGACGAGGTGGAAGACGCGGATGCTGCGGTGGGCAGTCTTCTCGTAGTCGCGGTAGTTCGGCCATTCGCTCTCGAGGTACGGCCAGAGGGCATCCGCCTCGGACTGACTCAGCATGCGCGCCCGCACCGCGTGAAGCGTACGGCGGTAGTGCACCTCAGCTTCAGGGTGCGCGAGGAGGTTCGACGTCCACGCTGGATGATGCTCGAGACCGAAGTTGCTGCCGCAGATATACCAACTGCCGTCCGTCTGCGGGAAACAGATGAGGGGCGACTCGCGACGTTGCCCCGTCTTCGCGCCGATCGTGAACAGCATGAGCGATGGCATGGCAGGCGAGCTCAATTTCCACCGGCCCCCACTCACGGAGAAAAGCGCCCTATCGAGGGGCGGCACGATCGCCCGAAGCACGTGTCTGGCCGGGGTGCGGGTGAAGGCTGCGGTGATCGCGCGACCGGTACGGTTCATGCCTCAGTCGATCGGAACGGAGAGTGAACGCAGGTAGCGCCTGGTCATGACGGACTGCATCACCCGCAGCACCGGGTAGAGCATCCACCACCGACGCGAACTCGGGTGCGAGAAGGAGCGGATCGTCATCCACACGGATCCGTCTTCGGTGCGATCGATAACGAAGGACTCCTCGCCGCACTCGGGGTGGCCGGGGAGAGTTCCGACAGCGAACCCCCTGCGGACCTCGTCGTCGATGATGTAGATCACGCGCACGGGTGAGGTGATCCCCATGGCGATGAGCTCGGCGGAGTCTCCCGCGCGCAACATCTCGTGCCCCTCGGAACTGTAGACCTGCTCGGTGCGCGGGGTTGACGCCGTCGTCAGCGGCCGAACCCGAAAACCCGAACGGCGCTGGATGCCCCAGCTCATGACTTGCTGTCCCGCCCACTCCCAGCGAGCGTCGCCGTGGCCAATTCGGGTGCGCGCCTGCATCGCCCGGAAACCCTGTGGTGGGTGGGTGAGGAGATCAGCCGCCTGGGTTGCCCCGACCGCCGCGTAGGTCACGGGGACCTCGGCGGAGAGAGCGGTGGAGCGCAAAGACATCCCGCCAGTCTGACAGACGGCTGGCCTTGTCATGCCCGCCGTTACTTCTTCTTGACCTCGGTGTCCCCCGTTAGGGCGGCAACGAACGCCTCCTGCGGAACCTCCACTCGGCCCACCATCTTCATTCGCTTTTTGCCCTCCTTCTGCTTCTCGAGGAGCTTGCGCTTGCGGGTGATGTCGCCGCCGTAACACTTGGCGAGCACGTCTTTGCGCATCGCCGAAATGTTCTCACGGGCGATGATTCGCGCGCCGATCGCCGCCTGAATGGGAACCTCGAACTGCTGGCGAGGAATGAGCTTCTTGAGACGCTCGGCCATGAGGGTGCCGTACGCGTACGCCTTGTCGCGATGCACGATCGCACTGAACGCGTCGACTGCCTCACCCTGCAGGAGGATGTCGACCTTCACCAGGTCGGCCTCTTGCTCGCCGCTCGGCTCGTAGTCGAGGGACGCGTAGCCGGCGGTCTTGCTCTTCAACTGATCGAAGAAATCGAAGACGATCTCACCGAGCGGGATCGTGTACTTGATCTCCACGCGGTCTTCACCGAGGTAGTCCATGCCGATGAGGGTGCCTCGACGCGACTGGCACAGCTCCATGATCGTGCCGACGTAGTCCTTGGGTGCGAGGATCGCGGCACGCACCATCGGCTCGCTCACGTGGGCGATCTTCGTGCCGGACGGGAATTCACTCGGGTTGGTGACAGTGAATTGCTTCTTGTCTTCTGTCGTGACCTCATACGTGACACTCGGGGCGGTGGAGATGAGATCGAGGCCGAACTCGCGCTCCAGCCGCTCCGTCACGATCTCGAGGTGCAGCAGTCCGAGGAATCCACATCGGAAGCCGAACCCGAGCGCGACCGAAGTCTCGGGCTCATAGTTGAGGGAGGCGTCGGAGAGCTTGAGCTTGTCGAGCGCCTCGCGCAGCACCGGATAGTCACTTCCGTCGATCGGGTAAAGCCCGGAGAAGACCATCGGCTTGGGATCGGTGTAGCCCGCGAGGGGCTGTGTCGACGGTTTCGCGGCGTTCGTCACGGTGTCGCCGACCTTGGACTGACGTACGTCCTTCACTCCCGTGATGAGGTAGCCGACCTCGCCGACGCCGAGCCCCCTCGTGGGCGTGGGCTCGGGGGAAGAGACACCGATCTCGAGCAACTCGTGCACCGCGCGAGTCGACATCATCTGGATGCGTTCACGCGGGCTGAGCTTGCCGTCGATCATGCGAACGTACGTGATGACGCCGCGATAGGAGTCGTAGACCGAGTCGAAGATCATGGCACGCGAAGGTGCGTGGGGATCACCCTGGGGCGCAGGGATGAGCTCGACGACACGGTCGAGCAGGTCATCCACGCCCTGTCCCGTCTTGCCGCTCACCCGCAGCACG
>CAYZHZ010000134.1:0-6912 GCA_964477625.1 uncultured Salinibacterium sp.
GCACGGCACGAGCCGCGGGTTCGGCGAGCACTGGCGCGAGGTCATCTGCCCGTCGGGCGTGATGAAGACGGCCTCACCGGGTGCAACATCCCGCACCACCTCGTAACCCGCGCTCTCGAGCACGAGCGATTCCGATGCGACGATCCACTCGTCGCCCACGAAGCCGCTCTGCCGACGGCCCAGAACGAGGGGGCGGATGCCGTACGGATCCCGGAACGCGAGAAGCCCGTGCCCGGCGATGAGCGCTATCGCCGCGTACGATCCCTCCACACGTTCGTGCACCCGCGTGATGGCCGCGAACACCTGATCGGGGTCGAGTTGGGTGCCCGTGATCTGCTGTTGCAACTCGTTGGCGAGCACGTTGACGAGCAGCTCGGTGTCGCTCGTGGTGTTGAGGTGACGGCGGTCGACCCTGAAGAGCTCGTCGGTGAGCTCGCGCGTGTTGGTGAGGTTTCCGTTGTGGATGAGCGTGATGCCGTACGGCGCATTCACGTAGAAGGGCTGCGCCTCTTCCTCGTTCTTGGCGTTGCCTTTGGTCGCGTACCGCACGTGCCCGAGGCCCATGTTGCCCAACAGGCTGCGCATGTCGCGGGTGCGGTACGCCTCGCGTACCTGGCCGCGGGCCTTGAACATGTGGAGGGTGCTGCCATCCGCGGTGGCGATGCCCGTCGAGTCCTGCCCTCGGTGCTGCAGCAGGAGGAGCGCGTCGTAGACCTGCTGCGCTACCGGGTGAGTGGAGACGATGCCGACGATGCCGCACATGCTGGGCGGTGGCTCCCTGAAGATCGGTGAGGACACGTACCGAATGGGTACGGTCTAGTCTCCCACACGTCATGCGGCGTTCACTCGACGCAAGGGCCGCCGGTACTCTGGGAGCGTGACCCACGACTCCTCCTCGAGCTACGCCGAAGCGGGGGTCGACACGGCCGCCGGTGACCTTGCCGTCGAACTCATGAAGGCGGCGGTTGCCCGCACCCACGGTCCCGGGGTTGTCGGCGGTGTCGGCGGGTTCGCTGGTCTCTTCGACGTCTCGTTCCTGAAGAGCTTCGACCGTCCGCTGCTCGCCACCTCGACCGACGGTGTCGGCACGAAGGTCGCGATCGCGCAGGCGATCGACAAGCACGACACCATCGGGCTCGACCTCGTCGGCATGGTCGTCGACGACATCATCGTGACGGGGGCGACGCCGCTGTTCATGACGGACTACATCGCGTGCGGACGTGTCGTCCCCGAGCGCATCGCCGCTATCGTGGCCGGCATCGCGCAAGGATGCTCCGCCACCGGCACCGCGCTCGTCGGCGGGGAGACCGCCGAGCACCCCGGCCTGCTCGGTCCCGATGACTACGACGTCGCGGGCGCCGCCGTCGGAGCCGTCGAGGCGGACAAGTTGCTCGGGGCACACCTCGTGCAGGACGGCGATGTGGTGCTTGCACTCGAGTCCTCGGGACTGCACAGCAACGGGTTCTCCCTCGTGCGGCACATCCTGCAACGTCGCGGGATCGGGTTCACCGACACCTCGGCCGAACTCGGTGGCCTGGTCGGCGAGGTACTGCTCGAGCCCACGAGGCTGTACACGGCGCCGCTCGTCGAACTGCTTGCTGCCGGCGGCATCCACGCCCTCAGTCACGTCACGGGGGGCGGCATCGCGGCGAACCTCGCACGCGTACTCCCCGTCGGCTCGTGGGTCGAGGTAGAGCGATCGACCTGGTCGCCGCCCGCCGTGTTCCGGGTGCTGTCTGACCTCGCGGGTTCCACCCTCGAGTCGTCTGAGGGCACGTGGAATCTGGGCATTGGCATGATCGCGGTCGTTGCGCAGACGGATGCTGCACGCATCCGCACCGCTCTCACCGCCGCGGGTCTGCCGACGTGGGAGATCGGGCGCATCTCGACCGCGCAGCGCGACCTCACCGGCTTCGAGCAGGGTGCCAAGGGAGTCGATGGCGGCGCCGTCAGGCTCGTGGGAGCCTACGCCGGTGGTTGAGTAGCCGCGCTAGCGGTGTATCGGATTTCGATACGCGCGATGCGCTACTCAATAACCGGTGGTTGAGTAGGCCGCAGGCCGTATCGAAACCTACGCGTCACTCACCGCTACGCGCTCTTCTCGTCTTCCGCGTCGTCGAACTCGTCGGCGTCGTCATCCTCGGAGTAGCTCGACGCAGCGCCCGCGAACTCGGGCCACTTCTCGAGGTCTTCCGCGAGACGCGGGTTGGGCGTGGGGGTGGAGGCGAGCTCCTGCGCGAGCGCGCCATAGTTCGTGTCGGGGCTGAAGTACTTCAGATCCCGGGCGACTTTGGTGTGCTTCGCCTTCTGACGGCCGCGTCCCATGCGAGACCCCCTCGTGTTGTGTGTCCCGGGGTCGATGCCAGGGAGCGAACAGGGTGAAAACTAACCGCCAGTTTAGCACGGGGGGTTACGCCTACCGGGGTGGTTATCCACCTACCGGTAACGTGGTCGCGTGACGTCCGCTGGTACTGACACCTCTGTTGTCGTGATCGGTGCGGGCCAGGCGGGTCTCTCGGTGTCGTACTACCTCAAGCGCCTGGGCCTCGATCCCGGCAACGACTTCGTCGTGCTCGATCGCGGGCCCTCCACGGGCGGCGCCTGGCAGTTTCGGTGGGAGGCCCTGCGCATCGGCTCGGCGCACCGCATCAACGACCTGCCCGGAATGGACGAGTTGGGGCTCAGCTTCGACACCGCCGACCGGCACGCGCCCGCGAAGGCCATCGTCGCGGACTATTACCGCCAGTACGAGGATCACTTCGGCTTTCAGGTGGTACGGCCCGCCGACGTGACGTCGGTCGAGAACGTCGACGAGAACTTGCGCGTAACCTTCCGCTTCGACGACGAGGACCGGGACGTGACGACCGAGACCGTCGTCAACGCAACAGGAACCTGGGGCGCGCCGTTCATCCCGTGGTACCCGGGACTCAAGTCGTTCGAGGGCAAGCACGTGCACACCAACGACTACGTCAGGGCCGAGGACTACGCCGGGCTCAACGTCGTCGTGGTGGGCGGTGGCACGTCGGCGATCGGGTTTCTGCTCGAGCTCGAAGACCTCGCCGCATCCACCACGTGGGTAAGCCGTCGACCGATCGACTTTCTCGAAGACGGCGAGCTCAACCTCGAGGCTCGCGTCGAGGCGGTGCAGAAGCAGGATGAGGCGGCGCGGGCCGGTCGCACGCTGCCGTCGATCGTGAGCGGCACGGGCGTGCCGCGTACGCGCCGCATCCAGGCCGGCATCGAACGCGGTGTGCTGACCCCGCGACCGATGTTCTCGTCAATCGAGCCCGACGGGGTGCGGTGGTCTGATGGCGCCTTCCAGAAGGCGGAGGCCATCATCTGGTCGACCGGGTTCCGCCCCGAGCTGCGTCACCTCGCTCCCCTCAAGCTGCGCGAGAAGGAGGGCGGCATGTCGGTCGGCTCGGGCGTCTCGTTCCGCGACTCCCGCATATTCTTCGCCGGGTATGGGCCGCAGGCATCCACGATCGGTGCCAACCGAGCTGGACGGATGATCGCCCGCCAGGTGATCGCAACCCTCAGTCGGCTCCAGGCCGCACGCCAGTAAACTCGACCGCATGAAGAGACCGTTCTGGATCGCGGTCGCGGTCGCCGTCATTGTCGTCCTCGCCGATCAGCTCACGAAGGTGTGGGCCATCGAGAACCTGCAGGACGGCAAAGTCATCCCGTTCATCGGTGACTTCATCCGTTTCTGGCTCGTCTACAACCCGGGTGCGGCGTTCTCGATCGGCGAGAACTTCACCTGGATCTTCGCGATTGTCGCCGCTGTCGTGGTCGTCGGAATCATCGTGTTCGCCTGGAAGGTGCGCTCGACACCGTGGACCATCGTGCTCGGCCTCATCCTGGGGGGCGCGATGACGCACCTCGGTGATCGTCTGTTTCGTGAGCCCGGCTTCGCGCGCGGTCACGTGGTCGACTTCATCGCCTACGGCAACTGGTTCGTCGGCAACGTCGCCGACATCGTCATCGTCGTCGGCGCGGCGCTCGCCGTGCTCTTCACCCTTCTGAAGGTGCCGCTCAAGCGCGACCCTTCGCCGAGCGAGGTGGCCAAGCACGACGTTGCCGCAGACGACCGGGATCCCGCCCCCGTCGACTGATGCTTACGACGCTTGCGATCGAGGGATACCGGTCTCTCCGTCACCTCATCGTTCCGCTCGCGCCCCTCACGGTCATCACGGGAGCCAACGGCACGGGCAAGTCGAGCGTCTATCGATCTCTGCGCTTGCTCGCCGCCGCCGCGAGCAACGGGGCGATCGCCGCACTCGCGCGCGAGGGTGGCATGTCGAGCACGCTCTGGGCCGGACCCGAGTCGATTGCGCGCTCGGTACGTGCCGGCGAGTTCTCGGTGCAGGGCACGCGACGCAGCGGCCCGATCTCTCTGAAGCTCGGCTTCGCGTCCGACGAATTCAGCTACGCGATGGAGCTGGGGATTCCGGCCTCGGTCGGACCGACACTGTTCGCGCAGGATCCCGAGATCAAGACCGAAGCCGTGTGGTCGGGTGGGGTGCTGCGGCCGTCGACGCTGCTCACCGAACGACACGGCCCGGCGGTGCGCATCCGCGATTCTGCTGGTGACTGGGCACCGCACGATCATCGCCTGCGCCCCTACGACAGCATGCTGAGCGAGTTCGCCGATCCGCGCGCTGCACCGGAGTTGCTCGCCCTGCGGGAGCAGATCCGGTCGTGGCGGTTCTATGACCATTTCCGCACGGATGCCGATGCCCCGGCACGCCATCCGCAGCTGGGTACCCGCACCCCCGTGCTCTCCGCAGACGGCAGTGACCTCGCGGCCGCGCTGGAGACCGTGCGCGAGCTCGGATCGGGCGAACTGAACTCCGCGATTGAGGCCGCCTTCCCCGGCTCGTCGGTGAGGGTCGAGCAGCGCGACGGGTGGTTCACGGTGAGCATGACGCAGCCCGGCATGCTGCGGTCGCTGGGCGCTGCCGAGCTGTCTGACGGAACGATGCGCTACCTGCTGTGGGTCGCGGCTTTGCTGAGTCCACGCCCGCCCGCCCTCCTGGTGCTCAACGAGCCGGAGACGAGCCTGCACCCCGATCTGGTCGAGCCGCTCGCGGGGCTCATCGCGGCAGCATCCACCCGCTCGCAAGTCATCGTCGTGTCGCACTCGTCGCGACTGTTGGCAGCGCTCGATGCGTCGCGGGCCGACGTGGCCCGAATCGATCTCGTCAAAGACCTCGGCGAGACGTTCGTGCAGGGTCAGGGGGCTCTCGACGAGCCCGCCTGGCACTGGCCGAAGCGCTAGTAGCGACCTAGGCGACCACGGGAAAGCTAGGCCTGCGCGAGCACGAGCAGGTACGCCGCCGCGGCCGCCGCTATGCCGAGCGTGAGGTTGAGCACGACCGAGAGGATGACGGTGCGCCAGCGACCCGCGACCGCAAGTTGCACCGTCTCGACGCTGAAGGTGCTGAAGGTCGTGAGGCCGCCGCAGAGACCTCCGAGAAGGATGAGTCGCGCATCCGCCCCCATCGCCCCGAGTTCGGCGAGCCCGAGCACCGCTCCCCCGATCGCCGACCCCACGACGTTGACGGCGAGCACACCCCAGGGGGCCGTGACGTACCTCGTGACGAGGTAGCGCGCGACCGCCGCGAAGGCCCCGGCGGCGATGGCGGCGATGACGGCGATCACTCTTCGTACTCCGGTGTGGGAATGATGCGGCGGCCGAGGCCGAGCCCCAGGGCGGCGGCTCCGACACCCAGCAGGAGGGTGAGCGCTAGGTAGCCGATCGCCATGAAGGCATCTCCCGCGGCGGTGAGTGAGACGAGGGCGACCGCGACAGCGGAGAACGTCGTGAACGAACCCAGCAGTCCCGGGCCGAGCGCGGCCTTGAGCCAGGGAGCCGCGCTGGGCCACAGTCTGGCGACGAGTGCGCCGAGCGCGAAAGCCCCCGCGACATTGATGAGCAGGGTCGAGAGCGGGAACTCGTTGTCGCTGTGGGGGAGCAGCGCATCGATGCCGAGGCGCAGTGCGGTGCCGAGGAGACCGCCCACGAAGACGGCGACGACGTCGCGAATCACTTCTGGGCCGGGGGCTTGCGGGTGACGACGGGCTTGGCCGGCGGCATCGCCTTGCGTTGCACGGGCCGACGGGGCTCACCGCGACGGTCCTCACCGGGCAGCGGTCGCGACCGGCGGCCGTAGATGAGGGTCGACGAGTCGAGCAACCACGGCACGAGGGCGATGACGACGCCGTGCACGAGTGAGAGCTTGTGACGGATGCGCCGAGCCTTGTGGTTGTGCAGCAGGTTCTCCCACCAGTGCCCGACGATGTACTGCGGCGTGTAGACCGTCACGACCTCGGAGCCGTGCTCCTCGCGTCGCGCCTTGATGTACTTCGCGAGCGGAGCGCTGATGTCGCGGTACGGGGACTCGAGCACGTTGAGCGGCACCTTGATGTTCTGCGCCACCCAATCCTTCTCGAGCTGCTCTGTCGCGGCGTCATCGATCGACACGTGCACCGCTTCGATGGAGTCGTGTCGTGCCGCGATCGCGTAGTCGAGCGCCTTGAGCACGGGCTTCTGCATACGCCCCACGAGCACGATCGCGTGATCACCCTTCGCGCCGAAGCGGGTCGTCGGGTCGGCCTCGATCTCCTTGTCGACGTCGCGGTAGTACCGATTCACGCCGAGCATGAGCAGGAACAGGATCGGCATGATGACGAAGACGATCCACGCTCCGTGGGTGAACTTCGTGACGGTGACGATGATGAGCACGCTCGCCGTCAGAACGCCACCGAGGGCGTTGATGATGAGACCGCGGATTGCCGACCCGCGATCGAAGGCATCATCGAGCTTGCCGTGGTCGAGCACGCGCAACCAGTGCTTCACCATGCCCGTCTGACCCAGCGTGAACGAGACGAACACGCCGATGATGTAGA